>CAMDLR010000019.1 GCA_945901845.1 Sediminibacterium ginsengisoli | reverse complement strand
CCCGAAGTATGCTTAAATGATGCAAACGCGGTTTTTACAGATAGTACAGCATCTGCAGATGGTGCTACTAATTTTTCGTACCAGTGGAATTTTAATGCGGGCAGCCCTGCTATTACACCAGGCCCTACTTATACGCCTGCGCAGTTAACTGCTAAAAACCCTGCTGTCAAATACAATAAGTCGGCGGTGTATAGTGTGTCACTTAAAGTCACTTCTTTTGGTTGTGTCGATTCACTAACCAGCAGCTTTACGGTTAACGGTGCAAACCCTAACCCTGATTTTGAGATACTAGCGCCTACTACACTTTGTAGCAATGATTCGGTGCGGATTAAAAATTTATCGGTGGTAGATTTTGGGGATGTAACAAGGCTCGAGATTTATTGGGACGCTAATGACCTCACTAAAAAAACAATTGATGAATCGCCTTTTTTAGGTAAAGTATACGCTTTTCGTTATCCTAATTTTCAAGCCCCGGCTACTAAAAATTATACCATTACCTTAAAAGCTTTTTCTGGTAACGCGGCTAGTTGTAGCAAGTCGGTGTCTAAAACTGCGGTTGTTAACCAAAGTCCAAAAGTGACTTTTACCACCATACCGGGTATTTGTAACGAAGCTACTCCGCGTCAAATTACACAGGCTAGTTTTGATAATAATGTACCGGGTAGCTTTACTTATTCCGGAACAGGTGTGAGTGCTACAGGTGTGTTTAACCCGGCTACTGCGGGGGTTGGCACCTATCCAATCAAGTATATGTACACCTCAAGTGTAATAGGTTGTAAAGACTCTGCCTCGCGTAGTATTACCGTGTGGCCTTCACCTACTGCTAAGTGGGGTGCTGGACTTCCTAGTTGTGAAAAAAACAACCTTGTATTTACAGATAGCTCTGTAGCCAATTATAGCAATATCATTACTTGGGCCTGGGATTTTGGAGACGCAACCACGTCGTCTAAAACATCAGGTGCTGTGTTCTCTAAAATATTTGATACCACTAAAACCTATACCGTATCACTTAAAGTAACCACCGATAGTGGTTGTGTATCTGTGCTTAATACACAGCTTGTAAAAGTAAACCCATTACCTAAGCCTGCCTTTAGTTTACCTAGCATTTGTTTACCGGATGGGAATGGAACCTTTACCAACAGTTCTAGTATTATAGATGGATCAGAAGCTAGCTTTAAATACGCTTGGAGCTTTGGAAATCCAAATAATAGCACAGGTTCTACAAGCAAGGATCCAACCCACAAATACAGCGCTGTAGGCCCCGTAAACGTAAAACTCATTGTAACCAGTAATAACAACTGTATTGACTCATTAACGCAGGTACTAAATACCATTTATCCGCAACCAAAGGCAGCCTTTACCATTAGTCCGGATAGTATTTGTATGGGTGATGTTATAAACTTTACAGACCAATCGGTTGGCATCACAAGCCCTATCAATAAATGGGTATGGGATTTAGGACAATCAGATGCATCAAGTGTTCAAAACCCTAATAAACGTTTTAGAGACTCTGGTATTTTTACCATCAAACTATTTGGCTTTAATGGACAAAACTGTGTGAGTGATACCATTAGTAAAACGGTTACTTCCTTCCCGTATCCGCACCTCAAACTAGGGCCCGATTTTAAAATCTTAGAAGGTGGTACCGCACTTATTAGACCCGCATTTGTTTTTGGTAATAACCTTACCTACAAATGGAAGCCAGCACTCTATTTAAATAGTGATACGGCAGCTGTGCCTCGAAGTACACCGCTTGGCGATGTAACGTACATACTAGAACTTACCGGACAAGGTGGCTGTATGGTTAGCGATGATATATTTATTAAACTATTACTCGCACCAGAAGTACCCAACGCCTTTTCTCCAAATGGGGATGGCATTAACGATAACTGGGTGATAAAATATTTAGAAAGCTACCCAGGCGCTACCATTGATGTGTACAATAGATACGGACAACCCGTGTTTAAATCGGTGGGGTATGACAACCCTTGGAATGGACTATACAACGGAAGCCCTTTACCCATTGGTACCTACTACTATATTATCAATCCTAAAAATGGACGAAAAATAATAACTGGGTCGGTGACGATATTGAAATAAGCAGATAATAATTAAATTTTCAACAGACCTGCTTTATAAAGTGTTGTAACTGGTTTATTATCCCAGAAAAGTTCAAAGTCTTCGAGACCAGCGGCTTCATAGCTCTCTTTAACAACAGCATAAGTCATACCAACGGTTTCGGCTACTGCTGTCTTTTGTAATATCTCTAACAACCAACTGCCTTTTGCAGGATCTACCGAAATATTTAATGGTGCTTGTGTTGTTTGAAAAAGCAAATTCATTTCTTCCCACTGACTGCCTTTTTTAGAACGCTGAACTATAGATGAAACGGGTGTTCCACCTAACCAAATCACTTTATAATTTGTTGCATTGTTATAATCAGGTGTTTGCAAAGCTGCTGTAATATAATTAGGCGCTACCAAAGTTTTGGGTGTCTTAAAATCAAACCATTTATGCAATGGAAAATCAAAACAAGCACCATGCATGTAATTGAGTAATGCTTTTTTTAATCCATATCCAAAAAGTTCATGCTCCGCTCCTGTTGGATCAATATGTACAATATCGTTGTTAGCAAAAGTTCCAATTTCTTTGGTATGCTTGATCACTTTATACTTATCAGGATCTAACCCCACTGGGCTATGTGCTGTCATGGTAAATAAATGCCAAAATGCAGATTGCAATACACCCGTTTCAAAAAGTTGACGCACCATTTCTAATGAATCAATTGTTTCTTGCTCTGTTTGTGTTGGAAAACCATACATCAAATAAGCGTGCACCATAATACCTGCTTCTGTAAAATGCTGACTCACTTTTGCTACTTGCGCTACGGTAATTCCTTTATCAATAAGCACTAAAAGCCTATCTGATGCTACTTCTAGCCCACCACTCACCGCAATGCATCCCGCAGATTTTAGTAACTGACAAAGATCGCGTGTAAAACTTTTTTCGAACCTTACGTTAGCCCACCAACTCACCACTAATTTTCTGCGCAAAATTTCTATGGCTAGCGCTTTCATAAGAGATGGTGGCGCCGCTTCATCCACAAAGTGAAATCCAGTTTGGCCTGTTTGTTCAATTAAAGTTTCCATCCTATCAGCTAATAATGATGCAGCAATGGGCTCATAGCTTTTTATATAGTCGAGTGAGATATCGCAAAAAGTACATTTACCCCAGTAACATCCATGTGCCATGGTTAATTTATTCCATCTGCCATCACTCCATAAACTATGCATGGGATTTACTACTTCGATAGCAGAAATATACTTGTCTAATAGGAGCCCCGAATAATCGGGCGTACCAACATTAGCTTGTTTATAATCGGGCCAAATAGAATTATTGATATAGCTAACTTTACCATCAACAAGTGTAAAACAGCGCTTTAATTCGGGTGCAGTTATTTTTCCATCTATATGATTGATCAATACTTCGAGGGGCGCTTCGCCATCATCGAGTGTGATAAAATCATAAAATTCAAACACGCGCGCGTCCGATAGTGAGCGGAGTTCGGTGTTTGCAAAACCACCACCCATCGCTACTTTAATAGCCGGATAATTCTTTTTGATATATTGCCCACACCTTAACGATGTATATAAATTTCCTGGAAAAGGAACTGACAAACAAACTAATAGAGGATTTACCCGCTTGATATAAGTTTCAAGTATGTCTAATAAAATAACGTCGATATATGTTACTGGCGCATTAAGAGCTGCATATAATTCATCAAAACTATTAGCTGACCTTCCTAAGCTTTCGGCATATCTACTAAAACCAAAATACGGATCAATGGTATCTTTAATTAAATTACCGAGGTCTTCGAGGTACATGGTAGCAATATGCTTGGCCTTGTCTTGTTTACCCATGCTACCAAAAGCATAATGCAAATCATCCATTTGCTCAAAGGCACTTGCTTCAGGTAAAAATTGACGGGTGGCAATTAAATGTGCAAGTGTAGGTTGCTTCCCTTGCAAAAAAAGTATAACGCTATCGATGTTATTAATGTACCGCTCTTTGAGTGCTACAATTCTCGTACTATTGTTATTTAATGTATCGCCGTATTTACTTTCTACGGCTTCAAATAAATGAATCAATCCTTTTTTGCAAAAAATTTGAAGTGTAACTTCTATACCCAGGTCTGCCTGTTCGCTTTTAATATTTTTTGTATTAAAAAAACCTTTTAAATAAGCAGTAGCCGGATACGGCGTATTGAGCTGCGTAAATGGTGGCGTTACTAATAATACAGGTGCATCCAAGGGTTTCTGATTATATAATAAAATTAAAGATTTATTTTTTCTTAGCGCTTCTTTTAATAGGCTTCTTGTACTTTTTTTGCATCACATCCTTTCTACTGGTTTTTGCATTTGACTTACTATTTTTTGCAGATTTTTCGTGAAAGGCAGGACCCGCAGTGCTCACCACTTTTTTAACTTTCTGAGATATTTCCTTCATGATCACTTTAGGGATTTCATCTTCTGTTAAAACAGATGAGATTTCTACATCAGCAGGTATAGCAACAACCGGCACTTGATACTGCATCAGCGATTCTATAGCTGCTAGTAATGGCGCTTCTTTTTCTGTGGTAAAAGTAATGGCGATACCTTTTTTATCAAACCTACCCGTTCGTCCTATGCGGTGGATATAATTTTCAGGCACATCGGGTGTGTCAAAATTTATAACGTGTGTTACTTCTGCAATATCAATACCCCTTGCCACAATGTCTGTAGCAATTAAAAATTGATACGTACCATCTTTAAAAAGACGTACGGTATTAAAACGGTGATTTTGCTCTTTATTAGAATGTATCACACCTACCCTTCCTTCAAATTTTGTAGCTACAGATTCATACAATTGATCTGCTAGTTTTTTGGTAGCTGCAAAAATTAAAACTTTTTGCATACGCGCATCACTTGTAATCAAATGTGAAAGCAAGTTTACTTTGGTATTAAAATTTGGGACCTGATAAATTTGCTGTTCTATATTTTCGAGTGGCGTTCCTGTAGGCGCCGCTTCAATGACTTCGGGTGCATTAAAAAAAGTATCCATGAGCGCTGTAACCTCTGGCGTAATAGTTGCAGAAAACAAAAGATTCTGCCTTTTTTGAGGAAGCAAATCCATGATATTTTTAAGCTGGGTACGAAAGCCCAAATTGAGCATTTCATCCATTTCATCAATCACTAATTTTTTAATGTACTTAGTTTTAAAAGCCCCATTCATGGCTAAATCATAGAGCCTTCCGGGTGTTGCCACAATTACATCCGCTCCTTTTTCAACTTCAATTTGCTGGGTATTAATATTAATACCTCCATAAACCCCTATGGCTACCAAACTCATATAACTTGACAACTTATTGATGGTTTCAACAACCTGTGCCACAAGCTCCCTGGTTGGAACAACAATTAATATTTGAGGGTCTTTATTTTTATCAAATTTCCACTGACGCAAACAAGGGAGTAGATAGGCAATAGTTTTACCCGTACCCGTTTGAGCAATACCACAAACGTCTTTGCCCGACATAGCCACAGAAAACACTTTGTGCTGTATGGTGGTTGGTGTTGTATAACCCAAATCGTCTAGGGCCGAAAAAAGTGGCGTATTTAAATTTAAATCGTTGAATGTCATGAGGGCACGAAGTTAGCGCTATATTTTAAATATATAAGCTATTGACGGATCTACGCTTCTATAATGACATCATACTTACAAAGTAACCCCATCGCCCCTTGTACCGAATGTTTCGACTTTTTAATCCGGTTTGCATCCATATCAATGGTGTAGTTACAGGAAGAAGTAAAATCTACTTTTTCGAGATTAGAATTGTCAAATTTTGCATGTAGTAAATCGCAAGCATCAAATACTGCCGTATTTAAATCAGTATTTGTAAAATCTACCGATTTAACAGAAGACTTCACAAAACGAAGGCCTTTTATTTTGGTTCCATAAAATGACGCATTATCGATGATGCAATTATTAAAAGAAACATCTAGTCCGTATTCTTTACACGAATCAAATAAAATGCCAATGAGTTTACAACCCACAAAATGCGTATCTCTAAAAACAACCTGATTTACTTTTACAACACTCATATCACAATCTGTAAATGAGCAATTGATAAACATAGATCCTGCCAAATCGATTCCAATAAAACTGCATTTTATAAAACTGCAATTTTCATATTCACCAATTGTAAATGATTGAACCTGAAAATCGATTTGCTCAAACTGTTGGTCTTCGGTTAGTTTCATATTTTTTTTTGTGTGGGATGGCCGTCACTTCGTTCCGGCATCCTTGATGGGGGTAGAGTAACCACAAATTATTCTATTTGCTTCGCAAATGTCCTAAGCTTTGTGTTTTATTCGTTAATAGCTTAATATTCTCGTAAACGAATATATTAAATACGCCTATATACTAACTCTTTGATTATCAATCACATTAATATTCGTTCACAACATAAAGGAATAAAATGAAACATTAGGTACATAGTTTCAATTTAAATATGTAAATTATGACAACATTAAATAAAATTAACATGAATTTCTTTTCACAAATAATAAACTTATACCGAAAAGGTATAGGGAACGATACAGAACAACTTCCTATAGAAAAACAGATAGATAAAATAATCTTACCAGTTATCAGAATAATTGGTTTTTTATCAATCTTTTTTGGAGTGATTTACAGTATTAATAGTACAGATAATCCAATTGGAATGGTTGTAAAATGGTTATTTATAATATTTGGAGTTCTTTTTAGTTTAATTTTTATAGGTTCTATATCAACCATAATAAAATTATTAAGGAAAATATCAAATAGATAAAATTAATTGATAATAATATTCGTTTAGAGGAATTTATTTTTAGAAAAATTTAATCAAAAAAAACATGAAAATAAAACCAATATTTCAGGTTATTATCCCAATTCTTGGAGGTTTATTAGGTTATTGGTATTTTTTGAATAATTCACCTACAGTTGATTATGACGGTATTAGTTGGAAGGTTATTAAAGATGTTCACGTCTCGGATATCAAATTTACAAACCTTACCTACAATAAGTCACTACAAAATATGGAAATAACAGTTGAATGTGATATTACTAATGATGGAGAACCAATTCTTCCTACTAAACAAGGTATTCTTAGTAGTGTACTTTTTTCACCAATTTTTCACTTAAAAAACATTGGTGGGTTAGATGGAAATAATAAGGAATTTAAATCTTTTGGATTCTTTACAATGTATCGAGATTCTAAAGAGATTAATTTCTCAAACGACATTACATTTCTTTCAGGTAGTTCGATTCATTGTGTAGGTAAAATATCTTTATCTAAAGAAGATTTTAAAAAATATATTTTAGATGATTCTATTGAATATATCCCTGAACTATATATTGATTTTGCGGGATATACATTAACTGAATATCAAAAAACACCAGAGACCGAAAAAGAAACATTACGTGTTATTAAACAAGACAGTTATACTTCATCAATTAAAGATGATGTAAAGATTTTGTATACAAAATTTAATAAATAGAAAAATATTCAACAACGTATTTTTTAGACTTTTTTTTAAAAAAATGATAAGCATTACGTGTCAAGCTAATTTTTCTAGTAAAATTATTATATTATATTATACCGAAACAAAATAGGTTTACACTTTTACCAGCTTCAATATTTATAGCATCCCAAACAAATACTCTTTGACTCTTTTTAGGGGGCATCTTCAAGTACAACGAGGAGTCAGTTTAAGCGTTTTCTGCAGTTAGGTGCTTTTCCGACTCTTCTTCAGCCTTATTCACCTTAACGCTATACTTCACCAATGTATCATCGAACTGACTATCAGTAATGTCTAATTCAATTTGTAGTGCAATCTTCTTTGTTGCTTTCAAATTGAGTTTGTCATAATGACCAATACTCAAAGAATACATTTTACCTTTTACCTTGATACCGCCATCATAATCTGATTCTTTGATCTGCATTTGAAAGTGTAACTGTTCCTTTTGATTTTTCTGACCTATTCCTGATCCAATTTTAATTGTGAAGGGCTTCACTCGGATTATCACCAACTCTTTAAAATTAGATCAGTAAGATGCTTTACAATATTATTAATCAAGGAAAAAACCATACATACATGGGTTTTTAACATAAAAAAAAGAGCACCAATTTCTTGATGCTCTTTGTCGGGAAGACAGGATTCGAACCTGCGACCCCCTGGTCCCAAACCAGATGCGCTACCGGCCTGCGCCACTTCCCGATTTTGTAGTTTGCCGCTTGTTTAAAGTGCGGTGAGGGCGGGATTCGAACCCGCGGTACAGTTTAACCCGTACGGCAGTTTAGCAAACTACTGATTTCAGCCACTCATCCACCTCACCGTCCTTACTCCCTTTTTGGAGAGGGTTGCAAAAATAAGGTGATGCATCTTAATTCCCAAAAATAAAGCGCTTAAAATATTGAGTTTTAAGCGCTTTTGGTAAAATATTTATTAAAAAGTCAGATTCTATTCATAATCAAGGCTTACATCGCAGCCAATTGAACTTTTTGCGTGAGCTCCATTACGTTTTCTCTAAAGATAGAGTCAGTGTCCATAAGGTCTTTTACGGTTTGACAAGAGTGAATAACTGTGGTATGGTCACGACCACCAAAGTGTTCCCCTATTGTTTTAAGTGAGTTTTTAGTGAAAGCTTTAGCGAGATACATAGTAATTTGACGCGCTTGCACAATTTCACGCTTACGTGTTTTTTGTAACAACTTATCGTAAGGAACATCGAAATACTCACAAACCATTTTTTGGATGGCGTCGATCGTAATTTCTTTGCTGCTCGTTTTAACAAAATTGCGAAGTACTTTTTTAGCTAGCTCAACATCAATTTCCTTCTTGTTTAAAGAAGATTGAGCGAGAAGTGAAATAAGAGCTCCTTCTAATTCACGAACGTTGGTATTAATGTTATAAGCAACATACTTAACCACTTCTTTAGGCATATCAAGGCCATCGTTCTTCATCTTCTTTTCTAAGATTTCTATACGTGTTTCGTAGTCTGGCACTTGTAAGTCGGCGCTTAACCCCCATCTAAACCTGCTTAATAAACGCTCTTGCATACCATCTAAATCTTTAGGGGATTTATCAGATGTCAGCACTAATTGCTTACCGCTTTGGTGAAGGTGGTTAAAGATGGCAAAAAATGCATCTTGGCTTTTTTCGGCACGACTAAAGAATTGAACGTCGTCTATAATAAGCACATCTATCAGTTGATAGAAGTGAATAAAATCATTGATGGCATTGTTACGGCTATGGTCTTGGAACTGGTTGATGAACTTTTCACTGCTCACATACAACACCACTTTTCCAGGGTGCGATCGCTTTACTTCATTTCCAATAGCTTGTGCTAAATGCGTTTTACCAAGGCCTACTCCACCATAAATAACAAGTGGATTGAATGAATTGGCGCCTGGTTTTTCTGCAACTGTTTTACCCGCTCTACGTGCCACTCTGTTACAATCGCCCTCTATAAAAGATTCGAAAGTATACAGCTGGTTTAGCTGCGGATCAATTTGCATTTTTTTAAGACCCGGAATAACAAATGGATTTTTAACTGGATTATCAATCACCAGTGGAAAATTCATTTCGTTGTTATTGTATGTTTTCATGTTGCTAGCAGGAACATCCATCGAGCCGCTACGGCTGTTGCTGTTTCCACTATCCACCATAATTCTATATTCTAAACGCGCCTCTTTACCTAACTCACGCTTTAATGTTTTGGCTAATAAATTGACATAATGCTCTTCGAGGTACTCGAAAAAGAACTGACTAGGAACTTGAATTAACAATACGTTCCCTTTTAACTCTACTGGGTTAATAGGCTCAAACCATGTTTTAAAATGCTGCCACTCGACAATATCTTTAATGATCTTTAGACAACTGCTCCAAACTAATTCAGCACTTTTAGCCATACAATTACGAACAATTTATAATTAGGTTAACGTATTCTTTTCGGGTCCTCAATATATCCTTTTTTCAACAAAAACTCTAACGAATTTGACAGCTTTCAAAAAGTGTTACGGGACTGCGAATATGTATACTTTATGTTGAAAAAAAAATTTTTTTATTTCATTATTTTCCCAATTACAAACCAGTGTTTGGATTTTATCTGTTTTTAAGCCCTAAAAACCTACTTTTGAATCCTAAAAAATATACCATTATGTCTTACGAGATTACCGGAAAATTGGTTGCAAAATTTGATATTGTTCAGCGCACAGAGACCTTTAAAACCAGGGAATTTGTGATAGAAAAGACCGAAGACATTGGAGGTCGCAGTATTACTAATTACATAAAATTTCAATGTGTTCAGGACAAAACCGCCATGCCCGACAAGTACAACCTGGGGGATGACCTGCGTGTACAGTTCAATATCAAGGGTACCAAGTGGGTAAAAGAGGGCAAAGAAAATTTTATTACAAATTTGGACGCTTGGCGTATGGAAGGGGTCAAATTAGGTCAAGATAGCGCAAAAGCTAACGAATATTTTGATATGCCGCCTGCCCAAGACGCGGTATACGACCTACCATTCTAATGCAAAAACAAGTACAATTACAAGTCACGCCTTCAGAAGCTGCAAATCCTGCTGTCATAAAGCAATATGTGGCAAATGCAGGCGGGCATGCTATTACAGCAGTTACAGGTTTTAATATTTTAAAAAAATCAATTGATGCCAGAAGCAGTAAGCAGGTATGGATAAATCTTACATTACAGGCATTTATTGACGAACCTTTCAACCCCATAACCCTTGCCCCTATTAGCTTCAAGGACGTTAGCCATGCCGCCACTAAGGTAATTATAATAGGTGCGGGTCCAGCCGGCTTATTTGCGGCTCTAAAATGCCTAGAACTTGGCATTAAACCACATATTATAGAGAGAGGTAAAGAAGTGAGGGCAAGACGCCGTGATTTAGCCGCACTTAATAAAGAAGGGTTCGTAAACCCAGAGAGCAATTATTGTTTTGGAGAAGGCGGAGCAGGTACTTATTCGGACGGTAAACTATACACTAGAAGTAATAAGCGTGGAGATATCAACCGAATACTTCAACTTTTAGTGCAGCACGGCGCCGAAGAACAAATACTCTACAACGCACACCCACACATTGGCACCAATAAACTCCCTCAAATTATAGAGGCCATGCGCCAACAAATTTTAGACGCTGGCGGCATTATTGAATTTGAGCAAAAAATGGTGGATTTTACCATAGAAAATGGAGTTGTAAAATCGGTACAAACTCAACATGGAGATACCATTGTAGGAGACGCAGTAGTGCTTGCCACGGGACATTCTGCCAATGATATTTTTTCGTTATTAAGTAGTAAAAAAGTTTTGATAGAAGCCAAGCCTTTTGCACTTGGTGTAAGGGTTGAGCATCCGCAAGAAATTATAGACCGCGTACAATACCACTGCATCTTACGAGACGAAAACCTGCCTCCTGCCTCCTACGGTTTAGTAGAGCAAGTGCATGGTAAAGGTGTATTTAGTTTTTGTATGTGCCCAGGGGGTATCATTGCTCCTGCGGCTACTAGTGCGGGCCAGTTGGTGGTAAACGGTTGGAGCCCGAGCAAAAGAAACAACCCGTATGCCAATAGTGGCATGGTAGTTGAAGTGCAAAAACAAGATGCACTCGATTATTTTAAAGAAGCGAGCCATAAAAAATTATTGGAATCTATGTTTCCAATGGCACAAATAACTGACCTAGAAAACGACCCGCTATTACTGCTTTATTTTCAGACCATGGTGGAGAAAAAATCGTTTGATGCAGGTGGTGGAAAATTTGTAGCACCGGCTAATCGGATGGTCGATTTTAGTACCAATAAAACGTCTACCTCGCTGGCTAATTGCAGTTACATTCCTGGACTAGCCCCCCACAATTTAGAAAACGTACTACCTCATTTTATTCGCAAAAATTTACAAGATGCTTTTGTGGTTTTTGGTAAAAAAATGAAGGGGTATTATACCAATGAAGCACAAGTGGTAGCCACAGAAAGTAGAACATCTTCTCCAGTACGAATCCCTAGAGATACAGCTACACTGGCACATCCAGCCATTAGTAATTTATACCCATGTGGCGAAGGCGCCGGTTATGCAGGTGGTATTGTAAGCGCTGCTATGGATGGCGAACGCGTTATTGATGCTATCTTTTTAAGGCACGCAAAAAGCCATCTTTAACCAACGAATTTTGCTGATACGCGCCGAGCTCTTTTTGTAAGTCCTGCGCTAAAGATGTGTTTTCAAATGCAGACAAATCTGGCTTACCAGCGTCTACCCATGCGGTATACCAAAAATCAGCAATTAAATTAGCAGACTCAATAAGCCTTTCATTCACTGTATTTTTTAATGCAATGCCATATGCTTTTGCAAATGGAAGTGTATAGGCTTTTGTTTCTTTTCCGTACCACATTTTTAATTCATACTTATCGGCTTCGGTAAAGTTTTTAGAAACAGTACGTTCTGTTTCAAGCATAAATCCAACCATATTATAGCCCTTGCGAACTGCTGTCCAAATGGCTGTTTTTGAATCACTCAAATAGCTAGCCTTATGGCTTGTATATAAATTGTATTGCGCTATTTCAATATCAGGCACCGTAGACTCCCATAAACTATGCATACCTTTTTGTCCTGTCAATTGTCCATCATAATTAATAGTGGTGTGAAGTGGCACGTGGGCATCTCCAATATAGTGCCCTAAATCGGCGGCGTAAAACAAAATACTGTCTTTGTTTTTTTGCTTAAAGGCCTCGGTTAATTTAGCCTGCATATAAATAATATGATACGGCACATAACCATATTTAATCAGCGAATCCTTGGTAAACATAGCTACTGCTTTATCCCATTCGAATGGCATTTTGTCCGCAGCATCTGGACCAAACATTTCTAGATCAATAAAGTGTTTGGTAGCTTCTGTAGGATCCGAATTTCGGCGCTGATCAGGTCTTACTGAATTTGAAACCACATTATCGATATGGGTGTAAAAAAAAGATTGTAAAGGAACTGGCAACTGGTATACCGCTAACTGATGCGTGGTTTTATGCACCAAAAAACCCCAACTACTTGATACTAATACAATGCCCAACAAAACTGCTGATACAATAAGACTGCGTGTTAATTTCATATTTAAAACGTATTTCACCCACGAAAATAAGATTTTTGGCAACCGCTTGTCATTTAAAAAGACCTTACCTAAAAAATAAAGCGTCAACCCGCCGGAAATCATAATTTTAATATTCAAAGTTCAACCCCTATGCATAATATTCTAGAGTTAAAGAACCTTCAAAAACAGTACGCCACACAAAAAGCGGTGGATGACGTTAGTTTTTCTATCGAGCAAGGTAGCATTTTTGGCCTACTGGGGCCTAATGGTGCCGGCAAAACAACACTCCTTCGCATGATAACGGGTATTTTTTACCCGGATAGTGGCGATTTACTTTTTGATGGTAAACCCTTTGATCCTCAAAACGACTTTGTGCATATTGGTTATATGCCCGAAGAAAGAGGTCTCTTCAAGAAAATGAAAATTGGTGAACAGGCTATGTACCTCGCACAATTAAAAGGCCTTAGTAAATCTGAAGCGCTCGAAAAAATAAAATTCTGGTTCAAGAAATTTGAAATGGAGAGCTGGTGGAATAAAAAAGTAGAAGACCTAAGTAAAGGAATGAGTCAAAAACTGCAATTTGTTACTACTGTTTTACACGAGCCAAAACTAATTATACTAGATGAACCCTTTAGCGGACTAGATCCATTAAATGCAAATTTAATTAAGGATGAAATTTATGGACTTGCACAAAGAGGCAGCACCATTATCTTTTCGACCCACCGTATGGAACAAGTAGAAGAAATTTGTGACCATATCATACTTATGAATTTGGGTAAAAAAATATTAGACGGAACTGTTACAGATGTTAAACAACAGTTTAAAGAAAATAAATTTAATGTTCAATTTAAAGGGCAACCTACCGAGTTAGCAAGTCCCATTTTTACCATTGAACACCAAGAAAAGCAACAACTTATTGTAAAAATCAATGAAGGCTACAACAGCAACCATGTGCTTAATTATTTATTACAACAAGATGTATTAATTGAACGATTTAATGAAATCTTGCCTTCATTAAACGATATATTTATCCATTTAGTAGAAGGCAGCAAAGCCACTACCAGAGCTTTTCAAAACAATTAATTGACCATACCATGAATAAGATATTTTTAGTTGCTAGCAGAGAATTTAAAACAAGGGTTCAAAAGAAAACCTTTCTATTGAGCACCATTGGTCTTCCTATTTTAATTTTTGGCTTTTACGCCCTCATGATTTATTTCCAGGTTAAAACCACCGATAATTTTAAGGTAGCGGTAAGTGACCAATCAAAGTTATTTAACGGAAAAATTGATGATAGAAAAAGTACCGAAGTGATTTTTAGTTTTATGGATGCAGATACCGCCGCACTCAATAAAAAATTAAATGACGGAGCATTTGATGCGTATTTATTTATTCCAAACGGCTATAACCTACAAAGCGGCGAACCTCAAATCTCTTTTAGATCAAGTAAGGCACTTGGCTTAATGACCAGAGAAAAAATCGAGAACAGAATCAACAACGCACTAGAAGAAAAAAAATTACTCGCACTCAACATCTCTAAAGGCCAACTAGATAGTGCTAGACTTGAAAATAATGCCATTAGTTTTACCACCAATGATGGCAAAAAAGACAACGAAACAAAAGTAGGCATCAGTTATGCAGTGGGCATGATTGCAGGCTTTTTAATTTATATCATTCTATTTGTTTACGGCACCATGGTGATGCGTGGCGTGATGGAAGAAAAAGTGAGTCGTATTGCCGAGGTTATTATAAGCAGCGTAAAACCATTTGAGTTAATGCTTGGTAAAATATTTGGTATTGGCGCTGTTGGTTTAATACAGTTTGTCATATGGATTGTACTCGTGTTTGGCCTTCAGTTTTTAATTCCTGTTATTTTCCCGGATGTTGCTGCGCAGATGCAATCGGCTCCTATGCAACCAGGTGCCATGGGCGCTGTAAATGCGGCAAAAGAATCTGGCGCTTTACAAGGCATTATGGCCGGTCTTGCCGAAATTAATTTCACACTTATTATTGGATGTTTTGTGTTTTACTTTTTAGGTGGCTATTTCATGTACGCAGCATTATTTGCGGCAGTTGGTAGCGCGGTTAACGAAGACCCTCAAGATGCACAAAGCTTACTACTGCCTATTATGATGCCGATCATTTTTGCAATGGTTATTATGACCAAGGCCGTAAATGACCCAAATAGTTCACTCGCCATTTTTGGTAGCCTATTCCCTTTAACCTCACCTATTGTAATGATGGCAAGGGTGGCGCATGGCGTTCCGGACGGCGTAACAGTGGTGCAATTAATTGCAAGCATGGCTTTATTGGTGCTTGGATTTTTAGGCACTACATGGGTGGCTGCAAAAATTTACAGAACCGGCATTTTAATGTACGGTAAAAAAGTAACCTGGAAAGAAATGTGGAAGTGGGCATTTAAAAACAATTAAAGCGCCCCGCATTTTAATTGTTCACTTACTGTGCTAATGATACCCTTACTTTAACGCCAGCCCTAGTGGTTGTTGAAGGGGCAGCTGTTGAAATATAAGGCTGTACCCTTCGCTGGTCAAAGAAGAATTGAAGATTTACCCTACTGTTTAATACATAATCAATAGATGGCTGAATGGTGATTTCTTTTTGACCGCCAGTACCGTATGCATTTGTTTGATCGAGTCTACTATTACTATTTGAAATATCGCGCATCGATAAATCTATTTTTACGGTAAGGTCATTCACCAACTTGGCATTTTTCATACCCGGAATAGAAAAGGGTAAATTAAGTCCCTGTGCACGAAAGCTAAAACCAAATACCCACTCGGTACTTCTGGATTCACTCAATTGATAATCTACCAAACTAAGGCTTAGCTGCCTACCCTTCCTATATTCGAAGTGCATGTTCATTTGCTTATTGGTTGTAAAATCAAGCCCAATAAGTGGTTCGAAATTTTCTTGCATGGTAATATTTGGCACCAAGAAAAATGGAATATAGTTGCCGCTCACCGTATCCATAAATGAAGGACCGCCCAGTCTAAAAGGATCTTGATATAATAGCGCACTATTAAAACTATTCATACTTAAGTTACCCTTGTAACTATGCGAAAATGATATATTATTGAACTTCGCTGCTATTGCAGGAATTTTTGTAAGACCCGTATAGGTAAGTCTCCAATTAGGCCTTGGAATAATGCCAGCAAACGGATTGGCACTTACTTTTGCATTGGATTGCTTGATAAGTGGCGCCATATTCGGATCAGTCCCTGCATAAGCGGCTAAAAAAGCGGGCACCAATACATCTTGAGAATACCTGCCGTAGCCTTTTGCATACCCGTCTGTTGTGAACTTTTGAGAAGCTGGAAGTGTTTGCCAATAAGGGTTAGCAGCAGCTACACGTTTAGATACAATAAGTCTATTGTCTTGGAAGGTTTTAAATGTGCTAGATATTTCGTTGGGCGTATAGCCTTCAAAAAGCGTTTTAAATGAAATATAGGATACACTAAAACCACCTGTAGCAAGTGGATTTAAATGTTCCATCCTACCAGCACCCAAAGTATCTTTAAACAACTGCGAGTAATCTTTTGTAAAAGTTTTTTCTAAATTAAGATCAATGAGTAATTCTCTTATGGGCTCTACTTGCGCCGTAATATTTAATCGCTGTTCAAAACTTTGTCTGTACAAAAAGTTAAACCCAGGATCACGCGATAATAAACCTTGAGCAGCTTTTTGATTGAGCCAACTGGTATCAGGCTGTTTACCAAAAGCATAATCGAGCCCTGGTGCTAAGGAATTAAAATTTTGTCCCAAAAACTGCGAGCTATCGGTAAAACCTGGCACCCTACTTCGGTAATTGGCAGCGTAATTAAGCGATAGATTTTTAACCATGGTAAGTAACTTGCCTGTAAACCTTGTTGTACCATTTAAGGTTGGCATTTCATTGGCCTTAAGCATTTTTGCTGCAATACGCTGGTCTTTTTTTAAAGTCTTCCACTTTTTAAAAGCTTCTTTACGTTTGTCACCTATTAATCCTTGGAGGGTTTCTTTTTTACTTAGAAGTACAGTACCCAATAACTGCTCCGGTGTGGCTTTACTGCTAATTTTATTGCCTTTCACTTTTGGTGGCGGAATATTATCTAGTGCTCTTAAAAATTTAGACTTCGCATATAGGCTTGCAAAGTTAAATGGCATGCTTATATTATTTTCCTGCGAATTTTCTATGGTATTTCCAAGTTCATACGCAAGTCTACTTGCTCCTATCCAATTATAACTTGTAGCATAGGTATACCTTGCTGTGATCCAATCTGTGAGCGGGAATTTATTGAGTGGAACCGTATAGGAGATCGCCGCTTTTTGTTGATACAATGTATTTCTACCACCTTTTAAAAAGTTTTGCTGCACACTATCTCGTTTTACCCTCGTATCAATTCTACCAAAAGGCTCATCAATACGTGCATTGTTGGTTGCAGAAAAATCCAGATTAACTGCGTTTGATAAATCCCAGCGTAAATTATAAAACCTGTCAAACGTAAAATACTTATCGTAGGTAGTATCCACTCTTTCGATTTTACTATCCACAGCATTTACAATTCGAGGAATAAATTGTCCAAACTGACGCTGCACATCTGCTCTAAAACTTAGTAGGCTTGGTTTTAAATTAAGGTTAAAATCTTTGATGAGCGACAGCCAAGGCGTATTGGTTTTGATCACTTTTTTAAATGGAAATATAAATGAAGGCTGCGTATTGTAGGTATATCCAAGTCCTCCTCTTTGTTTGGTTACTTTGTTTTCATCCACAATAGGACTACTTTGTGCTGTTTGCGTATAAGAGTAATTGAAATCAAAATTGCTAAGACTCATCATGGTTGATTTTTCACGAGGCAACACTTTTACATTTGTAAAATTGATTGTTTTGATGGTTGTTTGATCCATCGCTACCTGATTCATGGAATCCCGCTTTTCAACGGCAGCTCTATCTAACTGATCTTTAAATCTAATGTCTTTATCATAAGGATCAAAAGCAGGTGTAAAAACAGTTCTATTAATACTTGCATACACCGGCAGAGAAATATTTGCTTTTTTGGGAAGTAGTTTTCCGGCTTCAATATTAGCTGCAACATCAAATTGCGTCATATTTTCTTTTGCCCTTTCATTAACGCGTTGCTCAATAGTTCCAAACCCTACAGAATGTGTATTTGCAGATACGGATAAGGTACCTAAATCGGCTAATACCATATCAACCCTTCCAAGTGCAGACCATCCGCCCTGTTCATCCATTTCAGATAACCTAAGTTCATTGGCCCAAACTTCGGCACTAATAATTGGTCCATCTGGCAAATATTTATTTTCAACACCAATTAAAATACCACGCACTTCCCCTAGGTTAGGATTTCCTTGTACAGAAACTATTTTGTTGCCAAGTGCTTCTCTGTATATATTCGTAACAGACAACCCCTTACTATTTCTGCGTTGTTTTAAATCAATCAAAGAACGTAACGATAAATCTAGGTTATTAAGTGCTGGCCATATTTTATCTTCCTGTCCTTTTGGATATCTGCCTGGCTTGGTAACTTTTAATGGAATTTTTATCTCGTAATAGTTATTTAAAAAATCTTGACCCAATCTTACAACTGCATATAATTCATCATCTAAAAGTGGGCGTTGTCCAGGAACCGACTCGGCATGTAAATACATAGAAAGTCTACCAAACTGCCTAAAATCAAAAGGGACCGTTTTAAATACCGCGCGCGCATCCCCAGAAGTTAAATCTTTAATTTGCATACTCATAGCCTGCTCATTTTGCTGCAGATTTACGCCATTATTACTAAGTAGTTGAACCCGCTCAACACCAGGCGGCATCAAATAATTAACAGGTTGACGACTACTATTTTCTTCTAAATTAACGGCGAGTGTATTAAATGTTACGCCACTATTTACAGGAATGGGTAAATACGAACCTGTGGTATCTAATTTAAAATTAAACTGACGCCACTGGTTGCGCACAAGATCCATTCTTGCCATACGCACTACAACAGAATCTTCAAAATCGGTAAGGTATAAACGCGCAAAACGAATAGATTTGAAATCAGACATGTTCCCTACTTTTCTAGTATAGCCTCTAATTGGAATACGGAACAAAAACCAATTTTCTGATTTAACGGTTCCGTCAGCTGCATTTACCGACAGCGTTCTTTTGTCAGTGATATAAGGCGTTACGCCTACTGCCATGCCTGGCTTTAAAGCAACTTCATACTCGTAGTAGGCTTCTGTTTCATTTAATGTGTTGTCTCTATTTAAATCTTCATTATCCGGATAGAGTGTTGCAGCAGGGGTAAACACGCCTGTAGAAGCAATAGGCGAATTACCCTGTGGGTTGTTATGATTTTTATACCTTCCTAAAATACCAGTACCAGGTGCATCAAAACTATTGTCGCGATACCACTTATAGTTGTCGCCGGCAGGATCGATAAGCGCTTTTTGATACACCAAAGAGGACGCGCCAAAATTGTTTACCAGCTTTTGTAAGATATAATTCTTTTTATTTTTTTCTGCATTATCATCGAGCCCATCAAATCCAACATCTTGGTAAGGTCTGTCGTCAGGATCGTTACTAAATGCCTGCGTAATTTGAATGGGGTTCACGGGTGTTTTACCCCAAGTATTACTGCTATCAACTTGAGCAGGTACTTTAGGCGTATTCATTCCATTCTCGTAAAACCTTTTTCCATCTTTTAAAATATCTTCACTAATATTACCCAGGTTCAATAATACTTTTCCACCTCTACTATTTGGGCTCGTAATAAATGGATCTTGCATCCAAATTTCAAAATATTCTATATTTCCTGTTTCAAAATCTGTTTGATCAATCGCACGCATAATGCCTCCCCACTTTGCATCAGGGTTTTTAAATTTACCATCTGCACCTATTTGGGTTGAGCGTGTTTCAAAATTATACGGTCCTTTTTCTTTGGGATAATAAGCGAGGTCTAGTGTTGCCGTTTGAACATCTGTAATATTAGTGGTACGCTGCGGAAATAATTCATTGGTAAAAACCTGTCTAACCCTTGGGTCACTAAGCTCCGCTACATTTCTTCGGAGTGGATTGTTGCTGCTATTTTTATCTTGTAAATTAGGTTCAATATTATACCATGCTAATTTGGCACGGTTAAAATTATAATCGACAGAATCTGTCAATGTTGCTTCTGGAAATTTAGGATTACCCTGCGGTGTAGAGGCAAGTGTCCATGCCACAAAAGGAAACCTTAAATCAATATTGGTTCTTGTTCCTTCAAAATCATCAATAAAAATAAGACCCTGATCGCCAGAACCAATTTGTGGCGGATGCCCTGGTTTTAAAAATGCCCCTTCACCATATGCATTAATGCTAGACATGGTTTTAGTAGCATAAAAAGGAAGCCTATTTAACAGCCTTGTCACAGAAGGTAGTTCCGATTTATAACTAAAATCAAGGCCGTACATCGTGTTACGAATTGGGTCATCACCATAATTCATTTTTGTAAAAAATGGACGCTCGCCTAATTTTACCGAGGTAGCACTTACACTAAATTTTTTATTGGCGATATAATCTAATCGAAGGCCACTGAACCCTCGGTTTTGCATACCAAAACCAGTATTATTCTCAAATGAAACACTCACTGGTACATTGGAGCTTAAAATGGCAGCATTTAATATCTTAATACTCCCTAAATTATAATCGACACTATAATCAAGTCCTTCACGGAGTTGTTGTCCGCCAGCCGAAACCCTAACAGAACCTGGTGGGATATTAAATGTATTTAACTGAATTTCGGATCCACCACCACCACTTTTAACCTGACCTTGCATGACAAAACGATTCAAGTTTGCATACGTCTGTGCAATGGCCTTGATAGAATCATACAACTGATAGTATATATATTTTTGTTTTACAGCAGTTGATAAACCTGTAAAAGCGAGCGTATCTAAGTCTTTTCCAAATGGCTCTAAAACAGGGAAAATTATTTTACCTGTTTGCTGCAAAACTGTAAACCCTTCTACAAAATCAAATACACCATCTGGCTGCGGGTCGTTTCGATTGTTAAGCCTATCTAAGTTTAATATCCTAAGTAATGGAAATCCCTCTGTCGCTTTTGATGTTTCAGGTAAATATCTTTTGAGCCCACCGCTTGGTTCTTCATATAAAACGTTGAGTTTAAAATCTTCGCGCTGTATACCGCCAAAAACATCGAGTGAGTATACGTTTTTCATCATCCAATCCCAAATAGGAAGTTGAATTCGTTGAGAAGTGGCTTTTAATAATTTTAAAAACAATACTTTTTGTACGCCCTTACTAGAATCAAGTGCCACATCTTGAGAAAATTCACCAACTTGGTATACACGACCATTGTATGTGTACTGGTAGGCTACTGCTAGTACTTCATCTGCTTGCAACTGTGTATTGATAGATAAAAATCCAATTTGTGGATTAAAGGCATACTCGGTTGAGTTTAACTTTCGTGCAAAAGTTTTTTCATAATCATCAACCGGCTTAAGCCCTTTAGATAACAACAAGCTATTAATAACTGCAGGGTTTCTACTACTCGGATTACCCACCAGTCCCGAGTATAAATTATTGGCGCCATTAAATGGAAGTGCGCCACCACTGGTAGCTGCTATTGCCCCTGAATTATAAGGTTGCGGTTCACCTAAATCCATAAAGCCCACAATGTCCCTGGCTTCTGTAGTTGTACCTGTGCGATTGGTGACCCACACTTCTATGCGCTGAATTTGCACCTGCGTATTTACAACAGGTAAATTTTTCATCGCCTTGTTAAACGTATTTTTAAAATATTGTCCCAGTAAAAAGTGACGGTTTTCTTCGTAGTCATCTAACTTTTTTTCAAAAGTTAACATAGAAGCGCCACCCTGCAATGCTACTGACTGCCGCGAAGATCTTTGATTAGCAAGTGCTGCAGTAACAAATAATTTTCCGAATTGCAATTGCGATTTAACACCAAATAAATTTTGAGCAGAAGGAATTAAAGTACCTCTCGATTGAAATGAAATATTTCCTGCTTCAATACTTTTTAGCAGTTCATCATCCATACCCTTATAGTCCAACTTAATTTGATTGTCAAAATTTAAATTAGCAAGGGTATTATAATTGATAGGGAATTTTAATTTGTCACCAATATTCGCATTTACGCTTAAATTGGTGTTCATGTCAAAATCAAATCCTCCGTTTTTTCTGGCTCTTTCGGGAAGCGTTGGGTTTTTTATATTTTGACCCTGGTAACCAGCCATAATGGTTACATCACCTGTTGGTTTAATGTCTACATTTAATTTATTTGTAGCTAAGTCATTTGCAGTATTTTTTATTTGGTCTTTTAGGCCACCCAATTGTTCACCTAATTGCTTTGCTTGATCGGCAAGTTGTTTTATTTGTCCGCCGGCACCACCAATTATATCACTCACTCCAAAAATTCGATCAAATAATTTATCGTAAACCTGCATTGGTGGGCGTGCAACTTTTTTATTAAGTGCTGTTAATGCATCTGCCCTCTTTTTAAAATATGCTGTTTCGTCCGCTTTGGCTTGCAATTTGACATAGGTATCAAAGTCTATGTAACTAGGTGTGCGGTAGGGTATGCCATTGATTGTTTCTGCAACTTTATACTGTCTAGTGATGGGATCAAAAATCACCGACTTTTTAATGAGCGTTGTATCTCTAATATCAAATGGATTTTTACTAGGCGTTACAATTGAGGCAGCCCTTCGGTCCTTGATCGGATAACGAAGCCCTGTTCTTGTTTGCGCATAAGCATACTGAAATGAATTAAACAGTACATGGAGCAACAAAAAAAAGCCAAATAAATATTGACGAAACCGACTCAAAAAAGTAAAATTGGTAAAGTAGAATTTTGATCGATAGTCTATAAATTTTTTAGGGCAGATTTAATAACATCTTCAAGCGGCGCATCAGCACCCAATGTTCCTATTGTTTTTTTAACAGCTTGTTCTGCTAAAGGTTTTCCTATGCCTAGGGCCACCAAAGCCTGAACGGCATCGCTATCTGGCGAAGATACAAAACCACCTCCAAAAGGGGCGTCTTGATGCTGTTTTCCTAATTTATCCCTTAATTCGAGTACCAATCGCTCGGCAGATTTCTTACCAATACCCTTAATAGCCTCTAGTTGCTTGGTATTGCCCTGTACAATAGCCCTGGTTATTTCATCGGGACGAAGGCCAGAAAGCATCATACGAGCCGTTGAAGCCCCAACGCCCGAAACACTAATTAACTGTAAAAACAGCTCTTTTTCGGCACCATCTGCAAAACCAAATAACGTTTGAGCATTTTCTGTAATATGTAAATAGGTATACAATTGACCTTCGGCGGCATTCCCAATGGCAGAATAGGTATTGAGGCTAATTTGGAGGTCGTACCCTACCCCATTAACGTCAACAACCACTCTGGCTGGCGTCTTAATTGCGTATTTTCCTCTTACAAATGCGATCATAATTGAACTGTAAAAATAGGCGTAAAAAACGAGACATTTGAGCCTATCTTTACCCCAAAAATTAGAAGATTTTAAGAAAATCAAGTATGCAGCAAATAAGAGCAACGATAACAGCCGTTGGAGGCTATGTTCCAGAAGATAAATTAACCAATTTTGACCTCGAAAAAATGGTGGAAACCAATGACGAATGGATCAGATCAAGAACCGGCATTGAAGAGCGAAGAATTTTAAAAGGAGAAGGCAAAGGGAGTTCCGATATGGCTGTCCCTGCCGTTCAAGAGATATTAAGAAAAAAGAATCTAGATCCTACCCAAATTGACTGCCTTATTTGTGCCACGGTTACGCCTGATATGGTATTTCCAGCCACGGCTAATATCATTTGCGATAAAATTGGCGCCACAAATGCCTGGGGCTATGATATGAGCGCCGCTTGTAGTGGCTTTTTATTTGCACTCACCACAGGCGCTATGTACATAGAGAGTGGTCGATTCAAAAAAGTAATTGTAGTTGGCGTAGATAAAATGAGTGCTATTGTAGATTACACCGACAGAGCTACTTGCATCATTTTTGGAGATGGCGCAGGGGCTGTTTTATTGGAAGCTACAGATGATGCTACTGTTGGTATTAAGGATAGTATTTTAAAAAGCGATGGTAGCGGTAGGCATTATTTACACATGAAAGCAGGCGGATCATTAAAACCAGCATCTGTAGAAACCGTTTTAAATAAAGAACATTTTGCCTACCAAGAAGGTCAAGCTGTTTTTAAGTTTGCCGTAAAAGGTATGGCCGATGTGAGCGCTGAACTATTAGAACGCAATCAATTAACTGGCGACGACATTGCTTGGCTTGTTCCACACCAAGCCAACCTACGCATCATTGATGCAACAGCGAACAGAATGGGCATCGACAAAGAAAAAGTAATGATTAACATTCAAAAATACGGTAACACAACAGCTGCTACATTGCCGCTATGTTTGTGGGACTGGGAATCACAACTAAAAAAAGGCGACAACATTGTACTTGCTGCTTTTGGAGGTGGATTTACTTGGGGTGCAACACTTTTAACTTGGGGTTACAATTCAAAATAATATGGTATGAAAAATAAAGTTCCTTTAACGGGTATTAGTTCGGTGGCCATGCACGCTGCTGGCCATAACAATGCAGAAGATGCACACCTAACACCCATATTTGCTACTTCAACATTTACATTTGATAGTACCGAAGAAGGCATGAACCGCTTTGCAGGAGCGGATAAAACAAGGGTATACAGCCGTTGGGGGAATCCTACTTTTACTGCCGCAGAAAAAACAATTGAAGCATTAGAAGCTTTTGGAATAAAAGATAAAAACGGCGCACCACTTTTATTGCGCGCGCTACTTCACGCAAGCGGACAAGCTGCAATGACCACGCTTTTTATGAGCGAATTAAGAACTGGTGATGCCGTTCTTTCACATTACTCATTGTATGGTGGCACTTACGAACTGTTACATAAAGTAGTAGCTGCCATGGGCGTTACCGTTATTATTGTAGACATGCGCGATACTGCGGCAGTAGAAAATGCACTCGCAGCAAATAGCAGTATCAAACTCGTTCATATCGAAACCCCTGCCAATCCTACTATTCAGTGCGTAGATATTGAAGCAGTTACGAGCATCGCAAAAAAACACAATCGCCTAGTAAGTGTAGACAATACTTTTGCAAGCCCCTATCTTCAACAACCTTTTAAATACGGTGTAGATTATGTTTTTCATTCTACGACTAAATTTTTAAACGGTCATGGCTCTGCTATTGGCGGTGTACTACTTGGTAGTGACTTGGAAAAAATGAACACAACTGTTTGGAAATGGCATGTACTGCTTGGCGGAAATTCAAACCCGTTCGATGCTTTTTTATTAGGACAGGGTATGAAAACACTGGAACTGCGCATGGATAGGCATTGCAGTAACGCACAAACAATTGCAGAATTTTTAGAAAAACATCCAGCCATTTTAAAAGTTAATTATAATGGACTTGAGTCTCATCCCGATTATGCAGTGGCAAAAAAGCAAATGAAACATCCTGGTGCTGTGATGAGTTTTGAATTAAAAGGCGGTATCGAAGCAGGTAAGAAATTTATTGATGCATTACAAGTTTGTGTTCGTGCAATTTCATTAGGCACAGTAGATACCTTGGTATCGCACCCAGCTAGTATGAGTCATTACGGTGTAAGCCCCGAGGAAAGAGCTAAATACGGAATTACAGATGGTCTTATTAGAATGAGTGTAGGTATCGAAAATATTGAAGACCTCATAGCCGATTTAACCCAAGCCCTTGGTTAATTTATTGTAAGCAAAAGACACATGCAAATAAATATTAGACGCGCTACTATCAAAGATTGTCCTAACATGCTCGGGCTTATCAATGAATTAGCTGTTTACGAAAAAGCACCAAACGAAGTAACCGTTACACTTTCGCATTTCGAACAAAGTGGCTTTGGCAATAACCGGGTGTGGTGGGCGTTTGTGGCAGAAAAGGACAATGTCATTGTAGGCTTTGCGCTTTATTACATTAGATACAGTACTTGGAAAGGACAATGTTTATACCTCGAAGATTTTATAGTAACAGAAAATATGCGTGGCCAAGGCATTGGTAAATTATTATTTGATAGGGTTGTTCAAGAAACAAAAGATAAAGGCTTTTCAAGAATGGTATGGCAAGTACTTGACTGGAATGAACCAGCCATCAATTTTTATAAGAAATACAAAGCCAACCTCGATCCAGAATGGATTAATGGCATACTAGATGTATAAACTACAACTAACTTAATCCGTTTACTACCGCTTCTTTGTAAACCTTTTGTACCAAACCTTGCAGTACTTTTCCTGGACCAACTTCTGTGAAATGCGCAGCGCCATCAGCTACCATTTGCTCCACCGTTTGAGTCCATTTTACAGCACCTGTTAATTGATTGATTAAGTTTTGTTTGATGGCAGTAGGGTCTGTAACTGCTGCAGCCACTTCGTTTTGGTATACGGGGCAAATTGGATTTGCAAAATTTGTTGCTTCAATTGCAGCTGCCAATTCTTCACGAGCAGGCGCCATTAATGGGCTATGAAAAGCACCTCCTACAGGAAGTACCAGCGCGCGTTTTGCGCCAGCGGACTTCATTCGCTCGCATGCGATTTCAATTCCTTTTACAGATCCACTAATAACCAGTTGACCCGGACAATTATAATTTGCTGCTACAACAACCTCATTTGTTTCTGACATTACTTCTGCACAAATACGAACTACCATGTCATCTGCTAGTGCAAGCACTGCAGCCATAGTAGATGGCACCAATTCACATGCTTTTTGCATAGCTGCAGCTCTAATACTAACCAGCTTTAACGCATCTTCAAAATCCAAAACTCCATTTGCCACCAGTGCCGAAAATTCTCCCAACGAATGGCCAGCAACCATATCCGGAGTGCCGTGCTCAAGTGTTTTATAGGCAATTACTGAATGTAAAAAAACGGCAGGCTGCGTTACACGCGTTTGCTTTAGGGCTTCATTGGTTCCATTAAACATGACTTCACTAATATCAAAACCTAATACCAAATTCGCCCTGTCAAATAATTCTTTGGCCACTGGATTACTTTCATACAACGCCTTTCCCATTCCAACAAACTGTGAACCTTGACCTGGAAATACAAACGCATGCCTATTCATAAGTAATGATTTAGAACTCAAAGTAAATAAAAAACCCCCGACACTTTTTATGTCGGGGTTTAAAAAATAATTGAACGCTTAAAATTGTGTATTCAAACCCAAGTAACGTAAAAATTCTTCTCTCACTTTTTCATCTTTAAACTTGCCGCCATAAAAAGCAGTAACCGTAGATGAAGTATCATCTTCTACCCCTCTACTTGCTACACACAAATGCTTTGCGTCAATTAAAACTGCCACATCATCTGTGCCTAAATCTTTTTGCAACTCTTTGGCAATTTGCATGGTTAAACGCTCTTGCACTTGTGGGCGTTTAGCAAAGTAATCTACAAGGCGGTTTAATTTACTAAGTCCTACCACGGTACCATTACTAATGTATGCAATGTGTGCCTTACCCATAATTGGTACAAAATGGTGTTCGCAATTACTATAAAATGAAATGTTTTTTTCTACGAGCATTTCATTGTACTTGTACTTATTTTCAAAGAGGGCCATCTTTGGCTTGTTGGCTGGGTTTAAGCCATTGAAAATTTCTTTAACGTACATTTTAGCAACACGCTTTGGCGTACCACGCAAACTATCGTCTGTTAAGTCAAGCCCTAATATATCCATGATTTCTGCAAACTTTTCTTCGATAGCTGCAATTTTATCATCTTCTGATTGGTCAAAAGCACCCGCACGCATAGGGGTATCAACAGAAGTACTGATATGGTTGTCTCCTGCCGCATCAATTTCCCCTTCTGTAAGAATAATCTTACCATCCTTAAGATGGATATTCGACAAAGTTTCGTTCTGTTTCATATAATCTGATTTTTAAATCTAATGTTGAATTAATTTTTGCTCTTAAGAGTTCGTAAATTACAACTGCAATGTTTTCGGCAGTTGGATTGAGTGTTGCAAAATAAGTGGTGTCAAGGTTTAAGTTTTTATGATCGAACCTTGCGAGCACTTCTAGTTTGATAAGATCACTTAATTTTTTGGTGTCAATCACATAACCCGTTTCAGGATCCGGATACCCCGTAACCTGAACAATCAATTCATAGTTATGTCCATGAAAATTTGGATTGTTGCAAAGACCAAATACCTCATTGTTTTTTTCGGGAGACCATGTGCTATTGTGCAAACGGTGCGCCGCATTAAAATGCTCCTTTCTAAAAACAGATACTTTATGTTTATCCATTGCTATAGCGTTGGGATCTAGTTTTTGGGACGTACACTTACACCCAGATAAAAAATTTAAATCAAGTAAGTATTTTGCTAATGGCTAGGCACTGTTTCAGAAGTGTGCTGATCAAGTGGCCCTGCCTTTTGTGTTATACATTAACAAAAGAACTTGACGTCAAAGATAATAACAAGACACAAGTAAATTTGTTTAAACTAGCCTTAAAAAAGTAAAAATGCCCTTATTCACCGAAATATTCGACGTAAATGCGTGGCGTTTCATACAACTTTATGCAGTGAAGCTCAACAGAACCAGGCAAATGTGGCGCCAATTGCTCCCAAATGGCAATGGCCAAATTTTCGGTACTACATAGTTTGCCGGTCATAAAATCCACATCCAAATTGAGGTTTTTATGGTCTAACTTATCTATTACCTGGCTTTTTATTAATTGACTTAACTTTTTAACGTCATACACAAATCCAGTTTCCGGATCCGGGTTACCCTTAACCGTAACGTACAAATCATAATTGTGGCCATGCCAATTCTCGTTTGCACAAACACCAAATACCGCGTTGTTTTGCTCATTAGACCAATTGGGATTGTATAATTTATGGGCTGCGTTAAAATGTTCTTGTCTTGTTAAATAAACCATCTGACCAATATTTTGGCAAAGGTAGGCAGAATCGGAGTATTTTTGTACTCTATGCGGGTAATTATAACAGCTGCCACGAACCTAGAACTAGATGGTTGTGCAAAAAAAGCAAGCCAACTTTTCAAAAAAAGCAAAGTAAAAATTAGCTTTCATGCAACCGGCATAGGTATGCTAGCCTCTGGCGTAAAGCTTACACAACTTATTACTGCACACCAACCAGATTTAATCATTCAAATGGGTATTGCGGGTGGTTATATTAAAACCGAGCCCCTTGGAAAAATATGGGTTGTTACATCAGAAGCCATTGCAGATTTAGGCGTACGTGAAAAAGGAATATTTACCGATTTATTTGATAGTCAATTAATCAAAGAAAATGAAGCACCTTTTAAAAAAAGAAAGCTCATTAACCAGGGTGTCAAGTTATTCAACGTTTTAAAAACAGATACGGCTGCAGCTGTTACCATCAATGAAATTACAACGTCGCCTAAACGAATTAAAGAAATTATTGAGGCGCATAACCCCGATTTAGAAAGCATGGAAGGTGCTGCCCTTCATTATGTTGGCAGCCTTACCAAAACGCCATTTATTCAAATAAGGGCTATTTCTAATTATGTGGGAGAAAGAAATAAAGCAAAATGGAAACTCAAAGAATCAATTGAGCAATTGGAAGCATATGTGCTTACCTATTTAGCCACATTAGAAAATGGTTTAAAAAAATAGTGCCATGAAGTTTAGTCTTGGTTTTTCTCCCTGCCCTAACGATACTTTTATTTTTGACGCACTTGTTAATAAAAAAATTGACACGGAAGGTTTAGATTTTGAGGTGCACCTAGAAGACGTTCAAACCCTTAACAATTTTGCACTAGAAGACAAGTTGGATTTTTCGAAAATAAGCTATGGCGTTTTGCCATTGTTATTGGAAACCCATACCCTATTAAATAGTGGAGGTGCCATGGGGATTGGTGTTGGCCCACTTTTAATTTGCAAAGACCCACATATTACCCCAGACCAAGTAAATAATTTACGCATTGCCATTCCGGGCAAAAACACAACCGCTTATTTACTATTTTCTTACGTTTACCCAGAAGCTACAAATATTTCGTTTTATGTCTTTAATGAAATAGAAGCAGCTGTTTTATCTGGCGAGGTAGACGCTGGGGTGATTATTCACGAAAATAGATTCACCTACGCACAAAAAGGGCTTTATAAAATAACAGATTTGGGCGCGGATTGGGAAACAAAAACAAAAAGTCCAATTGCACTTGGTGGTATAGTCGCTAGCAATCGAATCCCAAAACCAATCATGCAACAAGTGGACCAACTAATTGCTAAAAGTGTGGCTTATGCGTTTAATAACTACCCTACTATTAGTGATTATGTAAGTTGTCACGCTCAAGAAATGAGCGAAGCTGTGATGCGCCAACACATTGATTTATACGTCAACGATTTTAGCATTGATATGGGCGAAACCGGAAAGAATGCTATTGAATCCCTTGTGCATATTTATCAGCAAATAAATGCTACGCTACCATCTCACTCAACTCCAGCCAGCGTAGTTCCATTTCTCCCAAAGACTGCGTAACTTTTGTAAGCGCCTCTGCGAGTAAAGTAATTTGGTCAAAATTTAAATTTTCGTTACTCATTTGAAACGTTAACTTGATTTTTTCGGCTTCTAAAACAGGCATTTCCTTTTCTAGTTTTTCAAACTCATGCTTCTCTTTAAAAGTCATTTTCTTTTTTGCAGGAGCAGGAGCTAATGGTGCAACTGGCTCAATAGAAGTCGCTTTTGTAGGGCTATTTGTTCCATTTGCTTTTGCCGTTTCTTGCTCTTTAAGCCAAATACGGTACTGGGTATAATTGCCGGGAAAATCTCTAACAAATCCCCCACCCTCAAAAACAAATAAGTGATCTACTAACCTGTCCATAAAATAACGGTCGTGTGATACAATCATGACACAGCCCTGGTACTCCGTTAAAAAGCTTTCAAGAACCGCAAGCGTTGGTAGGTCAAGGTCGTTGGTAGGTTCATCTAGAATTAAAAAGTTGGGGTTTCTAAATAAGATGGTTAATAAGTGAAGTCTCTTTTTTTCACCACCACTAAGTGACGACAAATAAGTATACTGTTTATCTGGCGGGAATAAAAACAATTCTAAAAATTGTGAGGCACTTATGCTTCCTCCTTTTGCCAAAGGAAAACTCTCTGCAAAAGATTTTACATATTCGATCACCCTAAAATCTTCTTTTACATCGAGACCGGTTTGAGAAAAATTACCAAACACAACCGTGTCACCCACATTCACCTTTCCACTTGTTGGTGTTTCAAGTTCTTGTATGATATTTAAGAAGGTAGACTTTCCAATTCCATTTTTTCCAACCACACCCACTCTTTCACCTTTTGAAAAAGTGTAATCAAAGCCTTTTAAAATTTCTAGATCGCCGTATGATTTATTTACTTTTTTTAATTCTACAATTTTCCCGCCAAGCCTGCTCATTTTAGCCTCTAATTGCAACTGCGCATCTTCTATTTTTTGCTTAGCCCTCGCTTCTACTTCATAAAAATTATCTTGACGGCTTTTGCTCTTGGTGGTACGCGCTTTGGGTTGCTTACGCATCCACTCTAACTCTTTGCGGTATTGGTTTCTAGCCTTATCAATACTAGCCTGCTCACTATCAATACGAGCTGCCTTTTTTTCCATGTATGATTCATAGTCGCCTTTGTACACATACATGTTTTCTCTTTCGAGCTCCCAAATTTCATCACAAACGGCGTCTAAAAAATAACGGTCGTGCGTTACGAGTAGTAGCGTAATATTTTCGCCATTTAAGTAATGCTCTAACCACTCAATCATTTCTACATCGAGGTGGTTGGTAGGCTCATCCATCATAAGAAGGGTATGCTGATGCTCAAAGCCAATATCAATGAGCGTTTTTGCAAGTGCCACTCTTTTGCGCTGACCGCCACTTAATTCGTTTACCTTTTTTTGAAGGTGATGTATATTTAGTTTTCCTAAAATTTGTTTGACTTTAGCCTCAAAATCCCATGCACCCAAATCATCCATTTCCATGATACTTTCTGAAATGAGCATGCCATCTTCGGCCTCCATCGCCAATTCATATTTTTGAATGGCCTTAATAATAGGATGATTGGCTTTGAATATATTTTCTACAATGGTTTTATCCTCGTCAAAAACCGGATCCTGTTCAAAAAGGGCCACTGTTACCTCTTTATTGATCCAAAACTTTCCGCTATCGGGCGTTTCCTGACCTGCCATGATTTTTAAAAGTGTAGACTTACCCACCCCATTACGGGCAATTAAGGCAATTTTGTCACCCTCATTGATATTGAAGGAAATATTATTGAAAAGCGGATTGATTCCGTAACTTTTTGTTAGCCCCTCTACAGATACATAATGCATGGCGCAAAGGTAAGACTCAAAGCCCTAAGTTTACCCTCAGTTTGTTATTTCAGGTTCCCAGATGCCCCTATCTTTGCAACATGAAGCAGTTTAACGTACCTACTGGCTATAAAAGCAGTCTTATAAGTGCCATCAAACAGTACCGAAAAGATGGGGATAAACTTAAAAAAGATTTTACCCCATCTTTATTAAAACTCGGAAATCTAGACATTTATTTAGCCAGACATTTTGGATTTTGTTATGGCGTAGAAAATGCCATAGAAATTGCTTTTAGAACAATCGAAGAAAACCCAGGAAAAAGAATTTTCTTATTAAGTGAAATGATACATAACCCCCAAGTAAATGAAGATTTATTGGCAAGAGGGGTGAAATTTTTACAAGACACAAATGGTAAAACATTAATTCCGCTTGATACACTTACAAATGAAGATGTTGTTATAATCCCTGCATTTGGCACAACACTTGACATGGAAGCTACGCTTGCAGAAAAAGGGATTTCAACAGAAAAATACAATACCACCTGTCCATTTGTAGAAAAAGTATGGAACAGATCTGAACAGATAGCACAAAAAGGATACAGTATTGTTGTTCATGGCAAACCAAAACACGAAGAAACAAGGGCTACTTTTTCTCATGCATCGTATCACACACCAACAGTTGTGGTAAATGATATGGAGGAAACGATTGCTCTAGCAAAATACATCACTGGAGAAAAAAAGGCAGAAACATTTTACAAAGAATTTGAAGGCCGTTACTCGAATAATTTTGATGTAACCAAAGATTTAGCAAAAATTGGCGTAGTCAATCAAACCACTCAACTAGCATCAGACACACAGGCTATTTCTGAATTTTTAAAATCAACCATCAAGGCGCATTATCAATTAACGGACGATACCATTGAAACGCGCTTTGCAGACACCAGAGATACCCTTTGCTACGCAACAAGCGACAATCAAACGGCTGTTAAAGGAATGCTTGATACCAAGGCTGACTTAGCCATTGTTATTGGGGGCTACAATAGCAGTAACTCATCTCACCTAGTTGAGTTATGCGAACAAAAACTACCTACTTATTTTATTGATAGCCCGGACAGACTCATCTCTAAAAACTCCATTGAACACAGAAACTGGAACACCAAGGAACTACACACGCTAAGCAATTATTTACCTGAACAAGCAGCGATTAAAATATTAATAACAAGTGGTGCTAGTTGTCCCGACGCTGTTGTAGAAGCCGTGATACAAAAGATTGCAGGCTTTTACAATGTGCAAGATCAAATTGATTTTGCAAATGTTGTCAAAAACCATTAGCACATTTATTCGCAATAATTTTTGGTGCCTCGTATTTGAATACAGCAAAAACAACCGTGTTTTGCATTTGAAAATGAGCCGACTTAAAAGGTAAATTTTGATCTTTCTGATCATCGTTTGCATTACCATCATCTCCCACGTAATGCTGATACATAAAACCAATAAGTGACAAGTTGCCATTATCCAATTTATGTTCCATGTAATGCTCGATCAATAAAGGCATTTTTAGCAGCTGATGTAGCTGCGTAGCACCTAGTAAATAGATGGCTAAAAATATATAGGCTGCCCTTTTTTTACCTTTTGAAGATAAAAAAAAGAGCAGCCTACTCTAAATAGTAGTTACTTTATTTTAATGCTACCAAGTACGTATTAGATGCTACATTTCCAAGCTGAGCTGCAGGTATCTTTTTTAAATCTTTGGGTAACATATACGGCTTCCCTACCAACTGCAATTTCTTACTGCCTTGTAAGGTAGCCGGTGGCGTTCCCATAAATTTATACTGAATGCCATCAAGTGTAAATAACCCATTTTTATCAACAGCCTGCTTATCAAAGTTTACCATAACTGTGAAATTAGCAACTGAAAATCCGGCATCTACAACTGCCTTAGCAATCTGATTAAACTGAGGGGGCGTTTCATTATTGAACCGAATATCATAGGTAGACGTTTCAATATTTACAAGCACCGTATCTACAAATGAAATGGCCGAAACTGCTTTGTAAATAGCTTTTGAACACATCGCACAGGTTAATCCACTAGCTTGCAAATTCACTTTTTGCACTTGTGCATTAGCACTTACAGCCCAGCAGCAAATCAACAATAAAAATATTTTTTTCATGTATTAAAGCTTTTGAATGATTAATTTTTTTTAGCTGCCTTACGCTCATACTGGCAACATTCTGGAAGTTCATTGTAAACCGCATCAGGCGCTGTTTGATCTTTGGTATCATACCCTACGCTGGAAATTTTTTCCTGAACTTTAGCACCGCTTGTTGCAGATGCTAGGTAAGTGATTTTTAACATTTTAGTTGTCTTGTTCCAAACAGCGGTAGATGCACCAGCATCTTTAGCTGCCGTTTCAATGGTTGTTTTACACATGCCACAATTACCCCAAACTTTAATAGTTTCAGACTTTGGAGCTGGCTTTGTTTGAGCAAATGCGACAGATACAGTTAATACAATAGTTAAAATAGATGCGATAAGAAATTTGATTTTCATACAATTGATTTTAAGGTATAATAAATGAATTGAAACACGTAAATAAGATGTTTCAAGAATAAATAGAAAATAAATAAAGTGAAGTGTAATCCTAAATTAAAAATACACAGATACGTTTATAGGTATCTTGTTCGTGTAAATTAGGTGGCAACTTTTTAAGGTAGTTGTCTGTGGTGTATAAACTAGTATAGTTAACAGCACTCAAATAAAATTGAGGCACCACCGCTTCCATTAAATCGAATTGGAATAAGATACTTGGGGTTGACTTGTGAGAGTCTTCGAGTTTAACTACATCGATTTTAGAATGACAGCACTTGTTTTTTTTTACGCTATCAATACGCATGCCACAAATACATTTTTTTACTTCGGAACGCCCCAGTTCTATAGAACTGAGTTTACCCATACAGTAATGGCTATTCGTTATAAACCCAGTAGACATAACCAGGTAAATAAGTGCAATAAATAGGGTAATGAAGCGCTTCATGAATGTAAAGTTACAATACTTTAATTAATAAAGTCCCACCAGATTCCAATCCGGGTCCAAAGGGTAGTATTGGGGTAAAGCGCCGTCATAAAATTGGGCTTGTCAAATGAAAATCCTTTAGCCGTATTTAAACTGTTTAGGTTTTCTACCCGAATAAATCCTTTTAAACGCTTGATTCTGAAATGAAAGAAGGCATGAATATCAGGTCTATTAGAAAGCTGCTGGCTATTTTGATAGAAAAATGCCCCTAAAAATGGAGAATAGCCATCGGCATTATAGGCTGTAAAATATTGCAATTCGAGCCCTGTAGAAACATCGAGGTTGGTAAAAAAGTTGCCTTCAAAAGCCAGTCTATTTCTGGTATAAAATAAAGGCACATTAACTGGACCTGTTCCGATTTTTTGTTGCACATGCATTTCGGTATACCAGTTCCAATGTCCTTTTAGATGCCACTTT
>CAMDLR010000018.1 GCA_945901845.1 Sediminibacterium ginsengisoli | reverse complement strand
AATTTGCAGTTTGTTTTTCTAAAAGGGAATGCCAGTGATGTAGACAATGGATATTGGAATGTGCTACCCAATTTCACACTTCGTAAAGAGTTTTCCAAGGAAATGAATACAACCCTTGTATATAGGGCTACCATAAGACGGCCTGGTATTGGTGAATTAAATCCAAATATTGATTATGGTGACCCTTATAATATCAGGTTTGGAAATCCATACTTAGAGCCAACCCTTTCCCATAATTATGATTGGAATTTTAGTTATGTAAAGGGCAAGTATTATATCAATACATCACTAGGCTATAATCAATTGAAGCAGGTTTTTAATAGTATCCGCACATTACAAGCGGGTGGTAAAACTGAAGTTACTTGGAAAAATATTGCTGATAGACGTGAATATGAAGCTAGTGCTTGGGGTGGGTATACATTTACCAAAAAGTTTAGAATCAATGGGAGTGCAGGGTATACCTTCAATCAATATGGTACTGCCGAAAAACGCTTATACAAGTACCGTGATGGCGCTACTTTTTATACCAGCCTCAATTATAATTTTACACCGAGCAACCTGCTTACTTTTGAAGGAACTGCACGCTACAATAATTTTGCAGATCCCCAAGGTAGGAGTAGGAGTAATTTAACGGTTAACCTTGGCATTCAGCGTAAGTTTTTAGACCGCCGTTTAATTGTATCTATTAATATTATTGACCCCACAACACAGCAGCAGTTTCAAACCTTTGCATATGGCGCTAATTTTAATTTAGAATCATTTAGCTCAAGTAATACAAGAAACTACAGAATTGCTTTTAGTTATCAATTAAATAAAGTGGTTACAAAACCAGTTAAACCCTTGCTGAAAGCCAGCTCTCGCAAATAGGAATCATCCAGTTACCAATCAATTCTTTTTTGGTGCCAACTGTATTATTAAAATAGATAGTAATTGGGCTAATATGATTGTTTGATACCGCGTACTTAATTTGAGCGAGTGGTAATAGTTGTACTTTGTCGTTTACTAAAAATGCAAGCATTTTTCTATCAAATAAATTGACTTTGCATAGGGCCTCAATTTGCTTGATCATTCTAAATAAACTGTCTGTACTACAGCCGCCAACAGTGGCCTCCGTTTCGTCGGCCATTACAACAATAAATTGTCCAAAAAATAAATTGGCATAGCCGTTAACCTCCTTGCCATGGCTTTTCCAATCATTACAATGCTCTTTTAAGATGCTGTCAATTTCAAAAGCTTCAGACATGGTAAAAAGTCTACTACTTTGAAAAATCCAAACACGAGCGTTGTCATTAAAATGGGTTGGTATATGCGCTTCTATAGAAAAATTCATCATTCAATATTTTAATTAAGCCATGCTTTCTGCAATGAGCTCTGCTATATCTAACACGGCCATTTCATTTTCTTTTTCTTTATTTTTTATCCCGTCTGTCAGCATGGTATTACAAAAAGGACAAGCTGATGCTATAATTTGAGCCCCTGTTGCTACGGCTTCTTCGGCTCTTTCTATATTAATTCTAGTGGTGCCTGGTTCTTCTTCTTTAAACATTTGGGCACCGCCTGCTCCACAGCATAGTCCATTAGAGCGGCATCTTTTCATTTCTATAAGTTCGGCGTCTAATATTTCTAACACTTTTCGTGGGGCTTCATAAATATTATTAGCACGACCTAAATAACAGCTATCGTGGTAAGATATTTTTTTACCCTTAAATGCACCGCCTTCTTTTAATATAATTTTTCCTTCGTTGATTAAAGATTGAAGTAAAGTGGTGTGGTGTATAACTTCATAATTTCCACCAAGTTCAGGGTATTCGTTTTTGATAGTATTAAAACAGTGCGGACAGGTGGTAATTATTTTTTTAACACCATAAGCATTCATTACCTGAATATTTTGGTATGCCATCATTTGAAACAAAAACTCGTTACCTGCTCTTCTAGCCGGATCGCCAGTGCATGCTTCCTCTTTACCTAATATTGCATAACTAATGCCTACTTTATCTAAAATAAGAGAAAATGCCTTGGTAATTTTTTGCGCTCTTTGGTCAAAGCTACCTGCGCAACCTACCCAAAATAAGTATTCTGGCATTGTTCCTGAAGCCATCATTTCGGCCATTGTATTTACTTTCATACGTATCGTATTAGATTTCTTTTGCCCAATTTTCACGGTCTTCTGGCGAAAATTTCCATGGTGCAAAATTATTTTCAATATTTGAAAATGTATTATTCCACTCGGAAGGTGCATTACTTTCTTCCATGATTAATGATCTTCTTAATTCCATAATAATATCAAGTGGCGATAAACTTACAGGACAAGCTTCCACACATGCATTACAAGTGGTACAAGCCCTGAGTTCTTCAACGCTGATGTAATTGTGTAGTAGCGTTTTTTGATCGTCTATAAAATTTGTATTTTTATTGATGTTTTGAGCTACTTCTTCAAGTCTATCTCTTGTAGCCATCATAATTTTACGCGGGCTTAATAATTTGCCAGTGGTTGTTGCTGGACAAGCTGCAGAACACCTGCCGCATTCTGTACAACTATATGCTTCCATTAAACTTTTCCAATTCAAATCAAAAATGTCCTTTGCCCCAAAAGTGGCAGGCGGTGTAGCATCTGTTGGTGCTTTACTTGGATCCACCGCATACAATACTTCATTTTGAACCGACGGCATATTTTTCATTTTCCCGGCAGGCTCTAGTGAACTGAAGTAAGCACTAGGAAATGCAAGAATAATATGCAAATGTTTTGAGTAGGGTAGGTAATTTAAAAAGGCTAAAATACCAATGATGTGGAGCCACCATGCCGAGCGCTCAATAAGTAGGAGTGTATCCGCTGATAATTGGCTTAAGCTGGGCACCAACATGCTTGAAACAATAAAAGATCCGGTAGGAGCGTAATGAGCTACTTGCAAATTTTGTAACGCTTGATCTGCGCCGTTCATTAAAAAAAATAAGCTCATTAAAACAATTTCAACAACGAGTATGAGGTTTGCATCTGTTTTAGGCCAACCCGCTAAATCGTTACTTGACAATCTTTTTATGTACAATACATTTCGACGTACTAAAAAAATAACGCAAACAACGGTTACACCAAAAGCCAGTATTTCAAAAACATTGATAAAGTAGGTATAAAAGGATCCGATATAGGGTAAAAAAACACGGTGCTTGCCCGTAATGCCATCAATGACTATTTCTAAAACTTCTACATTGATGATAATAAATCCAGCATAAATAATAAGGTGTAAAAAAGCAACCAAAGGATTTTTGAACATCTTTTTTTGTCCAAATGCTAGCAGTAATACTTGTTTCCATCTATGGGCTGGTTGCTCATATTGAATCTCGGATTTACCCAGTAAGATGGTTTTTTTTATGAGGGAGGCCTTTTTATAAAAAAGGAAGCCAGCAGTAGCCAAAAGGGCTAAAAAAATCAGTGGAGCTAACATTTCCATGGTGCGCAATTATGGCGCTAAGATAAGTTGTTTTATTTAGTTGTGATTCAGTTACTATTGTGCAATTATTCTTGTTACATTTGATACTAAATCTTGCGTCTATGGAACCCAACAATTCTATTCTTTCTGCCGCTGCGGCCCAGCAAAAAATGCACCGTATGGCACTTGAATTAGCAGAAAATATAGCGCCTGCAACAAAGTCTTTGATACTTATTGGTATTCGAAATAATGGGGTCGTAATAGCCCATAAAATTGCTGCATTAATCGCCCCGTATGTTCAGTGTACGATCACTATTTTAGAAGCTTCTTTAGACAAGGATACGCCTTCGGAAATTACATATAGTGCACCCGCGCAATATACTGGAGCGCATATCGTTTTAGTGGATGATGTATCTAATAGTGGTAAAACGCTTTTATATGCCATCAAACCATTGTTAGATTTTTATCCAGTAAGTATTCAAACCTTAGTTCTTGTTGAAAGAATGTACCGCCTCTATCCAGTGAAACCTGATTATGTGGGTTTGTCCATTTCCACTTCTTTACAAGATCATATTCGGGTGCTGGTTACGGATACTGAAATCGAAGGTGTTTGCGTCGAAAGCAAGGCTTAATTTTTACTATTTTTGTAGTCTATTCAAACCTATTTTATGGACCATTCTATTCAAGACAAAGTTTCGGTATGGCTTTCTGGTAATTACGATCAGGCAACAAAAGAGGCTATTGCTAGTTTGCAACCAGATGATTTAGCAGATTCTTTTTATAGAAATCTCGAATTTGGTACTGGAGGCTTGCGTGGCATTATGGGTGTGGGTACCAATCGTATGAATAAATACACGGTGGGTATGGCGACGCAAGGTTTTGCCAACTACCTTAAAAAAACATATGGCAGTGAACCCATGTCGGTAGTGATTGGTCATGATAGTAGAAACAATAGCCGTTTTTTTGCCGAAACCACTGCTGGTGTATTTGCTGCAAATGGTATACAAGTTTATTTGTTTGAGGCTTTAAGACCTACGCCCGAATTAAGCTTTGCTATTAGGCAGCTTGGTTGTAAGGCTGGCGTGGTGTGTACTGCGTCACACAATCCTAAAGAATATAATGGGTATAAAGCCTATTGGAATGATGGTGGTCAACTCGTACCCCCCCACGATAAAAATGTGATTACAGAAGTAGAAGCGATTACAAGTGTTGATGAAGTGAATTGGACGGGGGGCGAAGCAAATATTACAGGGATAGGCCGTGCTATGGATGAGGCCTACATTCGTATGGTTAAAAGCTTGAGCGTTTATCCCGAAGTGATTCAAGCCCAGCATGATTTATCCATTGTATATACCCCAATTCATGGCACTGGCATTACGCTGGTTCCTGAAGTATTGTCCCGTTTTGGATTTACCAATGTGCATATCGTGGAAGCTCAGGCAACGCCCGATGGTAATTTTCCTACGGTAGGTTATCCCAATCCCGAAGAAAGTGAAACGATGGCCATGGGACTTGCTATGGCAAAATCATTAGATGCAGATATTTTATTAGGCACAGATCCAGACGCCGACAGGGTAGGGATTGGTGTAAAAAACCATAAAGGAGAGTGGGTGCTCATGAATGGTAACCAAACGGCTGTATTAGCATTTGCCTATCTCATCGAAGCAAGAAAAGCCAAAGGCATTGCAAAGCCAAACGATATGGTTATTTCAACCATTGTAACAACCGCTATGATTAATGAGGTAGCTAAACAAAACGGGGTAGCATGTTACAATGTACTTACTGGTTTTAAATGGATTGCCGAACTTATCAAAGAAAAGGAGGCGAATGAAAACTACGTTATTGGGGGTGAAGAAAGTTTTGGTCTCATGATTGGAAATGAAATTAGAGATAAGGATGCAGTGAGTGCCGTTGCTTTACTTTGTGAAATGGCGGCGTATGAAAAAGCGAAAGGTAAATGCTTGTTTGATAAAATGTTGGAACTATATATGCAGTATGGGTTTTATTACGAACAGCTTATTAGTATTACCAAAAAGGGCATGAATGGTCAAAAAGAAATTGCTGCCATGATGGAAGGGTTTCGTACCAGTCCTCCACAGGCAATCGACGGATCAGCAGTAGTAGAAATGTTGGATTACGAAATGCAAGCTGGAAAAAATCTAGTAAGCGGCGAAACCTGGAAGCTTCAGTTGCCTAAAAGTAATGTACTTCAATTTGTAACCGCCGATGGAAGTAAAATTTCTGCAAGGCCATCAGGAACAGAACCTAAAATAAAATTTTATTTTAGTGTACATACGACACTGGCATCTAAAGATGCGTATGATGCTACCTTTGCAAGCCTTGATCAAAAAATTCAACGAATCATTAAAGACATGTCTTTGGCATAGGGTGTATCATGCAGCAAAAATTAGAAGACAAACACGTACATAAGGGACTTCGTAAACAAATGGTGGATATGCTTCGTGAAAAAGGTATCACCGACGAATCGGTATTAATGGCCATCAATGCAGTACCTCGGCATTATTTTTTAGATTCTGCATTTGTAACACATGCTTACGAAGACAGGGCTTTTCCCATAGGTGAGGGTCAAACAATTTCGCATCCACATACAGTGGCCTATCAAACACAGTTACTTCAAATTAATAAGTCAGACAAAGTATTAGAGATCGGAACGGGTAGTGTGTATCAGGCAACTATTTTAGCTGAAATGGGGGCTCGTGTTTATACTATTGAACGTCAAAAAAAATTATTTGATTTACATATCGATTATGTCTTTAAAGCCAAATATCCAACCATTAAATTTTTCTATGGAGATGGATTTGAAGGCCTTCCTACCTATGCACCTTTCGATAAAATTATTATTACTGCTGCTGCACCCTTTGTTCCGCCTAAATTGGTGGAGCAATTAAAGCCAGGTGGCATTATGGTGTTACCTGTAAATGAGGGGGAGGGTGATCAACAAAGAATGATTCGTATTACCAAGGACGCTAATGGTGAAATTACAGAAACGTCTTTTGATATATTTTCTTTTGTACCGATGTTAACGGGTAAGAACCGCTAACACCGGTCGTAAAATATTTTATTGCATCATATCCATTCCGCCACCACCCTGATCTGCTTTGGTATTTTTGCGTTTGAACAATGTAGCATCAAATTTACCAAAGCGGTAGTTGAAATTCACCCTTAATACTTGAGGATCTCTTCTGCGTTCACTCATTTGAGTGAAAAAGTTACTCTCGGAATATGATTTAAATAATTGTGTTCTTAAAATATCATTCATGCTAAGCGTTAAAGAACCGCTCTTGCCATTTTTCCATGTCCACTCTTTTCTGATCGCTAAATCAAGGCCATATCGAGGCATGTTATAACCTTGTGCCGATGTTTGAGCACCACCGCCAAACATGCCACCCCAGCCACCTCCTCCGCCGCCACGGCCACCGCCACCTCCAACATTTGGAGAAAGGATGGTTTTAGCTTGGTAGTCACCACTCAATTGAAGGGAAAGCGTTTTGTTTAATTTAAAGCTACTGTTCATTTTTGCAAACCAGCTAACCTGGGCGTCGTTGCTTATATTTTGACCTGGAATAGTGGCATTAATTTGTGAACTAAATAAATTACCACTTAACGTTAAATCCCACCATTTTGTTACTGGTACTTTGTTACTTAGTTCCAATCCAAAAATGATACTATTATCTGCGTTGATGTATGAGCTGTAGTAAACAGGCATTGTATCTGCAGGGTTCAATTCATTCTTACCCGTATAAACATAGCGAGTAATTAAATCGGTGCTGTATTTGAAAAAGGCGGTTGCTAAAAAGTTAGCGCCTTTTTTATACGCATTGTTGTATGAAAATTCAAATGAGTTGGTAAATTCTGGTCTGATGCCAGGGTCTCCAACGCTGATATTTTGTGGGTCTGAAAAATCTGGGTAAGGAATTAACTGCCAGAAATTGGCTCTATTAATACGGCGAGCATAGTTAAACTGCAAATCTTCTTTTTCAGATAGTTTATACGTTAAAAATGCGGTAGGTATTAGGCTTAAAGGATATTTGACCGTAAAGCTTGCTGAGTCTTTTCCGGCGGCAGTCAAAAGTGTGCCTGTATAATTTGAGCTCTCTGCTCGAAGTCCTAATTGATAGCTTATTTTTTTAACCCTAAATGTATACGTTGCATACGCAGCATACACCTGATCATTGGATTTAAAACTGTTACTGATTCTTGAAATCATATCATATTTTGCAGTAACCGGATTGTATCTAAATTGATTGGATACTGATTCGTTTAAGCGAACAGTACCTCTTAATCCCATTTCAAGTTTACTATCATCAGTAATTGGATTTTCATAATCCAATTGACCGGTAATGTTACTAGAATTACCTGAACCAATGGTTTGTTGTAGTAAAGGAAATCCTTTCAATGTATTATTAATAAAGAATGTTTGTGTATTAACGTTAGAGGTATTATTGCTATTTCTTTCGTTATAATTTACATCTGCAGATAAGCTTTCGCCATTTTTTGTATAGTTGTGTTTAAAGCTTAATTGACTTCCAAAACTATTTGAGGTTGAGGCGTTGCCACTTAAGATTTGATTGAACGAAGTGTAAACTCCTTTGATGGTGGAGTCTGCTTTTTGGTTGTTTTCAGAATCAAAATTGCCTGTATTGTAATTGCCCGCAAACGACAATGTATTTCTGTTGTCAATAAAATAATCGAAACCACCTCTCATAAAACTAAATCCACCATCATTAATTGATTTTGCGGTATTGCTGATATAGCTTGGTGTAGAAAAGAAATTGTCTCTAGTAGTTGCACTATTACTAATTGATTTAAACTGGTTTAGGTTAGCAGATAAAAAAGCATTGACCTTACCTTGTCTGATATTAATATCAGATCCTAGATTTACTTTAGCTCTTGAATCAATACCTGCTCTTAAGCCTCCGTTGTAACCAACTTTTTTATTCTTTTTTAATACAATATTTATGATACCACCATTACCACCAGATGCATCAAATTTTGCAGAAGGGTTGGTGATTAATTCCACACGGTCAATGATATCAGAAGGAATTTGATCCAGTGTTAAAGTGGTTGGTCTTCCATCTACAAATATCGTAGGCGCTGCATTTCTTAATGTAACGTTTCCATCAATATCTACATTTACAGAGGGAATGTTTTTCATAATTTCTGTCGCAGACTGACCAGTGCTAACCAAGTTTTTATCTACGTTAAAAATTTTACGATCAATACCCATTTCAAATTGTGGTTTACTAGTCGATGTTACCGTTACGTTTCCAAGATCGGTGGCATCGGCAGTGATTTTGATGTTCCCTAAATCTTTATCGGCCATACCCATCATTTGTTGCATATTTGGAGTGGCACCTGGCTGAGGCATTTTAATGCCAAAGCTGATGGTTTGATCGAGTGCTTTAAATCCTAGTCCAGAAACTTTTAGTTTAAAGTTGCCAAATAAAGAAAGGTTTTCAAAGCTAAAATCTCCATTTGATTTGGTGATTTGAGTATTCAACACCACTTCCTTCATTTTTTTAGTTACGGTATCAAACTTATTACCTGTTAACTGTACGGTCATGGCATCAATCGCCTTGTTTGTTTTGCTGTCTACTATCTTACCGTAAAAATGTCCAATATTCGTTTGGGCGCCAGTAGGCATACCGCCTGTTCTTGCACCAGGATACTGGGCTTGAAGGCTGTTCAAACAAAATCCAACGAATAATGTAATTATTACTATTATTTTACGCATCTTATTAATTTATAATGATTTATGCAAAGTTCCATCAATTTATTGACTTCAATAAATACAATGGACAAGCGGTAGTATGACAATTTTTTGAGGGTAAAGTTTTGAAAAAGGCTAAAAAGGGCAGTTTTTTATTGCTAAACGGCAAAATAAACCAGGTTATTGGCCAATCCAGGTTATAAGCACCTGAAGTATACCAATTAAAAATCCTAATACCGCACCAATAATTTCAATAAACTTGAACTCTTTAGACATGATGGATTGAAGGATTTCCTCCAGTTTGTCGGAACTGAAATTACTTACTTTTTCTGTTACAATGGCTTCTAAATCAAGCTCATGCTTCAGTTTCTCCATATAAGTTGTCATGAGCACTGGAAATAAGCTTTCTAACTCCTTCATAAATACGGATTTAAGCTGTTCGATGGTTTTGTCTCCAATAAACATGCTTATAATTGGCATTTCTGCAGCCAATTTATTGCGCAAAAAGTTGTCAATATGGGTTTCAACAAGAGGCATTACTTGTTGCAGGTTGTTACCATCGGTGATTTTAGCTTCAATATCTTTGAAAGAAAGGAGTTCTTCACTCACGAGTTTCCCTAATTTTTGTGCAAACTGTACCTGTCTTTTAGGAAAAATACCTTGAAAAGTGATGCCTAAAACTTTTACTGGAAGCCTAGGGTGAAACAACATTTTGATGGCAATCCAATTGGTAAACCAGCCTATGAATGCTGATATTAGTGGGATTGAAAGGGTAAGTATGGACATGTGGAGTTAATTTAAAAAACCTATAAGTACGAACTTATAGGTTTAAAAATGTAATGGGAGAACGATGGGTCTCGAACCCACGGCCTTCAGTGCCACAAACTGACGCTCTAACCTACTGAGCTACGCCCTCCATCTTTTGGGATTGCAAAAATAAGGTAATTGAGCAGTTTACAAAATCTCATTTTAAACTTTCTTATATACCGCTTATCAAAACCTTTGTTAATTTGGCTGAATTGCTGTTTTTTGATGCTCCTTTTCAGCTATTTTTGATTCATATCTGATTTCCAACATGGAAAAATTTAAAGCATTTATGAAAACAAGAAAAGGATTATTGTTAGCTGGCATTATTTTATTTGGCGCTGTCTTTTTTGCCTTCAAGGTCAGTAACAGTTCGCTGGAGCTTCAGCCCACTCAACGTCAAAAATTGCTTGCAACTGTTGGTGCATTGTTGGAAGCCCAACATTACAGTCCAAAAGTTATTGATGATAACTTTTCTAAAAAGCTTTTTGCAGCCTATTTAAAAGCGCTGGATCCTGAAAAAACATTGTTCTTACAATCAGATGTTGCCGGCTTTAAAAAATTTGAAACAAGTTTGGATGATGAAATTAAAGGCGCTCCTATTGCATTTGTCCCTGCCGTTAGTGCGGTTTATACAAAGCGACTAGAGGAAACGGTGCTACTTTACAAAGAGTTATTAAAAAACCCTTTTGATTTTAATGCCAATGATTCGGTGCTGTTGGAAAACAACAAACAAGATTTTGCAAATAATGTTTCTATTAGAAAAGAACGTTGGAGGAAACAATTAACTTATGCAGCGCTTGAGCGTTATGCAGATTATTTAGAGCAAAGAGAGAAAAATAAAGGACAAAAAGATTACGTGGCTAAGCCAGATTCTACACTTGAGCGAATGGCTAGAGAGCAGGTATTAAAAGCAACCAATAAGCGTTTTGACCGTATACAAAAAACGTTCAACGAAGACCAGCGATTTACCACTTATATCAATGCTATAACAGGTCTTATGGATCCGCACACTGATTATTTTCCACCTATCGAAAAACGTTCTTTTGATGAAGGTATGAGTGGAAGATTTTATGGTATTGGTGCGCAATTAGGTGAAGATGAAAATGGCATTAAAATTGCATCGGTGCAACCTGGCGGTGCGGCATGGAAGTCCAGAGAAATTGATGCCAATGATGTTATTTTAAAAGTGGCACAAGGAAGTGCCGAACCTGTTGATGTTGTTGGTTATGCCACTGAAGACGCCGTAAAAATTATTAGAGGAAATAAAGGTACAGAAGTTCGTTTGACGATTAAAAAAACCAATGGTACCGTAAAAGTGGTAACACTTATAAGAGAAGAAATTGTACTGGATGAAACATTTGCAAGAAGTGCGATTGTAACAGAAGGTACTGATAAAATCGGATACATTTATTTACCTGAATTTTATGCCGATTATGAAAGAGAAGATGGCAACAGGTGTTCAGAAGATATTGCAAAAGAAATCGTAAAATTTAAAGCAGAAAATGTAAAAGGCATTGTTATTGATTTACGCAATAACGGAGGCGGTTCTTTATACGAAGTAGTTCAAATGGTGGGACTCTTTATTAATCAAGGACCTGTCGTTCAGGTAAGAGACAGAGAAGGCAAGTCTAATATTTTAAGTGATCGTCAATCGGGCGCATTATACGATGGTCCATTGGCAGTAATGGTCAATGAGTTTAGTGCATCTGCAAGTGAAATTTTTGCTGGTGCCATACAAGATTATAAGCGAGGCGTAATTATAGGAAGTACGTCTACTTATGGTAAAGGAACAGTACAAAGAAGTATTCCTTTTGGTAATCCCATCGATCAGTCTAGTGGTCGTACTGATATGGGTGCCGTAAAACTTACCTTTCAGATGTTTTACAGGGTAAATGGAGCATCTACTCAATTAAAAGGAGTAGAGTCTGATATTGTACTTCCTGATAGTTATGAATACCTCAAAATAAGAGAAAAGGACAATGAATCTGCACTGCCATTTCACAAAATCCCTACAGCGCCTTATTTTTTATGGAGTCAAAGTGCTGTCTATGAAGCAGCCATTGCTGCCGAAAAAGAAAGGGTACAAAAGGACGCTAATTTTATGACGCTAAAGAATAATTTGTCTTGGATTGCTAGTACTTCTGAGGGGTATGCGTCATTAAATCTTGCAAGTTACCAGGCATTACAAACAAAAATTAAAAAAGTAGTTGAACAAAATAGCGCATTGTTAAAAGTGTCAAAACCTTTATCAGTTAAACCTGTGGCAGTGGATAGTGCTAAATTTTATAACAATCCCGATAAAAACAAAGGGGAGCGTTACAAAGCATGGCTTACGGCCATTGCATCAGACATGCCAATTAGCGAATCGGTTAAAGTCATGAATAAAATGATACTTGCCAAGTCTAGTTTTGTGTTTAAGTAATTGAAGTATGGAGCAGCAAAAGAAATGGTATGCACTATATACCAAACCAAGGTGGGAGAAAAAAATAGACATGTTGCTCAAAAAAAAAGGCGTCGATTGCTGGTGTCCTTTACAGAAAATTGAGAAACAATGGACCGATCGAAAAAAAATTATTGAGGAGCCTCTTTTTAGGTCTTATGTTTTTGTTCATATTGACGATACCGAAACCGCAAAAGTAAAAATGACCGATGGTGTTTTGAATTTCGTTTTTTATTTAGGAAAGCCTGCGGTTATTAGAGAAGAAGAAATAGATATGATTCAAAAATATCTTGGAGAAAAAGAAGCAACACTCCAATTAATTTCTGATGAAGGTTTTAGAGAAGACACCAAAATACGTATCAATTACGGTGTGTTTATGGATAGGGAAGGTATGGTAACCTTTAGTGATAAAAAGAAGGTATACGTTCGGTTACAAAGTTTAGGTCAGGTGATGGTTGTAGAGTTCCCGCATTCCCATGTAAGCCTTATATAGTATAGGTTTTATCGCATTTCCCAATCAATAATTTGATTGGCCCATTCGGTCCTGTATGGAGTTGTAATTCTGATATAATTATCTGTATATCCTTCCATCATTCCATTTTTATTAAAGTCTTCAAAGAGCACTTTCCGGGCACTTCCTACATGTGCTGCTGTAAAATATTGAAGCTTCATAAAAGATAAGTTCCGAAGGGCTTTGTTGCGTTCATTTCTGGTAGCAACAGGAACTATAGGTTTTATTTCCAATGCTTTGGTATTGTCCCTTTCTGAATAGGTAAATACGTGCAAGTAGCTAATATCTAAATCGTGTAAATATTCAAAGGTTTCTTTAAAGTGCGTATCTGTTTCTCCAGGAAATCCTACAATCACATCTACACCAATGGCACAGTGTGGTATCAATTTTTTAATCACCGATATTCTTTCTTGATACAATTCTTTTTGATAGCGCCTACGCATGAGTCCCAAAATTTCGGCACTGCCGCTTTGTAAGGGTATGTGAAAATGTGGCATGAACTTTTTACTGTTTGCAACAAATTCAATGATTTCTGGAGTTAGTAAATTGGGTTCTATAGAGGATATTCTAAAGCGTTCTATGCCTTCGATGGTATCGAGGGCTTGAATCAAATCAAAAAAACTTTCGGTATGTTTTTCTCCATTGGGGCCTTTTCCAAAATCCCCTAAATTAACACCTGTTAAAACAATTTCTTTAGCGCCGCTAGCTGCAACCGTTTTGGCCTGCGCAACCACATTAGACACTAAATCACTTCTACTTTTACCTCTTGCCATAGGGATGGTACAAAAAGAGCAGTTGTAATCACACCCGTCTTGTACTTTTAAAAAGCAGCGAGTTCTATCATTTTGTGAAAAAGAAGCGGTAAAACCTGTTACATCTGCAATATCGCAACTGCAAATGGTGGTAGGATTGCCTTTGGAAAGGGTGCTTATATGCTGGGCTAAGTTAAATTTTTCGGCAGCGCCTAGCACTAGATCTACACCCGGAATTTGGGCAATTTGTACGGGTTTTAACTGCGCATAACAGCCTGTAATTACAACAAAACTTTCGGGGGCTCTTTTTTGAATACGGCGCACAATTTGTCTACATTCTTTGTCTGCATTGTCTGTAACAGAACAGGTATTGATAACGTACACGTCGGCCAAATCATCAAACTCTTTTTTATCAAAACCCTCCTGTTCTAGCATTCTAGAAAGGGTGGAGGTTTCTGAAAAGTTTAGTTTGCAGCCAAGTGTATGAAAGGCAACGGTTCTATTTTGACTCATGAGCCCACAAAGATAAGCAGGAACATGGATTTTTTGACCCTTAATAGTACCTTAAAATACGAAATAATAGCCTTTTGGCTTTACATTTTACAATTAAAAAGTTATGTTTGTCTGTCTTTTAAAACGAAGAATTATGCTTTTTACTAGAATTAATAATTTGATTGGTTGGGTTGTGTTTTTGATTGCTGCCACTGTGTACATTATGACGGCAGAGGCTGGTGGTAGTTTATGGGATTGTGGTGAGTTTGTGAGTAGTTGTTTTAAGGTTCAAATTCCGCATCCACCCGGAGCCCCATTATTTGTAATCATTGGTCGTGTATTTATAGTGCTATTTGGCGATAATCCATTAACTGCTGCAAAGGCCGTTAACATAATGAGTGCACTTGCTAGTGCTTTTACCATTTTATTTTTGTTTTGGACCATTACCCATTTTGCGCGCAAAATTATGGGTCTCAAAACTTTAGAAACGCTAACTACAAGTCAATTGATTAGTGTGATGGGTGCTGGTGTTGTTGGCGCGCTTGCGTATACATTTAGTGATTCTTTTTGGTATAGTGCTGTAGAAGGCGAAGTATACGCATTGTCTTCTTTTTTTACCGCTATTGTTTTTTGGGCCATTTTAAAATGGGAAAATCAAGCGGATGAAGCTGATGCAGATAAGTGGATTGTGTTCATATTTTTTATGATGGGACTTTCTATTGGCGTTCACTTGTTAAATCTATTAACCATTCCTGCCATTGTAATGGTGTACTATTTCCGTAAACAAGATAGTTTCAACTATGCTGTTATTAAAAAGTGGTTTTTAGTCATCATTGGTGTTGGTGGCATTCTTGCTTTTATAGGTGGATTGCTTGTAGCTAATGCCGAAGTAAATCCTGAGCGTGGTGTTGAATTGGATAGTACGCTAGGTGGGCTGATGTTACTTGGAACTATTGCAGCCATTGGATTATTGTATTTTTTTGAATCTTTAGATAAAGGCAAGAAAAAAACATACGCAGGAATTTATATCTTTTTTGTAATCGCATGTGCTATAACTGGCATTGTCCAGGTTGGTGTTATTCAATACACAGTAAAAATTGCTGGTTTTTTTGACCGCATCTTTGTCAATGACTTCAAATTGCCATTTTTTACAGGCTTTACTACCTTCTTTGTTTTAGTTGCTGCACTAATCTGGTATGGTTTAAAAGTGGCTGCATCAAAAGGATGGTCGATGCTTAGGCTTGGTATTTGGTGTTTAACATTTATGTTGATCGGATATAGTACTTATTTAACCACGATGATTCGAAGTAGCGCTAATCCATCTGTAGATATGTACAATGTTGACAATCCAATTAGCCTTGTAGGTTATTTAGGTCGTGAACAATATGGTGATTTTCCTTTGTTATACGGTCAAAAATTTACTGCAAGACCCGTTGATGTAAAAACCACGGGCATGCGTTATCAAAAGTCTACAGACAAATACATTGAGCTTGGAGAAGATCGTAAATATGTTTTTGCTCCAGAAGACAAAATGGTATTTCCACGTATTTGGGATATGAGTAATGATCAAAACCACGCAGACTATTATGCGTACTATTTGGGTATGAACCGGATGCAAGATGGCACATATGATCATGAAATAAATCAAGTTGATAATATCAAATACTTTTTCGGATACCAATTAAACTGGATGTATTTTAGGTATTTTATGTGGAACTTTTCAGGTAAACAAAACGATAACCAAGGTTTGTTTGCAGGCAATGTTAGAGATGGTAACTGGATTACAGGTATTGCACCTATCGATCAATTATTATATGGCGACCAGTCTGCTATGCCAGATAGTCTTAAAAATAATAAAGCGAATAATAAACTTTTTGCACTTCCATGTATACTTGGTTTATTAGGTATGGTTTTTCATTATCGAAAAAAGAGAGCAGATTTTGGCGTTAACTTTTTAATGTTCTTTTTTACTGGATTTGCGATCGTACTTTATTTAAATCAGGCAGGCTATCAGCCGCGTGAGCGAGATTATGCGTATGTAGGAAGTTTTTATGCTTTTGCTGTTTGGATTGGTCTTGGGGTTTTAATGGTAAAAGAATTATTTGTAAAAGCGATTGCAATTGAAAAAACAGCAGCTGCAGGACTTGCAACTGTTGTTTGTTTGTTAGCAGTTCCTGCGTTAATGGCTAGCGAGGAGTGGGATGATCATGATAGAAGTAATAAAGTAATTGCTAGAGATTTAGCCAAAAATTATTTAGAAAGTTGTGCGCCCAATGCTATTCTATTTACGTTTGGTGATAATGATACATATCCATTATGGTATGCCCAGGAGGTAGAAGGTATTAGAAAAGATATTCGTGTTATTAACTACAGTTTATTGGGTATTGATTGGTATATCAATCAACTTCGTTACAAAGTAAATGAGAGCCCTGCTATTGATGTAATATGGTCTGCAGATCAAATTGAAGGCGGCAAGCGTGATTATATCGAGTACAAGCCAAATGCATCTATGCCGGATGATAAGTTTTACAATTTGTACAATGTCATGAAAAATTATGTGGGTAAGGATAATCCAGATAATGATTATAGTTTCCCTGTTAAAAATGTAACAGTTCCTGTAGATGTGGCTGCAGCTATCAAAAATGGTACTGTAAATGCTACTGATAGCGTGTTGTCTTCATTGGATTTTTCATTGCCACGTAATGCTTTAATGAAAAATGAATCAGCGGTTTTAAATATCATTGCAGCCAACAATTGGAAGCGTCCTATTTATTTTACCAATGCTGGTGCAGAGCTTGGCTTTGATCAGTTTTTACGTAGAGATGGATTAAGCTACCGTTTAGCACCTGTTAAAAATAGCAAGGTCAACACCAATTGGATGTTAGATAAACTAACCAATAAGTTTTCATTTGGTAATGCCGATAAGCCGGGTGTTTATTTTGATGAAGAAAATAGAAGACACCTTGGTGGTATTAGGTCTGCATATGCCGAACTTGCTATTGATTTAGCTGCAAAAAACAGAAAAGAAGAAGCCAAAGTTGTGCTCAATAAAGCAGACAAAATGATGCATGAAAGTAACTTTGGATATGGCTTAACAAGCAGAGGAAATTTGCATAATAGAAATTCTCTATTATTTTTAGATGCCTGTTATTTAGCTGGAGACCAAGCACTCATTCAAAAAGTAAGTGCTGCGGTTAAAAAAGATTTAACGCAACAAGTTAATTACTACAATTCTTTATCTGGTATGAAAGCCGAAAACATGGCGCAGGAAAAACAAACAGCTGAGGGTTATTTGCAAGCACTAACACAAATGCAAACGATGTATAATCCTTCTGTTGAAATTCCTGGAAAAGTAATGTCTAAAGACACGAATAGATAGAAATACATTAAATCATTTCCTTTAAATTGGCAACCACAACATCAATTTCATTTTTGGTGTTGTGTTTGCTAAAGGAAAAACGCACAGTTGTAATATCTGGATTATTATTGATAGCCCTTATCACATGTGAGCCAGCATTGGCACCACTACTGCAAGCGCTTCCGCCACTAGCGCATATGTGGTGAATGTCTAAATTAAACAATAGCATTTCACTTTTACTCGAAGCTGGAAAATTGACACTCAAAACGGCGTATAGTGAGCTCCCAATTGGATCGCCATTAAAAGTTACACCAGCAATATGTTGCTCAAGCTGCTCCATCATATACTGCTTAAGCCCATTTATATAGGCACTATCTTTTTCAAATTGCTCAGTGGCAATTTCTAGCGCTTTTGCAAAGCCAACAATACCATACAAGTTTTCGGTACCTGCACGCATATTGCGTTCCTGTGCACCGCCATGCACGAAAGGTTTTATTTTAATGGACTCGTGTATGTATAAAATGCCTACACCTTTTGGGCCATGAAATTTGTGTCCTGCGCCAGTGATAAAATGAACAGGCGTGTTTTTCAAATCAAATGGAAAATGCCCCACTGTTTGTACAGTATCACTATGAAAAATGGCATTATAGGTATTGCAAAGGTTGCCAATTTCATGCAAATCAATCATGTTACCAATTTCATTGTTGGCATGCATGAGGGTTACCAAACATTTTTGTGTACTATTTTTTAGTAGTAATGCTAAGTCATCTATATCAATATGTCCATTAGGCAAAAGCTTTACATAACTTAAAGATGCTGCTCCAATTTTATGTAAATGCTCAACGGTATGACTAGTCGCATGGTGTTCAATTGTAGAAGAGATGATATGTGTACAACCTAAATCATAAACAGCAGCATGTATAGCGGTATTGCTACTTTCAGTGCCACCACTTGTGAAAAATATTTCTGAAGGACGCGTATTTAATAACGCCGCTACTTTTTTTCGCGCATTTTCTATGGCCAAGCGTGTTTCGCGGCCATAACTATAAATAGCGGAGGGATTACCAAAATGGGTTGTCATATAAGGCATCATGGCCTCAAGTACTGCAGGGTCTAAAGGGGTAGTGGCCGCATTGTCTAGGTAAATCCTTTCCATGTTCTCAAAGATAAGAATTTGTAATTTATTGTATGGAAATAGCCACTTCTTGGATGTCTTTCATTAGTTTTTGAGCAATATTGTCAGCCACATTTTGAGAATTGCTTTCGGCGTAAATTCTGATAATGGGCTCTGTGTTGCTTGATCTTAGGTGTACCCAATCATGCTCAAAATCAATTTTTAAACCATCTTCTGTGTTGATAGTGTGGTTCTTGTATTTTTCTTTAAGGCTTGTAAATATTTTCTCTAGATCTATTCCAGGGATAAGTTCTATTTTATTTTTACTCATAAAATAGTCGGGATAGGTGTTTCTAAGCTGTTGAACTGTTTTTTTCTCTATCGCCAAATGAGATAAAAATAGGGCAATACCAATTAATGCATCTCTTCCATAATGTAGTTCAGGCACAATAATTCCACCATTTCCTTCGCCTCCAATCACCGCATTGGTTTCCTTCATTTTTGCAACAACATTTACTTCCCCTACAGCGCTTGGTGTATACTTGCCACCATACTTTTCTGTGATATCTCTGAGGGCTCTAGTAGAAGACATATTGCTTACTGTATTTCCTTTTTTATTTTTTAAAACATAATCTGCAACAGCCACAAGTGTATATTCTTCTCCAAATAATGTTCCGTCTTCACAAACAAAGCAAAGCCTATCCACATCAGGGTCTACAGCGATACCCATATTTGCATTTTGTTTTAAAACTTCACTACATAAGGCCCTTAAATTTTCGGGAAGTGGTTCTGGATTGTGTGCAAATTTGCCATTAACTTCTTCATTGATAACAGTAATTTGACTTACACCAAGTGCAATTAATAATTGAGGAACAGCAAAAGCTCCTGAACTATTAATGGCATCCACAACAATTGAAAAGTTACTAGCCGTAATAGCTTCAATATTTACAAGTGGGTGTGCTAATATGGCCTTTATATGTTCGTCTAATGCAGTTTCATTTTTAGTAACAGTACCTAAATGATCTACACTAGCAAAATGATAATTGTCTGCTTTTACAATGTCTAATAGGGTAGCACCATCTGCACCGCTAATAAATTCCCCTTTATGATTGAGTAATTTAAGGGCGTTCCATTCTTTTGGATTGTGGCTTGCCGTTAAAATAACGCCACCTGCTGCTTTTTCAAATACAACCGCCATTTCTACGGTAGGCGTTGTACTTAAACCAAGATCAATAACATCTATACCTAAACTTAATAGGGTATTTACAACGAGTGATTGTACCATTTCTCCACTAATTCTACCGTCTCTTCCAATCACTACTTTTTTATTGCCATCCGAGTTTGCTAAAAGCCATGACCCATAAGCTGCTGCAAATCGAACAATGTCTAGTGGACTTAACGATTCTCCTGGGACACCTCCAATTGTGCCTCTTATGCCTGAAATGCTCTTAATTAATGCCATATCACTTATTCATTAAAGCTGCAAACATAAATCAAATTTGTTGCTTTGCTTACCCTAATTTCGCATGAGTTTTAAACATTTATATGCGCAAAAAGGGTTGGTTTTCAGATTGGTTTGATTCTAGCTATTATCACACATTGTACCAACACCGTGATGACACGGAAGCCTTTCAGTTTATTGATAATTTACTCGCTTATTTGAAGCCGTTGCCACATGCAACAATGCTCGATATCGCTTGTGGAAAGGGGAGGCATAGTAAGGCATTATTTGATGCGGGATTTGATGTTACAGGCATTGATTTGTCGCCTGCATCCATTGAAGCTGCATCAAATATGAAAACCAATGGGTTACATTTTTTTTGTCATGATATGCGTGAAACTTTTAAGGCCAATCATTTTGATTATGCCTTTAATTTTTTCACAAGTTTTGGTTACTTTGATACCCATGAAGAGCACCAATTAGCCATAAGTGCTATGGCAGCAAATTTGAAAGAAAATGGTACGCTTGTAATCGATTATTTAAATGTTGGATTGATAGAAGAAACGAACGGTGATGATGTCATGATCCAAATGGAACATTTGATATTTCACACCAAAAAATGGCAGGATGACCTCTATTTATTTAAAGAAATCAAGGTTGTTGATGCGGTGTCTCATGAAGTTTTAGGCGTTTTTGAAGAGCGTGTTAGGAAATATAATTTGAATGATTTTGTCATATTTATGCAAAAAGCGGGACTACAAATAATCGCAACTTTTGGAGACTATCAACTTAACGCCTATGAAGCTAGTAGCTCTAATAGACTTATTTTAGTAGCTCAAAAGCATTCAATTTCTTAGTATCTTTAATTATTAAGTAGTTGTTTATGTCTTCTTTTTTTGAATCCTTACAATCATTTGATCAATCTTTGTTTGTTTTTGTTAATCGGATAGCGACGCATCCTATTTTGGATGTGCTTATGCCTTTTTTTAGAGAATCTACTTTTTGGATTCCTTTTTATTTATTTTTAATTGTTTTTGTTTTTGTCAATTTTGGTAAAAAAGGGTGGGTGTGGTTATTATTTGCATTCATCACGGTTTTACTAACCGATCAGTTGAGTAGTAGTATTATAAAAAATTGGGTGCAACGTCCAAGACCCTGCGCTGATCCATTGTTTTCAAATCAAGTAAGATTGCTTCTTGATCATTGTTCGGGAGGATATAGTTTTACATCATCACACGCTACTAACCATTTTGGTGTTGCTACTTTTTTGTTTGTAACCCTTGGTCGTTTTTTTGGCAGTTGGAAATACCTCCTATTTATTTGGGCGGCACTTATTTGTTACGCTCAAGTTTATGTTGGTGTACACTACCCATTTGATGTAATTTTTGGTGCATTACTTGGATTTATGATAGGGCATTTTGTTTGTTGGGCCTATCAAAAATCAGATCCATTACATATTAGCGTATGAATCAAAAGTGCTTCATCATCTCGTTAATAGCCGCTTGTGTGGTATGCGTGATAGGAATGCTTGGTATTCCATTAATTGACATCGATGCAGCACAATATGCCTCAATGAGTAGGGAAATGGCTAACACAGGTAATTATTTACAACTCTATGATTTAGGCGTCGATTATTTAGATAAACCACCTTTACTATTTTGGTTGTCCTCTTTTAGTATCCAGTTATTTGGTGTGCATGATTGGGCTTACCGTTTACCCTCAGTTTTGTGTTTGGGTCTCGCACTATGGTCGGTGTATCGATTTACCCTTTTATATTATAATGAGCTTTCAGCTCAGTTATCTGTTTTGGTACTTGCTACATCACAAGCATTTATTTTAATGGCACATGATGTTAGGTGTGACACCATGCTCATGGGATTTGTGATGTTTAGTATTTGGCAGTTAGCAGCATGGTATCAAAGTAATGTTTGGAAACATTTTATGATGGCTTTTATAGGCATTGGACTAGGTATGTTAACCAAAGGACCTATTGCCATTGTAGTTCCGGGTGTAAGTTTTGCGATACACTTTTTATTGCAGCGCAATTGGAAGCAGTTTTTTAGGTGGGAATATATCATTGGCATTTTAATTGTAGGCTTATTACTTATGCCAATGAGTATTGGGCTCTATACGCAGTTTGACGTACATCCAGGGAAAATAATTCATGGTGTACCCATTGAGTCGGGGCTTCGTTTTTATTACTGGACGCAAAGTTTTGGAAGGTATACCGGCGAAAATGTATTTAATGAAATGAATCATTTTACATTTTTATTAGAAAATATGCTTTGGAGTTTTTTGCCTTGGATATTTGTATTTTTAATGGCGCTAGTGTTGTCTGTTAAGGATATTATTCAGTCCAAGTTTAAACTTCAAAGCCATCAAGAGTTTATTGTTGCTGGCGGCTTTATTGCTACCTATTGTATGCTTGCAAGAAGTCAGGCGCAACTTCCGCATTATATATTTGTCGTGCTTCCACTCGCTGCTGTTGTTACAGCAAAAGGTTTGCATGCACTTTATTTTTCGGAAGGATTTTCGAAACTTCAAAAAGTGCTCCTATATTTTCATGGATTCATATTTACGTTATTGTGGGCTGCTGTACTAATGATTGTACTTTTTGTATTTACAGATATGCCACTTTATATTAAATTAGCTGCGACACTTGGCAGTGTCTATTATGTATATTTATTGTTCCGCTATAAAGGTCAAACCCCAAAGTTCATTTCACTTGCCTTATACACGATACTGGGTGTTAATTTTATATTAAATACTTCTTTTTACCCAAGACTTTTAAAGTTCGAGCTTGGCGTTTCTGCTGCATCCTTTATCAATGAAAATAAATTGCCAAAAAACAATGTTTACGTATACCAAATTGATGAGAGTAGGGCGCTTCATTTTTATGGCAATCATTCATTTGAAAGGATATTTGATAGTAGCCTGCTAAAGCAGCGGCAAATGCTCATAACTAAAGCATCAAGCTTACCCGCGCTTCAGCAAAAATTTCCGGGAACTACCATACTGCACAAAAACGCTTATTTTGGGGTAAGTATGCTCACACTGCCATTTTTAAATCCAGATACAAGAGATAAGGAAGTAACCCCATATATTATTGTAACTTTGGCAAAGTAGACATACATTAAACGAACCTACATCAATGACAGAGATTTTTATAATTCTAGGACTGATACTGATTAATGGGTTCTTTTCTATGGCCGAAATTGCGCTTGTTTCTGCGCGAAAGGCTAGGTTAGAGGCTCAAGCAGATAAAGGGGATATTGATGCTAAACGGGCACTTAAATTAGCCAACCACCCCGACACATTTTTGTCAACCATACAAATTGGCATTACCCTTGTGGGTGTATTAACTGGTATTTATTCAGGAGGAACATTTAAAGAGCCCCTTACAAATTGGCTAACTCAATTCGCTATTATTGCACCTTATGCCCAAACAATTGCAACACTCCTTATTGTAATACTTTTAACGTATGTTTCTTTGGTACTTGGTGAACTTGTGCCAAAAAGAATAGGTTTGAGTAATCCAGAAGGTATTGCGAAATCGGTATCTGTCGTAATGCAATCAGTTACATTTATCATGTATCCATTTATATGGTTGCTTAGTGCTTCGTCTCATTTGATCATGCGCATTTTACGTATGAAGCCAAATGACAATCAGGTAACAGAAGAAGAAATTAAAGCCATTATTAGTGAAGGTACCGAGCAAGGAACCATTGAGGAAGCGGAGCAAGAAATTATTGAAAGGGTCTTTCATTTAAGTGACAGAAATATAACATCACTTATGACACATCGAAGTGATATTTTATGGTTAGAGTCTACTAAAACTGTTGCTCAAGTAAGAGCCAGTATGCCTCAAAGTTTACATTCGATGTATCCTGTATGTGCGGGTAGTATTGACCAAATTAAAGGGGTCGTATCACTCAAAGATTTATTTGTTGCTAATGGCGATCAACTCCTGCGTGATATTGCGAAAGAGGCAAAGTATGTTCCGGAAAATAATTCGGCCTATCAAGTGTTAGAGCGATTCAAGCAGTCAAAAATACACCACTGTTTTATTGTAAATGAATATGGATCTATAGAGGGGTTAATAACCTTAAATGACATACTAGAAGCTATTGTAGGGGATATCCCTCAAGAAGAAGACCATGATTATGAAATCTTGAAAAGAGCAGATGGTACTTTTTTAATTGATGCGCAACTTCCATTTTATGATTTCTTAAGTTATTTTGATAAAACAGAATTTATGCTGCAAGGTGATCAGGAGTTTGATACACTAGCAGGCTTTATTATTCATTCTTTGGAAAAAATTCCTACCACAGGGGAAATCCTTTCTTGGAAAACCTTTAAATTTGAAATTGTAGATATGGATCAGCATCGTATCGATAAAATTCTTGTAACGCTTAACGAACAAGATTAATTAAAATACAAATTTCGCTGTTTTGTTGGGGTAGTCTAACTTATACGTTTTTTCTGTGCCTTTGCTTTTCACATGTATGATATTCACTTGCGTATTTTCTAAATCATAAAGTATGTCGCAATCTATTCCTACCGTATTGGCACTATTGATATTTTGTGCTTCAAAATAACACCAGGTACTTTCTTTTTGCTGTTCAAAACCAATGATGGTAAATTTAATCGACGTTCCATTTACCAAAACAGTTAAATGTTTGGACATGTATTTTTGAATTTCTTCATTTACAAAAGCCCTATTGGTGGGTTGCAAAATATCTATTTTGGCAGAGGTATATTTTTGAAGTGTTTTTTCTAAATCCTCATTAAAAATACGAACGCTCATTTCAATGCTTCTTTCTTTTGGATTGTGGGTAATATCAATTACAGATACAAAAAATGGATGCAATATTGCCAGAAGGCTCGTGAGCGTCCAATGAATTAGTATATTTACCATAGTGTCCTAATCTAGATTACAAAGGTCTAACTAAAAAATTGATTTTTATGTATGAGTTTTTGATGTATATGCAAATAGGATTCAATCATATTGCCAATTTATCTGGTATGGATCATATTTTGTTTGTAGCTGCCTTATGTATCAGGTATCAACTGTCTGATTGGAAAAAGTGGCTGGTTTTAATTACTGCATTCACTATCGGTCATTCGGTTACCCTTGTTTTGAGTGTCTTTAATTACCTCGATTTTGCTACTAATTGGATAGAATTTTTTATTCCAGTAACCATACTTATTACATCAATTAGTAATATGTTTGTCAAGAAGTTTACTTTTAATACCAAATTTCCGGTCATCTACTTTTTTGCCCTATTTTTTGGCCTTATTCACGGGTTAGGATTCAGTTTTTACCTAAAAAGCTTGTTAGGTATACAGCAAAATATAGCGCCAGCCTTACTAGCATTTAATGTAGGGCTTGAAATAGGCCAAATTATCATTGTGATGGCTATTTTAGTTATTTCATTTATATTCGTCATGCTTTTAAAGGCTCCCCGAAGAGATTTTATTTTGATTGTCAGTGGTGGCATTCTTGCACTATCTCTTCAAATGTCTATTGAGCGGTATTTTCATCTTTAATCAATTATGCTATGAAGCAATTTTTTGCATTTTTAATGTTTGTTGCAGTGAGCACATTGTCTTTTGCGCAAAACATTCAAAACAACCCAACCTCAAACCACGGAAACAAGTTTGAGCAGTTAGGAACTATTTTATCTACGCCAAACGAGTATCGTACAGCGAGTGGTGCCCCTGGGCCTAAATATTGGCAACAACGTGCCGACTACAACATCAAGTGTGAGCTGGATGAAGCTAACCTTTTATTAAAAGGAAGTGAAACCATCACCTATTTTAACAACTCTCCTGATGCGTTAACGTATTTGTGGTTACAACTCGACGAAAATGAGCATAGCACAGTAAATAAAGCTGATTTTCAGGATGGAAGTTCGCTTCGTCAGGTTTCTCAAGCTTCTATTAATGCGTTAGAAGATGCAAAAAAAGACAATGGCTATGGTCATATTATTTCTAAAATTACAGACGCTACTGGTAAGGCTTTAAAATATACCATTAACCAAACCATGATGCGTGTTGATTTGCCTACAACACTTCAGCCTGGTCAAAAATTTGTATTCAATATCACATGGTCTTACAAAATTTCTGATCGTATGGTATTTAGAGGTAGAGGCGGTTACGAATTGTTCCCTGAAGACGGTAACAGTGTGTTTACCATGGCTCAGTGGTTTCCGAGACTTTGCGTATACTCTGATTTTCAGGGTTGGCAAAATCACCAGTTTACGGGTAGAGGCGAGTTTGCTTTAACTTTTGGTAATTATAATGTGTCTATTACTGCACCTGCCGACCACGTAATTATGGGTACCGGAGAGTGTCAAAACTATGCACAGGTTCTAACACCTGCACAGTTAGCACGTTGGAAGACTGCGCAAACTGCAAAAGATGTAGTAGAAGTTGTAACGCTTGAAGAAGCAAAGAATGCTGAAAAGCAAAATAGTACTGCTAAAAAAACTTGGGTGTTCAAAGCAGACAATGTGCGTGACTTTGCATGGACAGCGAGCCGTAAGTTTGTTTTTGATGCGATGCCAACTTATGTAGAAGGTAAGAAAGTGATGTGTATGAGTGGCTATCCTAAAGAAGCATACAATTTATGGAGAAGATATTCTACTAAAGTAGTAGCGCATACCATTCGTTCTTATTCTAAATTTTCAATCCCTTATCCATATCCTGTAGCACAAAGTATTGAAGCTTCTAATGGTATGGAATATCCAATGATTTGTTTTAACAATGGACGTACCAATAAAGATGGTACATACAGTGAGGCTACAAAGCTTGGTATGATTGGCGTAATCATTCATGAAGTGGGACATAATTTCTTCCCAATGATTGTGAACTCTGATGAGCGTCAGTGGTCTTGGATGGATGAAGGGTTAAATACCTTTGTTGAATATTTAACAGAAGAATTATTTGACAACAAATATCCTTCTCGTAGAGGACCTGCTTTTGGTATTGTAGATTACATGAAAGCACCTAAAGATCAGTTAGAGCCGATCATGACCAACAGCGAAAATATTATTCAATTTGGCCCTAATGCGTATTCTAAGCCTGGTACAGGTTTAAATATTTTACGCGAAACCATCATGGGCAGAGAATTGTTTGATTTCTCTTTTAGAGAATATGCTAGACGTTGGGCATTTAAACACCCAACTCCTGCCGATTTATTTAGAACTATGGAAGATGCAAGTGCGGTTGATTTAGATTGGTTTTGGAGAGGTTGGTTTTATAGCATCGAAGCATGTGACATCGCTATTGATTCTGTAGCACATGCAGTTTACGATGCTGCAGCGCAACCACGTGGTGGAGGTATGGGTGGTAGAGCAGGTGGCATGAAAATGTCAATTGACAAGCCAACTGTAAGTAGCTTTGAGGATGTTTCTAAAATTAGAAACAGAGAAGATAAGTCAATCATTTTTGCAACAGATGCAGATACTTCATTAAGAGATTTCTACTGGCGTTATGCAAGAGGTATCGAACCTTATGATTCTGTTACAAAAAATAGCATGCCTTCTTTTGGTACACCAGAAGCATTGTCTGACGAAGAAAAAGCAAGCTATAGCAATGTGCATTTATACGAAATCACTTTTACAAATAAAGGTGGACTTGTAATGCCAATCATTGTTGAATTCACCTACAAAGATGGTACTAAAGAAACAGAGCGTATTGGTGCGCAAATATGGCGTAAAAATGAAAACAAAGTAGCGCGGGTATTTATGACGCGTAAAGAAGTAGCAAGCATTAAATTAGATCCAATGCGTGAAACTGCCGATATCAACGAAACCAATAATTTCTGGGGCAATGTAAGTGTAGAGCCTAGTAAGTTTACTTTATTCAAACAACGTACACTTGGTAGAGGTCAGTCATTTGGATTAAATCCAATGCAAGCCGCTCAAGAAAAGAAAAAATAAGAAAAGATTACCTATAATTAAAGCCACTTGATTTACCTTCAAGTGGCTTTTTTATGTAAGCTACTATTATGAAAAATACAATATCCATTTTTGCAATTTTGTTATTTGCTGTTGTTGCAAATGCTGCGCGTGTAGATACGCTTTTGGTATATAGTAATGCCATGCATAAAAACATCAAGGTTGCTGTGGTAATTCCAGATAATGCTGCAAAGCAAACTGGGGTCAAATTTCCAGTTGTTTATTTGTTGCACGGGTATAGTGGCAATCATGGAAGTTGGCTAAAAGATGCGCCTCAACTGCAGTCTAGAGCAGATCAATACCAGGTTATGTTGGTTTGTCCTGATGGGGGATATGGTAGTTGGTATTATGATAGCCCCATCAATGATTCTATTAAATATGAAACATTCATTATCAGCGAATTACTTCCTTACGTTGATGCGCATTTTCCAACATCTGCAAACAAAGACCACCGAGCCATTACGGGGTTAAGCATGGGTGGACATGGTGGATTATTTTTAGGCATGCGTCATGCTAATTTATTTGGTAATGCGGGTAGTGTTTGTGGGGGTGTTGATATTAGACCATTTCCAAATAGTTGGGATATTAAAAAATCATTGGGAACGATAACGGATCAACCTCAAAATTGGATCGATTATTCGGTGGTGACGATTGCGAAAAATTGCAAGCCAGGGCTGCTTAATATTATTTTTGATTGCGGGGTATCAGATTTTTTTATTGACGTTAACAGGTCTTTGCATCAGGTACTATTGTCAAATAAAATTGATCACGATTATACCGAAAGGCCTGGAGAGCATAATAAAGCCTATTGGAGTAATAGTATTGATTATCAGTTACAGTTTTTTGCAAAAAAATTTACGGCAGCCATTAAATAATTTGATCTAACCACCTGTTTTGCCATCCACTATTTTTTTGCCTTTGTTTTTCTTTTGAAACTCGAGCACTTCTTTTGGGACCACTTTTTTAGTGGCCGAATCAGACTTTGATTTTGGTGTGCCCAAATTTGTCAGGGTAGTACTTGTGTTGGAGCTATCTTCTTTTTTTGCATTAGGGTCTTGCAAAACATCAAGTATCCAGTTTTCGGTTCTTAATCGTTGGCCTGTAAATGGGTCGTAAATTTTCCAAGTTCCGTGCTTAATGGAAGCCCCCGTTGTTTTTACAATAACTTTTTCGTAAATATTGGGGTTGTTGATATCCTGAACATCAATGGTATCGTATGGTTTAGAAGGGTCAATGGCTCTCCAGGATTCCTCTCTTTCAATACCTTGAATTGCTAAATAGGTGCATATGCCGTTTTTTAATCCCCATGTATAATTTTCGATCGCTAATGGGTCGCCCATTAAATTAAATCGGCGCCAAGTACCTTCTTTTTTATCGTTTACAAATACACCTTCTTCAATATAGCCTTTTTCACCTCTTAATGGAGGGGCTTCAATCTTCCATTTACCTCTTTTTGCACCACTCGCCTCTGTGCAATTGATCGTATCACCTTTGGACGTGATTTTAAAGGTCTTACACTGAGCAATTACGCTGATGTAAAATAGTAGAGAAAAAAGGGTAAAAAGAAGGCGCATTTTCTTACATTTAATCACTTAAAAATACAAATTATAAGTACCACTATGAGAAAAATACTCAGTTTTTGCCTTTTGCTAACATTCGCAATGTTTAGCAACGCACAAATCAAGCCTACGACTGCTTCAGAAAGATTGTCCGCTATCGAACAGCGTAAAAAATTGTTGGAAGCTTCGACCATTAATGGAACGGCCTTTAGAAATATTGGACCTAGCGTTATGAGTGGAAGGGTTGTTGATATGGCTGTTAACCCAGATGATCCCACTAATTTTTATGTAGCGTATGCAACAGGTGGTTTATGGCATACCATTAACAATGGTCAAAGTTTTACACCCGTATTTGATTCAGAAGCTATATTAACCATTGGAGCGATAGCAGTTAATTGGAAAAGTAATATCATATGGGTTGGTACGGGTGAAGTAAATAGTAGTAGATCATCCTATGCTGGTATTGGTGTTTATAAATCTAGCAATGGTGGTAAGTCTTGGGATTACCTTGGACTTCCGGAAAGCCATCACATAGGAAAAATTGTGATTGATGAAAAGGAGCCCAATACGGCTTGGGTTGCTGCTCTCGGTCACTTGTATTCACCTAATAGAGAACGTGGTGTTTATAAAACGACCGATGGGGGAAAAAACTGGAATCAAACATTATATGTAGATGCAAACACGGGCGCTGTAGATATTGATATCGATAGCAAAAATCCATCTATTTTATATGCTGCTATGTGGTACAAAACTAGAACGGCTTCTAACTTTGAAGAGTCAGGTAAAACCAGTGGTATTTATAAAAGTATAGACGGTGGTAATACTTGGAAACAGGTTAATACGACAAGTTCTGGATTTCCAAATGGTGATGGTGTAGGAAGAATTGGATTAGCGGTATATCCACAAAACCCTAATACTGTATTTGCTGTTGTAGATAATAATTTCCACCAACCTGAAACGGATTTAAAAAACACCACCGATACAACAAGGTATGTGTTAAGGGATTTCAAAGATTTAAGTAAAGAACAATTTGCTGCACTCGATGATAAAAAGTTAAACGCATTTGTTCGCTCACCACGTAATCAAATGCCTACTAAGTATTCGGCTGCGGGTATTAAAGAGGCTGTAAAAAATGGAACCTTGGCGCCTACTTGTATTTGGGATTATTTATATGATGCCAATACAGCGCTTTTTGAAACGCCAATTTATGGTGCCGAATTATATAGAAGCGATGACGGCGGTGCGAGCTGGAAAAAAACACATGATAAAACCATTGGTATTTATAGTACCTATGGCTATTATTTTGGAAAAGTATTTGTGAGCCCAACCAACGATAATAAAATCGCATTAACGGGTGTAGGTGTTGTTTTAAGTACCGATGGCGGTAAAACATTTAAAGAAATTGGTAAAGAAAATGTACACGCAGATCATCACTTTGTTTGGATGAATGGAAAGCATGATAGCCACATGATTATTGGAAATGATGGTGGTTGTAATATTACCTATGATGATGGGGAACATTGGTTTAAAGCCAATACACCGGCTGTTGGACAATTTTACAATATTGCAGTTGATATGGCCAAGCCATATAATGTTTATGGAGGACTTCAAGACAATGGCACATGGTATGGTTCAAGTATGAACAAAGAAAATTATGATTGGTATGATAGTGGTCATAATCCATTTACAGGAATTAATGGAGGTGATGGTATGCAAGTACAAGTAGATTTCAGAGACAATAAAACTATTTATAGTGGTTCTCAATTTGGTGCCTATTCTCGTCAAAATTTAGTAACCAAAGAAAGAAAATCGGTAAGACCTTCTCGCGATTTAGGTGAAACAGCGCTACGTTACAACTGGCAAACACCTATATTGTTGAGTAGACACAACCAAGATGTATTTTATTATGGAAGTAATAAATTCCACCGTTCATTGAACAGAGGTGATAGTTTAGTGACGCTTAGTGCAGATTTAACTTCCAATCCTGCACAAGGAGACGTCCCTTTTGGAACTTTAGCAACCATGAGTGAAAGCCCTATTAAATTTGGACTTGTTTATGTAGGTTCTGATGATGGTCATGTTCAAGTCACTAAAGATGGCGGTTATACTTTTTCATTATTGAATAAAGGATTACCAAAGGGATTGTATGTAAGCAGGGTAGTAGCGAGTGCTTTTAATGAAGCAAGAGTGTATGTGACCTTAAACGGCTACCGTAATGACCATTTTAACGCCTATGTATACTGTTCTGATGATTATGGAGCCACATGGAAACAAATCATGAAAGACCTTCCGGTAGAGCCTGTAAACGTTATTAAAGAAGATGTTGCCAACGAAAACGTTTTATATGTTGGTACAGATGGCGGTCTATATGTAAGTACAGATGGAGGCAATAGCTCTATGATGTGGAATAAGGGTTTACCTGCAAGTGTGCCTGTTCATGACATTGTAATTCATCCACGTGACAATGAAATTATTTTAGGTACACACGGCCGAAGTTTGTACGTTGCAAGATTAGAAGCTTTGCAAAAAGCGGCGGCATCTAAAGCAAAAAAGTAGAAAAATAAAAGTATAATAGCAATCTTTTATAAAACACGCACTATTCGGTGCGTGTTTTATTTTGTACATACCCTCTCCATTTCTCAACGGCCGCATGCATATCTGATGGGATAGGCGCTTCAAATTTTATGAATTCGTTGGTGGTTGGATGTACAAAGCCAAGTGTGGTAGCATGTAGTGCGCACCTAGCACATGCATCAAAACAATTGTCTACGAACTGTTTGTATTTGGTATAAATGGTTCCTTTTAAAATACGGTCTCCTCCGTATTCGAGGTCATTAAATAAAGTATGACCAATATGTTTTAAGTGAACCCGTATTTGATGTGTTCGGCCGGTTTCTAGTACACAACTAATTAGTGTAACATAATTGAATCTTTCTAAAACAGTATAATGGGTAATAGCGTGTTTACCTATATCCCCTTCTGGGTAAGCGTCAAATGTTTTTCGGTTTTGTTTGTGGCGTGCAATATGTGCTTCAATGGTTCCACTGTCTTCGATGACATCGCCCCAAACAAGCGCGGTGTATTTTCTTTCTACAGTATGGTTAAAAAATTGTTTGGCTAGATGTGCGGCTCCTTCGGCTGTTTTTGCAAGCACTATTAATCCCGTTGTGTTTTTATCGATGCGGTGTACAAGACCAAAACGTGGCAATGATTGTTCATCGATGTTTGGATTTTGTTGTTGCAAATAATAAGCCACACCATTTAAAAGTGTTCCCGTATAATTTCCAACGCCCGGATGAACCACCATATTAGCAGGTTTATTAATAACCATGATGGCGTCATCTTCAAATACAATATTAAGCGGAATATCTTCAAGTTTTAATGCATGTGTTTCTGGATTCACCAAACTCATGATTAATATCTCGTCTCCGGGTCTTACCTTATAGTTGCTTTTAATATTTTTACCGTTAACCGTTAAAAAACCGGCTTCTATACTTTGTTGAACTTTGCTTCTGGTGGCCCCTTCCATATGTGTTTGAACCCACTTGTCTATGCGAAACGGTTCTTGCCCCTTGTCTATGACAAAGGTTTTTCTTTCGTAGAGGGTTTCTCCGCCTTCTTCATTAAATAAATCAATATCCGGTTCCATTGTTGCAAAAATAGCCCCAAACCTTCCTACTTTTGTGCAATGCAGCAGGAAGTTTTTTTTGAGGACTTGGGTAATCGCAAATACAAAGAGGTTTGGGCTTACCAAGAGTCTTTATTGAGTGAGAATTCGGCTATTAAAGCCAGTTACCGGGGTCAAAATGAAATTCCAGTAACCGAGTGGCCTACCAAAAATCATTTGTTATTTGTAGAGCATCCACCGGTATATACATTGGGTAAAAATGGCAATGCAGCCAATGTGCTTATGACCACTGCCTTTATGGAGGCCAATGGTATCGACTATTTTCATATCAATAGAGGCGGTGATATTACTTTTCATGGACCAGAGCAACTTGTGGGTTATCCCATTTTAGATTTGGAAAAATTTAAAACCGACCTTGGTTGGTACCTCCGTAGTTTAGAAGAAGTGATTATACAAACACTGGCGCATTATGGTGTTGAGGCAGGAAGGAGTGCTGGTGAAACGGGCGTTTGGTTAGATCCTGATAATAAAAAATTAGCGCGCAAAATTTGTGCGATGGGTATTAAGTGTAGTAGGTGGATTACGATGCATGGATTTGCCTTAAACGTAAATACCGATTTAGCTTATTTTAATAATATTGTGCCATGCGGTATACCTGATAAACAGGTTACGTCTTTGCAAAAAGAACTAGGTCGTGCAGTGCCCATACAGGAAGTAAAAGATTTAGTCAAACAAAATTTTGAGCAAATTTTTGGTGCTACTTTAATAGATTAAAGTTCCTTTTTTAAAGGAACGGTTGCCTTGTAGTCCGCCCGAATGTATCAGTAATATTTTTGAGGAAAGTTCAAATTTCCCTTTGGTAGCAAGGTCTTTGGCCGCGTATAGTAGTTTTGCTGTGTATACAAAATCTAGTGGAAGGTCCATATTGTTATAGCATTCATTCATGTATTTTATAAGTGCTGGTGTATGTTTTGCATATCCGCCAAAATCATAACCATGTATGACTTCAAAGTTCTTTTTAGATTCCTCTGTGGTCAATAATGCGTTTATTTCTGTGTCAATAGAAAAATTATTTTTTAGTACACTTATCCCTATTATTTTTTGATGTGGTGCTGCTGCTTTAATGATTCCTGCCATCATGGTGCCCGTTCCTACTGCGCAAATAATGGTGTCAAAACCTTGGGTGTTTTTAATTGTCAAAAGAGAACTAGCGCCTTCGGCACCCTTTATTCCATAACCACCTTCTGGTATCCATGCCCAACTTGCGTGCTTGTTTTCCTCCATGATTTTTTTTGGGTCTAAAAAATCTGCTCTCGAAATAAAATGGAGGGTCATGCCATTTTCCATGGCATCGGTTAGGGTAGGTGAGAGCTTTGGTGGCTTTTCACCTCTAATAAATCCTACTGTTTGTAAACCCATGCTAGCGCCATATTTTGATGTGGCTACAATATGATTGGAATAGGGTCCTCCAAAAGTGGCCAGGGTTGATTTACCAGCTGTAATAGCGTCAAGCACATAATATTGTAGCTTGAACCATTTATTACCACTTACCACGGGGTCTATTAAATCGGCTCTTAATATACTGATAGCTAGTGTGTTATTACAGAACGAAGGGATATTTTGTATATAAATATTATTAATATTCATTTGTAATATATGTCTACAATTTTAAAGAATGATTTAGCTTCGCAGCCCTTAATATTCTCTTATGAAACCAACTTTAGTGATCCTTGCAGCCGGTATGGCAAGCCGTTACGGTAGCATGAAGCAAATTCAGTCTTTTGGACCTTGTGGCGAAACTATCATGGATTATTCAATTTATGATGCAATCGAAGCAGGTTTTGGTAAAATAGTTTTTATTATAAGAGAAGAGTTTAGTGAGCAATTTAAGTCAATTTTTGAACCCAAATTACAAGGTAAAATTACGACCGAATATGTTTACCAGCATTTAGCTGCATTTACAGAAGGTAAAAGCGTAACACCTGAGCGTGTAAAACCTTGGGGTACTGCGCATGCTGTACTTTGCTGCAAAGGAAAACTAAATGAACCATTTGCAGTTATTAATGCCGATGACTTTTACGGTAAAGATGCATTTGTGCAAGCAGCAGTATTTTTAAACAACCAGTGCAATGATCATACCTATTCCATTATTGGGTATGAATTAGGAAAAACATTAAGTGACAATGGTACGGTGAGTAGAGGTGTTTGTAGTGTAGATGCTAGCGGCAATTTACTAGATATCAATGAGCGTACTAAAATATTTAAAAACGAAGAAGGGATTATTGTGTATGAAGACAATGATCAGTTTTTTCCATTAACATCTGATACCATTGTTAGCATGAACTTTTTATGTTACCCAGCAAGTTTTGTAGCATTATGCGAATCTGAATTTTCTAGATTTTTAGATACACAGGGCATGGAACTAAAATCTGAATTTTTCTTACCTTCTGTTACCAAACATTTTGTAAATGCTAAATTAGGCAATGTAAAAGTGGGTACTACTTCTGCAAGTTGGTTTGGTGTAACCTACAAAGAAGACGCGCCTGTTGTACAAACTAGCATTTCCAATTTAGTAGAAAAGGGTTTGTATCCTAATAATTTATGGGGATAGAAAAGTAAGCGTTTGATTTGCTTATTTATCAAAAGACTTTACATAATAAACGCATGACTCAAGTGTTGCAATTTGGTTTTTGCGTGACATCCTGCTAATATTTGAGCGGGTAGATATTTTTATATCTTTACCGCCTTCGTTAGAAGTATTATAATCATTAACTACTTTGAAGATATTATTTGACTTAAGTGCAAATACAACACCCTCTAATTGCGCTTCTCTAGTGCTTAATACACCAATAACTTCCCCAGCATTATCAAATACCGGTGCGCCCGAGTTACCAGGGTTGGCACTCATTTGCAATTGATAGGAGAGTGAATCTCCTTCGTAACCACTTCGGGCACTTAAGTAACCGGTACCATACACAATTTCATTTCTTGGATAGCCAAGTGTAAATATTTCTTCACCCAAATCGGTGGTTGATTTACGAATAGAATAAGGAAGCGATTTTTTTGATGTGAAATCTGGGTCGTTGATTTTTAAAATAGCTAAATCTTTTAGTTTATCTAGTAAGGCTATTTCGGCAACATATTCTTTGCCTGTATTATCAACAACGATAGCATCTGTTCCTTTAATAACGTGCGCATTGGTAACAATAAAACCCTTACCGTCAATTAAAAATCCAGAACCACCACTAATAAATTTTACACCAGCTGGTAATTTACTTTTTACCTCGTTAATTAGTTTGCCTTGGTATTGCTGACTCTTTTTAATGGCCGCGATATCATTGCTTAACTGTTGGATTTGACTGTTGTGGCTAGCTGGAGAAAGATATAGAGCAAGTCCACTGATAAATAAAGCAATTACGCCACCTACAGAGGCAGCAATAGATGCCACTCTTTTATACTTGTTAAATAATTGAATCACTTTTCCACCTTCTGAAACCTCAATTGTATTTGAAATCTCGCCATGCTCTAATAAATTTTGGTGTGTTTGAGCAAGTGTTAGTTTGATAGATTTAACCATACTATACTGATCCATTTGCTGTAGTAGCATGGCGTGCTCTACCACCATTTGGTCAATTTCGGGTGTATTTTTACGAACCAACTCAAAAGCCGTTTTTTCCTGTGCATCCATTTGGTTGCTCAGGTACTTTTCGATGGTTTCTAATAATATTAAATCTTCCATTTTTAGGTATTCTGTGTTACTTACTCTCCGATATTGTATTGCGCAAAAAACAATTTTTTAAGGCGCATTAGACATTTATACTTCTGGTTTTTGGCATTGTCGGAGTTGGTATAACCAAATTCCGATGCCAAAGCTTGCATGTCCATTTTTTGAAGGTAGTAACCTTCTAATAGACTTTTACAAGGTTCGCCTAAGCTTTTGAGTGCTCGATCCATAATAGCAAAGGCGGCGTCGTGTTTAGCGTGTTCTTCGAGGTCATCATCCACAGATATGGTTTCTTCCAAATTGTCAACTGGGTGCGAAAAGCGACCAAGTTGTTGCAGTTTTTTGAGCCATAGTCTACGACATACCGAGTATACGTATGTTTTAATTTGACAGGTTAAAACAAATGAGCCCGATTGTGCTTTTTCATAGAGGGTGATCATTGCTTCCTGAAAAACGTCTTTTGCATCGTCATAAGAGCCATTATTTGCCAAAATGAACGCCTGTATGGTGCTGAAGTTCTCTTTATAGAGTTGTTCAATAATAACAGAGTCATTGGCTGCCAGCCCCTTTAATAATACTTGTTCGTTACTCGTAGATTTCACTAAATACTGCTTTTAATACGCTTTAGGGTATAAAAGTAACCCAATATAGCTCGAAATATTTTTTTTCAAAAAAAAATGGGGTTCGTGGGTTACCTTTTTACCCCTTCTTGTATTAATAAACACATTCATTCAAACAAAAACCCAAAAAAAATGAAAAAAGTATTCGCAATCTTAGCTGTAGTAGCTTTCGTAGCATGTAACTCAGCTGAAAACAAAGAAGCAACTGCTGACAGTACAGCACCTGCTGTTACTGAAACTCCTTCTGGTGATACATCATC
>CAMDLR010000017.1 GCA_945901845.1 Sediminibacterium ginsengisoli | reverse complement strand
AAACTAGCAGGAGGTGAGCCTGTTTATTACGATTTAACATTAGCTGGAAATTGGGAGCCTGATTTAGAAGCACTAGCAAAAACAGATTTGTCTAAAGTAAAATTAATGTGGGTGAATTATCCGCATATGCCAACGGGTCAACTTCCATCAGTTCGTTTTTTTGAATCACTCATTGCTTTTGCTACCAAGCACCAAATATTAATTTGTCATGACAATCCATATAGTTTCATTTTAAATGAAAAGCCACAAAGTTTATTGTCCATTAAGGGTGCTAAAGATGTAGTGGTAGAATTAAATTCTTTGAGTAAGAGTTCTAATATGGCTGGCTGGCGTGTAGGTATGTTAGTGGGTAAAAAAGATAGAATTGAAGAAGTATTACGTTTTAAATCCAATATGGATAGTGGGATGTATTTACCAATTCAACTCGCTGCTGCGAAGGCGCTCAGCTTAGATAAAGATTGGTACGATAGTATTAATGTTATTTACAAAACACGAAGAGAAAAAGTGTTTGAGCTATTGGATTTATTACAGTGTACGTATTCAAAAATGCATGTAGGTATGTTTGTGTGGGCTAGTATTCCTGCAACCTATGCCGATGGGTTTGCATTAAGTGATAAAGTGCTTTACGATGCTAATGTTTTTATTACCCCGGGTGGCATTTTTGGAACGGGGGGTAATGCATTTATTAGAATTAGTTTATGCGCACCAGTAGCGCGTTTTGAACTAGCCATTGAAAGGGTTAAAAATGCAGGGATCTGAAATAAATAATAAACAAATGATTGTAACGATAATTGGTACGGGTTTAATTGGTGGTTCCATGGCGCTTACTTTAAAAGAGAAGGGCCTGGCAACAAGAGTGATTGGTGTGGATGTGAGTGAGCAGCATTTGACGAAGGCGCTTGCGCTTGGCATCATTGATGAGGCAACATCTTTACAAGAAGCTGTTACTGCATCTGATTTAATTATTATTGGTACGCCCATTAATGCCGCCGAAAATTTATTGCCTCAAATTTTAGATTTGGTAAACAAGCAAGTGGTGATGGATGTAGGCTCTACCAAAAAAAATATCTGCAAAATTGCCAGTGCGCACCCAAAGCGTGGCAGGTTTGTAGCAACCCACCCCATGTGGGGTACCGAGTACAGTGGGCCGGAAGCAGCTGTTAAAAATGCGTTTGCTGAAAAGGCTACTGTTATTTGTTCTAAAGAAGATAGCGACCCAGATGCGGCAAACCTGGTGGAGCAGGTGTATCAGACCCTAGGTATGCATTTATTGTACATGGAGGCGGTTGCCCACGATGTACACGTTGCATATATTAGTCATATTTCACATATAACTTCTTTTGCCCTAGCCAATACGGTTTTGGAAAAGGAAAAGGAAGAAGATGCCATTTTTGAACTGGCAAGTGGTGGTTTTGAGAGTACGGTTCGCCTTGCTAAGAGTAATCCAAGTATGTGGGTTCCTATTCTCATGCAGAATAAAGAGAACGTTTTAGACGTTCTTAATGAGCATATCTCTCAATTACGAAAATTTAAGGTAAGCTTAGAAAAGGAAGATCCCGATTATTTGCTTGAATTAATTGAGAAAGCCAATGGTATTAAACGGATTTTAAAATAGGCAAAGCACTACCTTATAAGTACCTTTGCCGCAAATTTTTACTACATGACGACATTTGAAGAGTTGGGAATTGATGCTAGATTGATTCAGTCAACTACAGAACTAGGGTACGTAAACCCCACAGCAATCCAAGAACAAGCAATCCCGGTACTATTAAGTGGTACCAAGGATTTTATTGGCTTGGCACAAACAGGAACAGGAAAAACAGCCGCTTTTGGACTACCTCTATTACATATTATAGATGAAAAGGCAAAATATCCACAAGCACTTGTTGTTTGTCCTACCAGAGAACTTTGCATGCAAATTGTAAAGGAAATAGAGATATTTAAGAAATACATGACAGGTATTTCTGTAGTAGCCGTTTATGGCGGTACCTCTATTGGATTACAAATAAGGGACTTAAAAAGAGGGGTACAAATTATTGTAGCAACCCCAGGTCGATTAATTGATTTGATTGAGCGTAAAGCAATCAACCTAGAACAAATACAATATGTTGTTTTAGATGAGGCAGATGAAATGCTTAACATGGGCTTTCAGGATGATATCGAATTCATCTTAAAAAATACACCTCAGCGCGAAAGTACATGGTTGTTTAGTGCTACCATGCCACCAGAAATTAGAAAGGTGAGCAAGCGTTACATGAAAGATCCTGTCGAAGTAACCGTTGGTAAAGTGAATACCTCTAATAAAAGTATTGACCACCAATATTATGTAACTTCTGCGCAACACCGTTATCAAACCCTTAAAAGAATCATTGATTTTAACCCGGGTATTTATGGCATCATTTTTACCAGAACTAAAATTGATGCGCAAGATATTTCTGAGCGTTTAACCCGCGAAGGTTATGACATTGATGCATTACATGGTGATCTTACACAAGGCCAGCGTGATAGAGTAATGGGACAGTTTAGGGATAAAACTTTACAGCTCCTTATTGCTACAGACGTAGCTGCTAGAGGAATTGACGTGCAAGGAATTACACACGTTATCAACTACGAGTTACCGGATGATGTAGAAATATACACGCACCGTAGTGGTAGAACAGGCCGTGCGGGTCTTCAAGGTATTTGTATTTCTATTGTGCACTCAAAAGAGATGTATAAGTTCAAGCAAATTGAACGAATCAACAATTCTAAGTTTTCTAAACTTGATATTCCAAGTGGTAAAGATGTTTGTCGCAAGCAATTTTTCTCTTTTATGGAAAAATTATTGTCTGCAGATATCAGCCACGGTGATTATGAAACCTACGTACCCATGCTTGCAGAAAAATTTGCTGATGTAAGCAAAGAAGATGTATTAAAGCGTGTAGCTGCTATGGAGTTTGATAGGTTCTTAAAATATTACGAAAACGCAGAAGATCTAAACCATAGAGATAAGGGCAGACGTGAACAAAGCGATGCACCAGATCAGGCAAGACGCAGAGATCGTGATGGCGGAAGAGAGCGTGATGGTGGAAGAGACCGTGACTGTGGAAGAGGCGATAATAGAAAAGAGTTTGCAAGAGGTGGCGGTAGTGGCTACAGCCGACTATTTGTAAACCTTGGTACGAAAGACGGCTTTTATAAAGCTAGTTTTTTACAATATATCTTAGATATGAGTGATCTTAAAAAAGACGCACTTGGTAGAATTGATATGAAAGACATGAACTCTTGGATTGAAATTGAAAAAGGTGCCGCTAAGCAAATGGTAAATGCACTTGATGGTAAAAACTACAATGGAAGACGCATTCGTATGAATGATGCTGATAGTGGTGGTGAGCGCAAGCCAAGACGGGGAGAATAATTTTATATTGTATATTTTTTTATGGAGCAAGCAATCGAAACAAAAAAAGGAGTGGAAGCACTTCTACAAAAAAGACCCTTAATTATTTCTGGACCCTGCAGCGCAGAAACAGAAGATCAAGTTGTTCAAACCGCAACCAGACTAGCGGCTACTGGTAAAGTAGATATTTTACGTGCTGGCATTTGGAAGCCGCGTACACGCCCTGGTAGTTTTGAAGGTATTGGTACCAAAGGCTTACCTTGGTTACAACAAGCTAGAAAAGAGTCAGGCTTACCTGTTGCTATTGAGGTTGCTACTGCTAAACAAGTAGAAGATGCACTTCATTTTGGTGTAGATGTATTATGGATTGGTGCAAGAACCACCGTTAATCCATTTAGTGTGCAAGATGTTGCAGATGCACTTAAAGGTGCTGATGTTCCCGTGTTGATTAAAAACCCCATCAACCCCGATTTAGAATTATGGATTGGTGCTGTGGAGCGCGTAGCAAATGCGGGCATTAAAAATATTGGTCTTATCCATAGAGGATTTAGTTCTTATGGTAATACAGAATATAGAAACGCACCCATGTGGCATTTAGCCATCGAAATGAAACGCCGTAACCCAGGCATGTTAATGATTAACGATCCTTCGCATATTTGTGGTAGAAGAGATATTTTATTGGACGTTGCACAAAAAGCCATTGACCTTGATTTTGACGGCCTAATTATTGAAAGCCATATCGATCCAGATAATGCCTGGAGTGATGCTAAACAACAAGTAACGCCAGAACGTTTAGGTGAAATGATTGGCTCTATTGTTTGGAGAACAGAAGAAATTGATTCTGAAGAACTTCACGCAGTGATGGAAAAAATGCGTCAGCAAATTAATCAGCTCGATGATGAATTGTTGCAACTCATTGGTCAGCGAATGAAAGTTGCCGATAAAATTGGTGAGTACAAAAAGGATAATAATATTACCATTTTACAAACCAATAGATGGAATGCGATTTTAGCGCGCGCCTACGAAAGAGGTGAGAAGCTTGGATTAAGTCAAGAATTTATTACCAAATATTTTGATGCGGTGCATATGGAGAGTATCAACCATCAAAATAAAATCATGAATTCCTAATTTAGGCGTTCTTGCATAATTTGTTTCCGATGAAAAAAAGAACTTTTCATTTTTCGGGTAAGCCGGTTCCTTATTATTTTGATGCTTCTTTTGATGCATTAAAAAAGTTAGTACCTGTTACCTCGGCTGTAATCATTACAGATGAAAATGTTTTTCAAGCCCATAAAAAAAAGTTTAAAGGTTGGTCTACCATCGTGTTAAAACCAGGTGAGCAGTATAAAGTACAGCAAACCGTGGATGTGGTAATCGATCAACTCATTGAATTAGGTGCCGATCGTCAAACTACTTTAATAGGTGTTGGCGGCGGTGTCATTACAGATATTACAGGTTATGTAGCTAGTATATACATGCGTGGTATTGCAGTAGGTTTTGTGCCTACGTCTCTACTTGCTATGGTAGACGCTTCTATTGGCGGAAAAAATGGAATAGACGTTGGTGTTTACAAAAACATGGTGGGTATTATTAGACAACCTGATTTTTTATTGTTTGATACTAGTTTTTTAAAATCATTACCATTAACAGAATGGAAAAATGGTTTTGCAGAAATTATCAAGCATGGTGCCATTAAAGATGCTGCACTTATAAAACAATTAGAGTCGTATACGCTTGCTACTTATAAAAAAGACTTGTCTTTAACTGCAAAACTTGTAGCGCGAAATGTAATGATTAAAACCAAAGTAGTCATTGCCGACGAATTTGAAAAGGCCGACCGTAAGCTTTTAAATTTTGGTCACACACTTGGTCATGCACTCGAAAACACCTACGAATTAAGCCATGGTCAAGCTATTAGTATTGGCATGACCTATGCAGCCGTTATTGCCGAACAATTATTGAAATTTAAAAGCAGAGATCTGTTGGTGGCACTTTTGGAAAAGTATGGTTTGCCAACCTACGCTTCATTTAATGTTTCAAAAGCGGTTTCTATTTTACAAAAGGATAAGAAAAAAACAAAGGATGCAGTGCATTATATTCTGTTAGAAAAATTAGGCAAAGGTGTTATTCATACCATTCCATTTGCGACACTTGAAAAAATATTAAAAGGGATTCAATCATGATTCATGCGCGCGTAACGCCTTCTTCGATTTCCGGAACGATTACAGCGCCTGCTAGTAAAAGCAGTATGCAGCGTGTATGTGCGGCTGCGTTAATCAGAAAAGGGGAAACGGTTATTAAAAATCCGGGCGTTAGTGGTGATGATGTGGCTGCCATAGATGTGGTTCAAAAACTTGGTGCTGTTGTTACCAAACTTGATAACGGAAATTTGCATATTATTTCTGGCGGCGTGAAGCCCCAAAGTAGTACGATCAATTGTGGAGAGAGTGGACTTGGTATTCGTATGTTTACGCCTATAGCTGCATTAAGTAGTAGTCCAATTACAATTACTGGAATGGGTAGTTTAACCACTAGACCTATGCACTTTTTTGATGAAATTTTACCACAATTAGGAGTGTCTATTGTTTCTGATGGGGGTAAATTGCCGCTGCAAATTCAGGGTCCTATCAAGCCGCAAAATATTACCGTCGATGGTTCACTCAGTTCTCAATTTTTAACAGGACTATTAATGGCTTATGGAGGTGCTGGTGCATCTGATTGTACCATTACTGTAACCCATTTAAAAAGCAAGCCTTATATAGATCTTACATTAGCTGTAATGAATCATTTTGGTTGGGATGTAACTTGCATCAATCATGAACAATTTGTTTTTTCTGCATCAAATAATTCCCTAGATAATACGACAGTTACCTACCAAGTAGAAGGTGATTGGAGCGGTGCATCTTTTTTACTTGTTGCTGGTGCGATTGCTGGAGGCATTGTTGTAGAGGGATTGGATCCTTTTTCTACGCAGGCCGATAAAGCCGTATTGCAGGCATTAATCGATGCTGGTTGTCAAATTTCTATACAACCTACAAAAATTGAAATTGCGCCGCTACCACTAAAAGCATTTCATTTTAATGCCACCGATTGTCCCGATTTATTTCCGCCACTGGTTGCACTTGCCTCTTTTTGTATCGGAAAAACGGTGATCGAAGGTGTGAGTAGGCTTTCCCATAAAGAAAGTGATAGAGCGTTAACACTTCAAGAAGAGTTTGGAAAACTTGGCGTTTCAATTACCCTACAAGATGATTTAATGATTATAGATGGGGGTAAAGGGGTAACAGGTGGTGTTGTTCATTCGAGACATGATCACCGCATTGCCATGGCATGTGCTGTAGCTGCGTTAAAAGCAAATGGTGTTGTAGAAATAGAGGATGCAGATGCGATCAATAAATCGTACCCTCATTTTTTCAAAGACCTTTCGTATCTTTCTGCCGAGGTCGATTACAAGTAAACGGCTTCTATAAATTTTATACCCATGAATACCTTTGGACATTTATTTCGAGTACATATTTTTGGCGAATCGCATGGTGCATGTGTGGGTATTACTATTGATGGATGTCCTGCTGGATTACCAATTCAAGCATCAGACTTTATAGAAGATACCGAAAGAAGAAAAGGAGGTGTTCAAAAAGGTACTACGCCCAGAAAGGAAGATGATTTACCCATTTTTAAATCAGGCATTTTTAAAGGATTTACAACAGGGGCGCCCATTACTATTTTATTTGAAAACAATAATACTAGATCTGAAGATTACGATAAGCACCGTGAAGTGCCACGTCCTGGCCACGCCGATTTTACAGCGCATGCAAAATATGGTAGTTTTGAAGATTATAGAGGAGGAGGTCATTTTAGCGGCAGGTTGACAGTATGCTTAGTTGCTGCAGGTGTCATTGCAAAGAAATTATTGGCTATAACTGGAGGCATCCGTGTTCATTCTAAAATTTTAGAAATAGGGGGTGAAACTGACCTCGATAAAGGGTTGCAGTTAGCCATTGATGCTAAAGATAGTATTGGTGGTATTGTTGATTGTACCGCCTCTAATTTGCCCATTGGTTTAGGGGAGCATTTTTTTGATTCGGTAGAATCTATGTTATCCCATGCTGTTTTTTCTATTCCTGCCGTTAGAGGCATTGAGTTTGGAACAGGGTTTGCTGCTGCAAAAATGTTTGGCGTAAACCATAACGATGCAATTTTAGATGCGAGCGGTAAAACGAGTACCAATCATGCTGGCGGAATTGTTGGCGGAATTACCAACGGAAATGATCTTTATTTTAAAATCGCCATAAAGCCAACCGCCTCAACACCTAAAACCCAAGAAAGCTGGAACTGGGAAAGCAATATAGTGGAACCTTTTTCCGTTAAAGGAAGGCATGATTTGTGTATTGCACTTCGTGTACCTGTGGTTTTAGAAGCTGTTACTGCTATAGTTTTAGTAGATTTAATGCTAAGAGCACAACAAATACCCTTGATAATCAAGGATTAAAGCGTCAATATGGAGTCTAGTTACATTTATCATATTACTACTGCTGCTGGTTGGGAACAAGCTCAAATAGAGGGAGCTTATGTAGCTGAAAGTCTAGCTATTGAAGGATTTATTCATTGTAGTACCAAAGAGCAAGTCCCAGGTGTTTTGGAGCGTTACTTCAAGGGGCAGTCTAATTTGGTTAAACTTACTATTGAAAAATCAAAGGTGACAAGCCCCCTTATTTTTGAACTTGCTGGATCTATAAACGAGGTATTTCCCCACATTCATGGTCCTATCGACTTGGATTCCGTAATTTCAGTTGAAATTATTTAAATTATTGTTATTCAATTATTTAAGCATGGTTACCTAAATTTTTAGTCGATTCAATTTTTCCTTTAAATATTTTTTTGTTCTTCTACAATCATTAAATTACATTTAAATTATATTTCAATTTGTGACCATTACTTCCAAATACATATTAATAGTATTATTTTGTTTGTCTGTTATTCAAGTGCAGGCTAAACAAATTGATGCAGTCATTGATACGACTATTCTTACATTTAAGGAGGAGGAGTATAAATTGGTAGGTGCTGAAATTGTTGGGATAGCTAGCTATTATAGTTCAAAATTTGAAGGAAGAAAAACGGCATCAGGTGCGATATTTAGTCAACAAAAATATACAGCTGCTAGTAACAATTTCCCTTTGGGTATTTACGTACGTGTTACAAATCCAAAGAATAATCAGTTTGTTATAGTCAAGATTAATGACCGAATGGCGGTATCTATGTCCAAAAAAGGTAGAATTGTTGATTTATCTAGGCTTGCGGCAAAAGAAATTGGCATAATTGAGCAGGGAATAGGTAAGGTTTTGGTGCAAAAAGTAGAAAAAATGGCTAATAAGTAGTTTTTACACCGATTGGGATAAATTAATACCCTAGTTTTTGATTAATTTTTTCTCAAAATCAGTTTCAGCTTGTATTTTTGCAATAATTAATAAAAAACTGTTTATGAAGAAATTACTCTTTTCTTTAATCGTGATTGGAATGGCTGTTTCTGCTACTGCGCAAACTACCCCAATCAGTTATAAAAAAAGACCCTCAATTGGATTCCATTTTCAATTGCAAGATGTAACAACTGCAGGTTTAATTGGTGCTGGTTCAGCGTCATCTGTAATCACCAACAACCAATGGACAAAAATCAAAGATTTAGATCCAGGTATGTCTTTTCAGTATATCGAAGGTCTTAATGAATATGTTGATTTGCAAGTTAGCATTGGTGCAGCTTCTGTAAGATATCCTTTTAGAGCTAGATCAGGTGTAGCAGTTCCATCTGCTAAAAGACTTTTACTAGAAACTGATGTTGCTATTAACGTTAAAATGTTAAAAGACAATTATTTTGTAGTTCCTTACTTTACAATTGGTGCTGGTGCATCTATGTACGGTGGAACTTATTTTGCTACATATGCTCCAATTGGAGTTGGTCTACAAGTTAAGTTAGGAAATGATAATTTCTTAACAACAAATTTCGTGCATAGAACTGCAATGTCAAGTTTAGCAACAAATCATTTGACATACAATATTGGTATCGTTTCTCCTCTAAAGGATAAACCAGAGCCAGTAAAAGTTACACCACCACCACCGCCTGCTACAGAAAAAGATAGCGACAATGATGGCATTGTTGACAGTAAAGACAAATGTCCAACTGTTGCCGGTGTAGCTAAGTATGATGGTTGTCCTGTTCCTGATACAGATGGTGATGGTGTAAATGATGAAAACGATAAATGTCCTACTGTTAAAGGAACTGCTAAATACCAAGGTTGTCCAATTCCTGACACTGATAAAGATGGTGTTAATGACGAAGAAGACAAGTGTCCAACTGTTGCTGGTGTTGCTCGTTACCAAGGTTGTCCTGTTCCAGATACCGACAACGATGGTATTAATGATGAAGAAGATAAGTGTCCAACACTTGCAGGTGTAAAAGAAAATAATGGTTGTCCAGCATTTAAGCAAGATGTTGTTAAAGCCGTAACTGAAAGTGCTAAAAATATTTTGTTTGCTACAGGTAGTTCTAAATTAATGTCTAGTTCTTTCAAAGGATTAAATAAAGTTGCTAAGGCTTTAAATGAAGATGCTAATTTAAAATTAACCGTAGAAGGACATTGCGATAACACTGGTACAGATGAAATCAATGATCCATTATCTGAAAATCGTGCTCTATCTGTTCAAACTTACCTAACTAAAAAAGGTAAAGTTGATGCTGCTAAAATTATGGTAGTTGGATTTGGTTCAAAGCAACCAATTGCTGATAACAAAACTGCAAAAGGTCGTAACTCAAACAGAAGAGTAGAATTAAAATTAAATTACTAATACGTAATTCATAAGATTTAAAAAGAGCTGCCTTACGGCAGCTCTTTTTTTTGTCAAAAATTTTTGTCAAAATTTTTAGTTCAGTTGTAAAATATTGATCGGTTCAATATGAAGCACGGTTCAACATCAAACGCGGATCCAATTCAAACGCGGTTCAACATCAAGCGCAGCTATACATCTAAAGCGGGTCTACATTGATAATAATGCTCACCGATCTATATCTTTTATTGGTTTGCAAAATCAAAATTTGTTGCTGCAACCTCGTTTTAAAAGTTCCAATACTTACTTGTTGTTTTGGAATCTTGCAAAGTAGTTCCCATAAATATTGGTTTCTAATGCGGTCTACAACGGGTTGTGCTGGCCCTGTAATATATTTTCCATAACTACTGCTTAAGCCGCGCATTAATATATTTGCAGCCTCTTGTGCTACGTTTTTATCTACATGCTTACAGGTAATTAGTATAATTCTAGAAAAAGGAGGATAGTTAAATTCTTGTCGGTTGTCAATTTCAAAATTAAATAGGGCTGGGTAATTGTGCTGCTGTACAAATTGAAGTACTGGGTGGTTTGCCTGGCTTACTTGAATGAGCACCTTCCCTTGATCATCTTTACGACCTGCTCTGCCACTTACTTGTTCCATAAGTTGATAGGCTTTTTCATTGACCCTAAAATCTGTGAAACTTAAAATACCATCGGCGTCAATAATGCCTACTAGGTTTACGTGTTCAAAGTCTAGCCCTTTTACCACCATTTGCGTACCTACTAAAATATCAATGGCGCGTTGTTCAAATAATTTAATGAGGGCGTCGTGCTCATTTTTTCCTTTTACACTATCATGATCCATTCGGGCAACTCGCGCATCAGGTAAAAGTTCCGATAAGAGTTCTTGTATTTGCTCTGTGCCAAAATTCTTTTGGGTGAACTGATTGCTACCACAGGCGGCACATTGGTTCACGACTGGATAATTACTACCGCAGTAATGACAGGTTAATGTGTTTTTTGCTTTATGATAGGTAAGGGTTACGTCGCATTGTTTGCATTGTGGAATCCATCCGCAGGTATCACAAATCGTATAGGGTGCATAGCCTCTTCTATTCTGAAATAAAATGACTTGTTTATTTTTTGCCAGTGTTTCTTTAATGGCTTCTATGAGTGGTTCGGTGAGTGCTACTTTTCCTTTTTTAGGTAATTTTTGAACATTGATAATATCGATGTTAGGAAGTGTAGCTGCTCCAAAGCGTTCTAGTAATGTAACGAGTCCAAATTTATGTTGTAGTGCGTTGTAATAACTTTCTATAGATGGAGTGGCGCTACCAAGTAATACTTTGGCATTAAATAGTGTTGCATAATATATGGCAGCATCTCTTGCATGGTAACGTGGCGCAGGGTCTTGTTGTTTATAGGAAGGGTCATGCTCTTCATCTGCAATAATGAGTCCTAAATTTTTAAATGGTAAGAGTAATGCAGATCTTGCACCCAATACAATTTTTATTTGCCCCGAGTTTACTTTGTTCCAAATTTCTACTCTTTCGTTGGCATTAAATTTAGAATGATAAATAGCTATTTTATCACCAAAGTAAAATTGTAAACGGCGTATCATTTGAGCCGTTAAAGCAATTTCTGGGAGCATGTATAATGCCTGCTGGCCCTTTGCTATAAAGGATTCTATGAGTTTAATATAAATCTGGGTTTTACCACTAGCGGTTACGCCATGTAGTAAGCAAACGGGTTTGGTATCAAATAAAGTAACGAGGTTGTTGTATGCATTTGTTTGTGCTTCCGATAGGGTGTAGGTGTTTTCTAATTCGGTATTGTCAATTCCATAATTAAAGCGGTCTACGGCTCTTTTATCGGCTATTAATATCCCTTTTTCAATGAGGCCTTTTAATTGTGCGGCACTCGCTCCCGATTTCTTTAAGAGCTCCGATTGAATCACTTCTGGCGCGGTCTTTTGCAAATGCATAAATGCCAGTAGCAGTTCCATTTGCTTGGGTGCCTTTGTCAGGGTGTTTAATAGTACTTCAAGTGCGGCTTCACTTTTATACGCATCTGATAAACGAATAAAGGTTTCTCGTTTTGCTTTGTATTTATCTTTTAGTGCTTCCCATATAAAGCAAACTTCTTTTTCTATTAGTTTTTTTATGAGTGGATATACATGTGTTGCGTCTATGAGTTGCTGAACCTCCGAAAGCTTAAGCTCCTTTTTAATATGGAGTGCTTCGGCAACTACATATTCGTTATCGCTTAAATCAGAAAAATCGAGTGTACGGTCTTCATTCCAAATTAATATACTTTCGCTGGTTAATTTTAAATTGGCAGGAACGGCCGCTTGCATCACTTCGCCCTCTGTACACATATAATAGGAAGCAATCCACTCCCAAAATTCTAGTTGTGTTGGATGTAAGATGGGTGTTTCGTCAATTACTTGTAAAATTTCTTTGGGTTCAAAAGCAGCAGGCTTTTCGAGTGTAATTTTTTTAATGATACCTGCATATTTTTTGTTGCGCCCTAGTAATACTTCAACTCTGATGCCTGGGCTTACGATTGCCTGAAACCTAGCAGGGATGGCCCATGTGTAGTTTTTAGGTAAAGCAAGTGGTATGATAATTTCTGCAAACAAGGGCCCAATTTTTTGCTAAAATACGCTTAAAACGGTTGGGTATTTGCGGTATCTTTTAAGGCCTTCTTCCATTAATTGATAGGCTTTTGCTTTTAAAGCTGGTACGTCTTCTTGGGTTAATCCGGCCACAGGGATGTCCGCTAAATATACTACCCTGCTTTTGCCTGGCGTTATTGAAAATACCGAACTAAAATGCATACGCTCCATCGTATCAATAAATAAGAGTGGCTTGATGGGGGTTTGTGTTTCAATGGCAATTCTAAAAGCGCCATCAAAAAACGACTTAAGTGGTTGTTCCGATTCGTTAAATGTTCCTTCTGGAAAAATAAATATTGAAAGCCCATCTGCGATGGCCTGTTTTAATTCCCGAACACTCTGTGATCTTCTTTCTGGGTTGCTCCTGTCAACTAGTATAACAGCTTGTTTGTACATCCAACCAAATAATGGAATTTTTGATGATTCATATTTCCCTAATATGCGAAGTGGACTATGTGCAATCAAAACAATAGGAGGGATGTCCATGTAAGAATTGTGGTTGGCAATAAAGATATATTGCTGGCTTTTTTCGTGTTCAATTTCATGGATTTCTTGGTGTCTGACGCCTAAAAAAACATACCAGACCGCCCCCCATATTTTACATAACTGATAAATATAATTTCCGCCTTTTACCCTTCCAAATGAGAGTGATACAAAAACAAAGGGCATGAGCACAAGCATGACACCAATAAAAGTGAGTAGGGCGTAAATGCTATAGAGGTACCTGATTGTTTTAACAGCCATTTTCATAGCTGCTAACATAAGCAATATTCTAATATATACAGTTAAAAATGGCGGCCCATTAAATGGAACCGCCACTTTTTTCGATTGCTTGCTATAGCTGAACTATTAAAACGCGTATACGGCAGCCACAACAAAGTTTGATGCGCTATTGGCGGTTCCTGTTTTGGTATTAAATAGTGGCATCGAACCCCTGTCTATTCTTACTTCAGGAATAATTGTTAATTTATTTATTTTTATTTTGCCAGATAAAGTGGTGGCATTTACACTACCCACTCCAATGGGACTGATTGTTCTATCACTAAAAAAATCTTCTCTAAGTGTTAATCCTAATTTTTCTGTAAAATCATAATTTAGATAAAATGCTTTAGAAGACCAACTGCTATAGCCCTCGCCAAACTTTTGTTGATTTATACTAGCATCAAATGCGGCACTCGCTCTATTTGTTAAAGTGGTAACTATTACCAAATTATATTGTGTGGTTATATCACCTTTTAAAAAATTAAGGTAGCCTTTTACTTTATCATTCTTACTGGCAGAACTAATTTGTGCTATTATGTATTTTGGTTTACTGTTAAAACTTGTATAATCGGTTGGATCAACAAGGCCTATCATAAGGGCAGTTTTTCCTCCTACTGCAATATCTGCCTTAAAACCTGTATGAAAAAATGGACCATAAGAAAATCCATAAGACATACTGTAATTTCTATTACTAGTTGCATCTAGTAATTCATAGCCAATATGTGTAGAAAATTTACCGGCCGTAAATTTTAGTTTATCGGTAACTGTATATGCAATTGTAGCTCCCTTTATATTGGTTAAAATATTTTTGTCGTTGTAAGAAAACTCGTCGGCTCTTTTACCTATCCCTAAGTCTAGGCTCGCTGTAAATTTTCCTAAGGTTTGGTCTACTTTTAAACTTGCCATACCAAGTTTAAAACTATTGTGCGCATTGGTAAAACTGGTGAAGTTGTTATTACTTCCGCCGCCATCTTTTAGCAAAGCCCTGTAATACCCATCTAGATAAGCGGTAAACGTGGTGCTTGATTTTTTTGTACTGTCATTTTGTGCAAATGAGGGAACAATAGTGCAGCAAATTGCACTAGCAATTAGAATTTTCTTTAACATTGTGTTGGTTTTTAGTAAACTAAGAGGTACAGTCTTAAATTCTGGTCAGAGAATTTATACAAGACTGTACCTTGTTTTTTTATATTTTATGTGGGTTTCTGCCATATTTTTCATCGTGTTGTGTTGCATCTAATCCAATTTCTTCTTCTTCTTGACTTACACGTAATGGAAGCATCAAGCTTATTAATTTAAAGATTATCAGTGAAACCAAAAAGCTATAGGCTACTACAATAAATAGTGCTTTTGCCTGTATAATAAAAAAATGGGTATTGCCATATAGAAGGCCTTCTGCACCTGCACCATTTACCGTTTTGGTAGCAAATACGCCGGTCATTAACATACCTACCATACCACCTACACCATGGCAAGGGAATACGTCTAGGGTATCGTCTAATTTTGATTTTGATTTGTAATACACGGCTAAATTTGAAATAATAGCCGCAACAAAACCTATAAATATACTTTGTGGTACTGCAACAAATCCGGCAGCTGGCGTAATAGCAACAAGCCCTACAACTGCACCGATACAAAAACCTAAAACAGAAGGTTTTTTGCCGCGCATGACATCAAAAAACATCCAAGATAAACCGGCAGCTGCTGCGGCGGTATTGGTTGTTGCAAATGCAGATACAGCTAGTGCGTTAGCACCTAAAGCAGAGCCTGCATTAAAGCCAAACCATCCAAACCATAATAAGCCGGTTCCAATTAATACATATGGAATATTTGCTGGGGGAATTTCTCTTTGTTCTAAGTGTGCTTTTCTGCGTTTTAAAACTAGCGCGCCAGCAAGTGCAGCACATCCAGCAGAAATGTGAACCACTGTTCCACCTGCAAAGTCTAAAGCACCCATTTTAAATAAAAATCCTTCTGGATGCCAAGTCCAATGTGCAATAGGCGCATATACGAAAAGGCTAAATAATACAATGAATAATATATAAGAAGTAAACTTTACTCTTTCTGCAACAGCACCCACTACGAGGCCTGGTGTGATGATGGCAAACATCAATTGGAATAGTGCAAACAAACCAAGGGGTATTGTGGGGGCAAGGCTCCATGGAGCACCACTGCTAATTCCTTTCATAAATAAATGTGTTGTTGGGTTTCCAATCCAGCCACCTATTGATTCCCCAAAACATAAACTATAACCTATAGCTACCCAGATAATGGTCACCACACCTGTAGCAACCACACTTTTGATCATAGTTGAAATGACATTTTTTCGGTGCACCATACCTCCATAAAAAAAGGCAAGACCTGGTGTCATTAAAAACACGAGGGCCGTAGCTACTAGTATCCAGGCAATATCTGCTCCATTATAGACTCCTGCTTTGTCTTCAAAATTTAATTCTGGTGGGGCAAAAATGGCCAGAATAGCCACAATTAGTAGAACCACAAACGGAGCTACATTGTAAACGTTTAGTTTTTTCTGATACATTAACAAATAAATTAAATTAATAATATAAATAATTAAAGTGTAAATTACCTAAAAAAATAGATTAATTACTATAAAATATAAACATATAAATATTATTAATGTAAATAGCATTTTGAATATAATTGATATAAAATAAAAAAATATCAGTGTTTTCAGATAAAAAAAGCCTGATTTATTTAAAAATCAGGCTTTAGGAGTAATATATAGTAATTATATTTATATATTAATTATATAGCTTTTGTCTTTAGATTCTAGCGAAGAGTACCCCATTAAGTACTCATCCACCTTTCTTGCACACTCACGGCCCTCACTAATAGCCCATACCACAAGTGATTGACCTCTTCGAGCATCCCCAGCTGTAAATACTTTTTGCATACTTGTTGCATAATTTATTTCGTTGGCCTTTACATTGCCTTTTTGGTCGAGTTCTAGATCAAGGTCTGAAATAAAACCTTTGTGTTGCGGATGCAAAAAGCCCATCGCTAAAAATACTTTTTGACACGGCAAAATTCTGGTTGTTCCTTCTACTTCTTCAAATTTAGCTGGCTTATCTATAGTTGCGGCTTTCCAAATAATATTTACAATTTCAATGCCTGTAAGTTTTCCTGCTTCACCCACAAATCGTTTGGTAAGCACGGCCCATTCTCTATTGGCACCCTCTTCATGTGAACTTGTTGTTTTTAATGTCATAGGGTAGGAAGGCCATGGCATTAAATCGTTTCTGGAATCTGGTGGTTTTGGCATCAGTTCTAATTGTGTAACCGATCTAGCGCCTTGTCTATTAGATGTGCCCACACAATCACTTCCTGTATCACCACCGCCAATAACCACAACGTCTTGACCTGTTGCAAGTATTGGATTGTCTTTAACTTCTTTATTACTTACTCTTTTGTTTTGTTGTTTTAAAAAATCCATGGCAAAATAAACACCTTCCAATTCCCTTCCTGGAATATTTAAATCTCTAGGAATGGTAGAGCCAGCAGCAATAACTATCGCATTATTATCATGTATTAAATCATCAATATTAATATTCATGCCAACATGACTATTGCACTTAAAAACAATACCTTCTTGTTCTAATAATTTAACACGTCTGTCAATCACCCATTTTTCTAATTTAAAATCTGGGATACCATACCTTAAAAGTCCACCCGGCGCATCATCTCTTTCGTGAACTGTAATACTATGACCAGCATAATTTAATTGAGCTGCAACTGCTAAGCCCGCTGGCCCTGAACCAATCACCGCAATTTTTTTACCGGTTCTAATATTTGGATTTTTGGGTTGAACAAATCCTTTTTCAAAAGCTATTTCAATAATATGCTTTTCAATTTCTTCGATGGCAATAGCAGGTTGATTGATGCCAAGTACACAAGCACTCTCACAAGGTGCAGGACAAATGCGTCCAGTAAACTCCGGAAAATTATTGGTTACACTTAATAGTTCGTAGGCTTCCTCCCAATTGCTATTATACACGGCGTCGTTAAATTCTGGAATAATATTACCAAGAGGGCAGCCGTTATGACAAAACGGTACACCGCAGTTCATGCATCTTCCCGATTGCTCTTTTAATTTTTGATCTGAATATTTTTCTACAAATTCATTGTAGTCTTTAATTCTTTCTTGTGGCGCCCTTTTTGATGGCAACTCTCTTGTAAATTCAATAAATCCGGTAGGCTTACCCATCTATAAAGAATTTAAATCGCTTTTTGATTATTTTTTTCTTTTTGTAAAAGCACTGCTTTATAATCCCTCGGGAATACTTTTACAAAATGTGCTAACTGATTGTCAAAATCAGACATGATAAAACCTGCCACTTTACTTTCTGTTAATGAAGCATGCTGTCCAATCATTTGATGTAAGTATTTTTTATCAGTATCATTTAGTGGATCTAGATCTACCATTTCTGTATTGCATTTGTCTACAAAAACGCCAGACGTATCATAGATATAAGCAATACCACCGCTCATGCCTGCTGCAAAGTTTCGGCCAGTTTCTCCCAAAATAATGGCCGTTCCACCTGTCATGTATTCGCAACCATGATCGCCTACGCCTTCTACCACCACTTGTGCTCCTGAGTTTCTAACAGCAAAACGTTCGCCAGCTTTACCTCTAATAAAAGCAGTGCCTGATGTGGCACCATAAAGTGCAACATTTCCAATAATACTATTATGCTCTGCAACAAATGTTGCCTGCTTACTTGGATATATGATGAGGTGCGCGCCACTAAGTCCCTTACCAAAATAATCATTGGCATCACCTTCAATTTCTAGGGTAACACCTTTTGTGTTAAAGGCACCAAAGCTTTGGCCAGCAGTACCTGTAAATGAAAAATGTATGGTTCCATCAGGGAGTCCAGCAGCTTTATATTTTTTGGTAATTTCGTTGGATAAAATAGTGCCCGTTGTTCTATCAATGTTGTTGATTGGAAAAGCGGCTTTTACTTTTGTGCCATTTGCTATGGCTTCTTTGGCCGCTTCTAATAATTTCCAATCCAATACATTTGAAAGTTCATGATCCTGCGTTTCTTGTTTGTACAATCCAGTAGAAGCATCTGCGGGTTCTTTGTATAAAATGCTCGATAAATCTAGTTTACTATATTTCCAATGCGTAATATCGTCTCGCATTTCAAGTGCATCCACTTGGCCTACCATTTCATCAATGGTTTTAAAGCCAAGCTCCGCCATAATTTCTCGAAGTTCCTGTGTAATAAATGTAAAAAAGTTAACCACATGACCAGGATCTCCACTAAAGCGTTTACGTAATTCAGGATCCTGAGTAGCAACACCAACAGGACAGGTGTTTACATGACATTTACGCATCATAATACAACCTTCTACAATAAGTGCTGCAGTAGCAACGCCCCATTCTTCGGCGCCTAAAAGAGTTGCAACGGCAATGTCTCTACCCGTTTTCATTTGGCCATCTGCCTGTACCGTAATTCTAGCACGTAATTTATTTTTAACCAGTGTTTGATGTGTTTCGGCGAGGCCTAGTTCCCAAGGAAGTCCTGTATGTTTAACAGAACTAATTGGAGAGGCACCCGTACCACCGTCATGACCTGCAATAAGTACCACATCTGCTTTTGCTTTTGCCACTCCTGCTGCAATGGTTCCAACACCTGCTTTTGATACCAGTTTTACATTGATGCGAGCTGCACGGTTTGCATTTTTTAAATCAAATATCAATTGAGATAAATCTTCGATAGAATAAATATCGTGGTGGGGTGGCGGTGAAATTAATCCAACACCAGGTGTTGCATTTCTTGTTTTACCAATCCAGTCATCTACTTTATGGCCTGGTAATTGACCACCTTCACCGGGCTTGGCACCCTGTGCCATTTTAATTTGTAATTCGTCGGCCTCGGTTAAATAATAACTATCTACGCCAAATCTTGCACTAGCAACTTGCTTAATGGATGAGCGCATAGAATCGCCATTTGCGAGTGGGGTATAACGCTGTTCGTCTTCACCACCTTCGCCAGTATTACTTTTGCCACCTAAACGGTTCATGGCAATGGCAAGCGTAGTATGGGCTTCCCATGATATAGAACCAAACGACATGGCACCTGTTGCAAAACGTTTGTAAATATTTAATGCAGGTTCTACTTCATCTATTGAAATACTAGGCCTTACTTTTTTAAATTTAAATTGGCTCCTGAGTGTTGCTGCTTTTTCGGATTGATCGTTAATGAGCCTTGCGTATTTTTTATACACTTCAAAATCGTTAGACTTGGTAGCGTGTTGTAATAAGTGAATGGTTTGCGGGTTAAACATATGAAATTCACCTTTGCGTTTCCACTGGTATACACCACCCACAGTAAGTCTATTAACGGAAATTTGCTTTTTAGGAAATGCAAAATAATGTTTGGCCATTATTTCTTTTGCTATTTCGTCGAGCCCCATGCCTTCGATACGGGACGTAGCACCTGTAAAATAATGATCTACCACTTTTTTATTGATTCCGATAATTTCAAAAATTTGTGCGCCTTGGTATGATTGTAAAGTAGAGATCCCCATTTTTGAAAAGACTTTTAATAGTCCATCATTAACAGCTTTTATATAGTTCTTTTTGAGCTTATCAATTTCTAGTGTTGTATCTATTTTCCCAGCAATTTTCATGTCTCTAATACTGGAAAGTGCTAGGTATGGATTTATCGCTGTTGCGCCAAAAGCAACTAGACAAGCAAAATGATGTACCTCCCAAATATCACCCGCTTCAACAATGATGCCCACTTGTCCACGATACCCTTTTCGAATAAGGTGGTGGTGGACTGCAGCTGTTGCTAGTAAAGAAGGGATGGGTGCATGATCCGAATCGATCGCTCTATCTGTTAAAATAATAACTTCAAATCCATCTTCAACGGCGTCTACCGCATAACGGCAAAGCCTGTCTAGTCCTGCTTTTAAGGAGCCAGGTTTATTGTCTGCTCTAAAATATGTTTGCAATGTTTTTGCCTGGAATATACCGGTGTCAATACTCCTAATTTTTTCTAAATTGTGGTTGGTTAAAATAGGATGCTTCAACGCAACGCAGTGACAGGCTAGTGGATCTTCCGATAAAATATTTGCATTACTGCCTGCAAAGGAGGCAAGTGACATCACCATGCGTTCCCTAATTGGATCGATTGGCGGGTTGGTTACTTGTGCAAATAATTGTTTAAAATAACTACTAAGGTGTTGTGGTTGATCGCTTAATATAGCAAGTGGGGTATCGGTACCCATTGATCCAATCGGTTCTTTACCATCCAGTGCCATTGGTGCAATAATGGTATTTAAATCTTCGGTGGAATAACCAAAAACCTTTTGGTATTTAAATACTTGATCGGGCTCGAGGTGCGTAAACATGACGCGCGGCTCGGGTAGTTCTTCAAGTTTAATTTTATACTGGTTGAGCCAATCACCGTAAGGTTGCTGACTGCAAATTTTTTGTTTTAATTCGTCATCACTAATGATGCGGCCCTGTTCCATATCCACCACAAACATTTTTCCAGGTTGTAGTCGGCCTTTTTCTATAACTGTCGAAGGGTCGATGGGAAGTACACCCGTTTCAGATGCCATAATTACTCGGTCATCATTTGTTACACAATAACGTGAAGGTCTTAATCCATTTCTGTCCAGTGTGGCACCAATCATGTTGCCATCGGTAAATGAAATAGAAGCAGGGCCATCCCATGGTTCCATAAAACAAGCATGGTATTCGTAAAATGCTTTTTTAGTGGCATCCATACTTTCGTTGCCATCCCAAGCTTCTGGTATTAGCATCATCATTACGTGTGGCAATGATCTACCACTCATAAATAAAAGCTCAATCATGTTGTCTAGGCATGCCGAGTCGGATTGTCCGGATGTTACAATAGGTAACAACATGTCCATTTCTTCTTTGGAAAAATTGGGGGTACTAAAACCTTTTTCGCCCGCCCGCAGCCAGTTTAAATTTCCTTGCAGGGTATTAATTTCACCGTTGTGAGCGATGTATCTAAATGGCTGTGCTAATTTCCAAGAAGGGAAGGTGTTGGTTGCAAATCTAGAGTGTACAAGTCCAAACGCCGATCCTACCCGTTTGTCGTTTAAATCGGTAAAATAATCACGTACCTGTAAACTAGTTAGCTGTCCTTTATAAATAATTGTTTTGTAAGAAAGGGATGCAACATAAAAACCAATATCATCTTTTTTAATGCTATTGTTAATGGTATGTGTTGCGTAGTTTTTAAGTACAAATAACTTACGTTCAAAAATTGCTGGGGATTCAATGTCATCTGGGCATTTGATAAATACATGCTCCATACTTGGTTCTACGGATAGCGCTGTTTTTCCAATATCTTTTGTATTTACGGGTACCTCACGGTAGGTGATAATTTCGAGTCCTAGTTTTTCAGCAGCCCTGTCAAATATTTCACGACATTCCTGTTTTAATGCATTGTCTTTTGGAAAAAATAAAACACCAACAGCGTACTTGCCATAATTAGGTAAGTGAGCGCCAAGTTTTATACATTCATCAAAGAAAAATTCGTGCGGAATTTGAATCATCAGGCCTGCGCCATCACCCGTATTTTTTTCGAAGCCGGAAGCGCCACGGTGTTCCATATTTTCTAATACCGTTAATGCATCAGAAATATTTTGATGTGACTTAATGCCTTTAATGTTAGCAACAAAACCAATGCCGCATGCATCATGTTCAAAAGCGGGATCATACAACCCCTGGTTGTTTTTAGAAACAAGCATGTTAACCCAAGTTAAAGTTCAGGAATAAAATAATCTATGGCAGGCAATCGTATTCGTAAAATAATTAAAATTATACGAAATCAAAAATGAGATATCAACATTGTTGATTCCTTCCTATCGTGATTAAACAAACGAACGATAGTTTATTTGTTTAAGATGCAGTAGTAATAAAATAATGTGAAGGAAAATTAAAGGATAATGTAGCCATAATGGATGTGGGAAAAATGCCATACACGGTGCTACCAGTGCCAGTCATAGATGCATATACGGCGCCTTTTTGATAGAGTGTTTCTTTGATTTTCGCTAATTCAGGGAATGAATTAAATATTGGTTGTTCAAAATCATTGATGAGCTCATCCTTCCATGTAGATATGGGTTGTTGAATGATGGCTGCTAAATTGGTGTCTGGAATTTTTGGCGTAATCAGTGAAAAAGCAAGTTTAGTAGAAATGGCAATGCCCGGATTTACAATAACAATATTGTACCCACCAAGTTCTACAATTGTAGGTGTTAAAATTTCACCCCTGCCAGTTGCAAATGCTGGTGTGTTTAATATAAAAAAAGGACAATCACTCCCAAGTTGTAATGCATAATCTAGTAAAGCCTGATCCGACAATTGTAAATTTAAAAGTTGATTGAGTGCTACAAGTGTAAAAGCGCCATCTGAAGATCCGCCTCCAAGTCCTGCACCCATTGGAATTTTTTTATGCAAATGCATTTTAATTTTTGGGATGCTCGGATAATCATTCTTTAATAGGAAGTAGGCTTTGTAACATAAGTTATTAGAAGGTTCGCCGTTAATAGTAAGGCCAGAACTTGTAAATGAAATAGGCGCCGCACTGGTTTCTGGTTCAATAATAATTTCGAGTACATCCGTTAATGTAATGGGATAAAAAACGGTTTCTAATGCATGGAATCCATCCGCTCTTTTTTGTGTGATACGTAATCCTAGGTTGATTTTACAGGAAGGAAAACAAATCATTTGGTTTTCCTTTTATTGATTTCGTCACGGATAGCAATGGCTCTAATATAATCTTCGCTGTCTAAAATATTTTGTAACAATTGTTCTAGTGCAATGATGTCTAATTTGGTAATATCGTCTTGTTCCTCAAAAGGCTGCTCTTGACCTATGGCTACAATTTTTTGCTTAGTAACACCACCTTCATCCATTAAAATTCCTGCATTGTCTAAAATATGCTCATACGTATAAATCGGGCATCCAAAACGAACGGCTAATGCAAGGGCGTCGGAAGTGCGCGAGTCTATTTCGATGGTATCATGGTCGGTAAAGCAAACCAATTTGGCGTAAAAAATGCCTTCTTGTAAATCATTGATGATGATCTCTTGTAATTCTACATGAAAAGACGTCATGAAGTTTTTGAGTAAATCGTGGGTGAGTGGTCTGCTAGGGTGCATATCTTCAAGTGCCACGGCAATAGCCTGCGCTTCAAAACCACCAATTACAATTGGAAGCCTACGCGTGCCACCACCCGCTTCACCTAGTACAACGGCATAAGAATGCGACTGTGTAATGCTATGGGACAGGGCTACTATTTCGAGTTCTATTTTTTTCATAGACAACACGAAATTAATTCAAAAAATATAGAATTGAACAGAAGGGCCGCAAAAACTAAGCAGATGCTTTCATTTTTTTAATGGCATCGGTTAATTTTGGCAATACTTCAAAGGCGTCACCTACAATTCCGTAGTCGGCGGCTTTAAAAAATGGTGCTTCTGGGTCTTTATTAATTACCACAATGGTTTTGCTTCTATTAACGCCAGCTAGGTGTTGGATGGCGCCTGATATACCAATGGCAATGTATAAATTAGGGGCAACCTGCACACCTGTTTGACCCACATGCTCGTGGTGCGGACGCCAATGTGCATCACCAACGGGTCTGCTACATGCCGTTGCAGCACCAAGCTCTTTAGCGAGGTCAAGTAAAATGCCCCAGTTTTCGGGGCCTTTTAAGCCACGTCCACCACTAACTACAATATCAGCCTCGGTTAATGAAATTTCACCGCTCGTTTTGTTTACGGCAGTAATTTTTACATGTCCTGCACTAACAGGAATGTCTAATGGAATGATACTTGCCATTGTAGCAGCGCCACCAGTGGTACGAAAACTATTTGGACTTAATGAAATAATTTTTATGGCCGTTTGTATCGAAACATTGGCAAATGCTTTTCCTGAAAACACCGACTTTTTAACAACAAAACCAGCATCTGTTTTTGGAAGTTCAATGGCGCCAGTTACGAGGCCTGCTTTTAAAAGTGCAGACACGCCCGCACATACTGCTTTACCTGTTTGGTTATGTGAAAACACTAGGGTAGTAGCACCAACTTTAGTAGCTGCTGCTGCAATTGTTTTTACAAAAACCTGTGCATCAAAACTTGATAATGCAGCATCATTAATTTGATAAATATTTTTTAATTCATAAGCGCCAAGTGCTGAGGGGTCGTCATTAACAGTTCCTAATAATAATCCATGCGCCTCTGTGCCTAATTGTTTTGCAAGTGCAACACCATAGGTGACTGCTTCTAATGAACTTTTTTTAATTTGATTGTCTTGGTGATCTATATATACGAGTACCATAATTATAATCTTAAAATAAATTAAATAGCTTTTGCTTCATCATGTAATAAACGAACAAGTTCTTCTACGTTATCTGGGCTCACCAGTTTTACACCAGCTTTTGGCGCAGGAAGTTCAAAACTTTCGATGCTAGTTAAACTGTCTGCTGCAGCGGGTTCTAGCACTTTAAGTGGTTTAGTTCTTGCAGCCATAATGCCACGCATGTTTGGGATACGTTGTTCAGCAACACCTTTTTGACAACTAACAACAACAGGTGTATTAACTGTTACCACTTCTTCACCACCTTCAATTTCTCTTGTAATAGTAGCGGTTGATCCTTCCATTAAAAATGAAGTTGCTAATGACATATACGGAGCGTCAATTAGCGCAGCAATCATACCACCAATAGAAGCACCGTTGTAGTCGATAGTTTCTTTTCCGGTAAATACTAAATCATATTTTTCTGTGTTGGCTACCTCAGCAATTTGTGCAGCAATATAATAACTATCGGAACTATCGGTATTGATACGAATGGCTTCATCACCACCAAGCGCTAAGGCTTTTCTAATAATTGGTTCGGCATCTGCACCGCCCACTGTTACTAAATGTATAATCGTAGCGGGGTCTTTTTCTTTTAACTCAATGGCACGTACCAGTGAATACCACTCATCGTAGGGATTGATGATCCACTGCACACCTGCTTCCTCAAATTTTTTACCACCATTTGCAAATGCAATTTTAGCAGTGGTATCTGGCGTTTTACTGATACAAACTAGTATTTTCATATGCTATTTTTTATCCTAAATATTGTATAGTTGTTTATGCAACTATTTGCAAATATAGGTATCATTTTAATTACAAAGTTCGGCTATCTTTGGTTTATGGATCGGATAGAAAAATTGTTAAGTTTTTTGGCTGCCCAGCCATCTGATAATTTTTTACGGCATGCATTAGGGCTTGAGTACCTAAAAATTGGCAAAGACCAGGAAGCTAGGGAATTATTTACGGCCATTGTAACCGAAACGCCTAGTTATGTAGGTACCTATTACCATTTGGCCAAATTACTTGAAAAAATGGGTGAACAAGCAGAAGCAATTACCTGGTATGAAAAAGGATTGGAGGCCTGCAAATTAGCAGGGGACAAACATGCCAATTCGGAATTGCAAGCTGCCTACGAAGACTTAATCTATTAAGGGTAGGGTATTAACTTCCTCTCGAACCACCAGTTTTAATTGGTTTTTTGCCTACAGTCACAGCTTTGGTGCCTGGTTTAGCAATAAATTTTGATCCTTGTGCTTTGTTGGCCTGGTTTTTAGTTCCAGGTTTTCCTGCTTTAGAATTATTTACGGGTAAAGCCATTTTTAAAATATTTATCTTCAAATATACGAATTACCACTTGCTAATAGATGAATGGCTTAATTTTATTGTATGTTTTTATTAGAGGTTTGTGGTGTTGCTAAAAATCATGTAGGCGAATCAGTGAACGCCACCATATCTTTTGGGTTACCAAAAGGTCAAAAATTAGCCATTGCAGGTGAAACGGGTTCCGGGAAAACCACACTTCTAAAAATGATGGCGGGTTTATTAGAACCAACTACTGGATCAGTACTTTTTAATCAAGATCAAATTTTAATGCCGAGTGAACAACTCATTCCAGGTCATCCCAAAATTGCTTTTTTATCGCAGTATTTTGAGCTTCGTAACAATTATAGGGTAGAAGAGCTACTTGAAATGGCCAATAAAATGGAACCTGCAAGGGCCCGTCATATGTACGAGATTTGTAGAATACAACATTTACTTTCCCGTAAAACCAATCAAATTTCTGGAGGAGAAAAACAGCGCATCGTGCTTGCACAATTACTTACTACTGAGCCTGCCTTGTTATTATTAGATGAGCCGTTTTCTAATTTGGATAAAATTCACAAGCAAATTATGCAGGATGTGATTTCGGATATTGCTACACATTTTGATACTACTTGTGTTTTAGTATCACATGACGCTGCAGATTTACTTCCTTGGGCCAACCGAATGTTACTAATTAAAGAGGGTGCTATTATAAGAGATGATGCACCTGCTACTATATTTTATACTCCACAAAACGAGTATGAAGCGGAAATACTAGGTGCCTGTAATTGTATCAATATTGGGATTTTTTCAGGAGTTAAGGCGTTAATTGCTGAAGCAAATGACAATCAGCAATTGTTTATCAGACCCTCGCAGTTAAGCCTTATAAAGCCTTCTGGTAAAGGGTTTGAAGGAACTATTGTAGGTGTTGCATTTTGTGGCAGCCACTATTTAATAACGCTACAAATAAACGGGTTAACACTGCAGGTTGCTAGTTTAGATTCCGATTATACATTTGGGGATAGGTATGAGGTTTGTTTGAAAGAAAACGCCAAATACTTTTTATTACAAGGTAAGCCTGTTGGATAACTCAAAGTTTATTTTTTCAAACAAATGGCCCGGCTTAAAATTTCGCCAATTGTCAATTTCCATAAGCTCGATATAATAGTGTAGTTTTTTTTGTTTAAAATCTTGTTGGGTTTGCGCTGGCATGTTAAGCGCTACCATCCAACCATTTTCATCAGAAACATCGTCATACCATTCTTGATAATATTCTTTATCGCTACTATGAAAATTTAAAACATTTTCACAGATCAAAATATATTTACAAATGCCTTGTTTAGAAAGGTGATCAATAATTTCTCTTTTGAGTTCCATGATGTCATTTTCTATGGCATCATTCCATTCGCCAATGAGTTCAATGATGGCATAGTTTTCTTCGTAGTCGATAAATAATAATTTCAAATACAAAGTCCGACTTCCAAAGTCATCCCATTGCGGATGAATAAAATAATTATAGACCACTTGTGTAAACTCAAATTCAGAATAGGTACGACCATAAAAAGGAGATCTTGTATCTTCTTCGGCAGTGTATAAATGTCTCCAATTAAAAAACGGTTCTATGTTGTGCATGTTTCTATCATTAAGAACCTATAAATGCGTCGGTGGCTTTTTTAACAGAGCCATGTTGTAGTAATAGCGCTTTTGCTACTTCATAATCGGAGCTATTAATTTGTTTCATTAACATGTGTACGCCTCTGTCCACTAATTTATCGTTGGTGAGTTGCATATTAACCATTTTATTATCTTCAACGCGCCCAAGACCAATCATGACAGCCGTTGAAATCATGTTAAGCACTAGTTTTTGTGCCGTACCGCTTTTCATTCTAGTGCTTCCTGTTACAAATTCGGGACCTACCACTACTTCGATAGGAAAGTTGGCAGCAGCAGATAATGGGGCACCCGGGTTACAAGAAATACTTGCCGTTGTAATACCATGTTGATTACACCTATTAAGTGCACTAATTACATAAGGTGTAGTACCACTGGCTGCTAATCCAATAACAACATCTTTATCACTAATAGTATGTGCTTGTAAGTCAAGCCAGCCTTGGTTGGGATCATCTTCGGCGTTTTCAACTGCATTAGTGATAGCATGGCTTCCACCAGCAATAATTCCAATAACTAGCCCGTAGGGAACACCATAAGTCGGTGGACATTCACTAGCATCTACAATACCCAAGCGTCCACTAGTACCTGCGCCAATATAAAACAACCGGCCGCCCTGTAACATTTTTTCGATAGCAATGCTTACCACTTTTTCAATGTCGTTGATAGCGGCAGCAACAGCATGCGGAACGGTTTTGTCTTCTTTGTTAATATTTGTGAGGACTTCAAGTACAGACATGTCTTGCAACTGTCTATACTTGGAATCCTGTTCTGTAATTCTTGTAAATGTAGCCATGTAAAATTATTTGTGGTAGGTAACTAAACCTTCCATCGGCGCTTTTAAAACTTTTCCCAATTCTAATTCATAGGTGTTGCAGAGTTCTTTTAAAACGTCTTTAAAACCAAATGCAACACTACCTACAAAATTAATGGGTAGTTTCCAGCTCTCTTTAAATTTATAAAGGTGGGTGAAAAAGAAATCGTTTAAACCATCTTCAATGATGTTTTCAATCATGTAATGACCCCTGTTTTCACTTAAAAATATGGCGTAATGTGCAAGGTATCTATTGGCAAGCGGTTGCTTGTATACGTTGTTTAAGATTTCGTCTTTACTAGTATTGAAGCGTTTGGTGAAACCTGCCATGAGTTCTTCGTCAAATGTTTGGTACAAATAATACTGTACCACTTTTTTGCCTAAGTAAGCACCGCTGCCTTCATCCCCTAAAATATAACCAAGTCCAGGACTATTTTTAGCAATTTTATTTCCATTGTAATAGCCAGCGTTGGCACCCGTGCCTAATATACAAGCGATGCCTTTTTGCTTGCCGCATAATGCTCTAGCAGCAGCGGTTAAGTCGTGGTTGATTTCTATTTTGGCTTTGGTAAATAAACCTTTTAAAACATTTTTGATAACTTTGGCATTGGCTGGATTGGCAAGCCCTGTGCCATAAAAAAATATGTTTTTTGGAGTAAAGTTTTTAATATTTGGCAGTAAGTGCTTTTGAAGCAGCGCCGTAATTTGATCCGCAGTTAAAAAATAGGGGCTAAGACCATCCGTAATAATGGACTTTTTTTTCTTGCCATCTACGAGCAAGCACCATTCACATTTTGTAGCACCACTGTCTGCTATTAAGGTTACCCGCATTATTTAGAATTTAGAAATGATACTACGAAGTACGAAAATATCTGTGATAAAACAACCTTTATCTCTTTAATATTTAATGTTTTAAGGCAATTTTATCTATTTAAGTAGGATATTTGTAAGGACCTTTAAATATGATCAAACAATGAGCGAGCAAAAAAAGAAAATAAGTGTATGGTTACCGGTTTTGTTATCTGTTGTAATGGTTGTAGGTATGACTATTGGATACCAACTTCGCGATAACACAGCTGGTGGTAAGTTTTTAGGATTATCTGGACGTAGTTCGGTGCAGGAGTTGGTATCACTCATCAATAGTAAATATGTAGATCCGGTTGCTTCGGATAGTATCAATCAACTCGTTGCGGATGCGCTACTATCACATTTGGATCCACACTCTGCGTATATACCTGCTAGTGATTTAGCTGAATTTAACGATGATATTGCCGGAAGTTTTATGGGTATCGGTATTGAGTTTCAAATGATGAACGATACGGTAAATGTGATGAATGTTTTTAAAGATGGCCCTTCCTTTAAGGCGGGTTTGCAGGTTGGCGATCAGTTATTAAAGGCCAACGATTCAATAACACTATATGGTAAAAATATTAGTGCCGATTGGGTGCGTTCTAAAATTAGGGGTGAAGAAGGTACTAGCGTAAAAATTACGGTGCTTCGTAACAACAAACAACTTAATTTAAATATAACAAGGGGTGTTATTCCCGTATCACCGATCGACGCAGCTTATATGATTCAGCCTGCTACCGGGTATATTAAAATTGATAAGTTTTCTGAAAGAACGTATGAAACCTTTATGGCGTCACTCGAAAAATTACAAAAGAATGGTATGAAATCGTTGGTACTTGATTTACGTGGTAATGGTGGTGGTCTTTTGCAAGAAGCCGTTGATATTGCCGACGAATTTTTAAGTGATAATAAATTAATTGTGTACACCGAAGGTGCTAATAGCAAACGTCACGATTTTGTTTGTAAAAGACCTGGATTATTTGAAACGGGCAAATTAACCGTGTTAATTGATGAAACATCTGCTTCTGCTAGTGAAGTACTTGCGGGTGCTTTACAAGACTGGGATAGGGCTACTATTATAGGAAGACGTTCATTTGGTAAGGGCCTTGTGCAACAACAATTTGGTTTAACAGACGGTAGTGCTGTTCGCTTAACCATTGCTAGGTATTTTACACCATTAGGCAGAAATATTCAAAAAACGTATACGGCTGGTAAAGAAAAATATGACGAGGAACTAATGAGCCGTTACCATAACGGTGTACTTGATAAAGCAGATTCTAGTGTATTAAAAGGTAAAAAATTTAAAACTCCGGGTGGTCGTATTTTATACGGTGGTGGAGGCATTACCCCCGATGTTATTGTTCCTTTAGCATCTAGTTTGCAGGACACATTAATTATGCAATTGTATTTATCCAATACACTATCTAATTTTGTATACGAATTGTATAAAAACAACCGTACTTATTTTGATGGTTTTAAAACCCCAGAGGCACTTGCAAAAGGGTTTGTGCCAGCTAGTGCCGAGTGGAATGCATTTGCTGCTGCTGCTGCAAAAGATAATATTGTAGCTACCAAAGTATCTGCGGCAGGCAAAGCTTATTTATTACAGTCTATTAAAATTTTAATGGCTCGTCAAATTTGGAGAACAGAAGGGTATTACCAATTACAAAATGCCACAGATTCTACCGTGGCAAAGGCATTACAGCAATTGAAATAGCAACATGAAAAAAATATTTATAACCCTTGCCACTTTTTGTATGCTACAACAACTAAAAGCACAAGACACAAAAATTATAGCACACAGGGGTGCTTGGAAAGAATTTAATCTTCCAGAAAATTCGATAGCAGCACTGCAAAAAGCCATAGAAATTAAAGCGTACGGTAGTGAATTTGATGTGCGACGCACGCTAGATGGTAAGTTGGTAGTGAATCACGATCCTACACACTTTGGTGATACCATTGAGTTAAAAACTTATGCGGAACTCAATGCCAAAAAATTGAGTAATGGGGAAGACCTTCCTTTATTAGAGGATTATTTTAAAACAGGTACTGCCTCTAAGCACCATACACTTCTTGTTTGTGAAATTAAGGCTGCACTTTTAAGTAATACCACTAGTCAACTTACTACCACTGAAACGATAGCCCTTGCTAAAAAATTAGGTATCGAAGACCGAATTATTTATATCAGTTTTGATTTTGAAGTACTCCAAACCATTAGAGCCAACAGGCCAACAGCAACTGTTTTATACCTCGAAAACAATAAGTCGTTGGAAGATATTTTGGCAGCTAAATTTAATGGTATCAATTTTAATTATGCCCAGTTTATAGGGGATCCGTCTATTGCAGTAAATGCCAAAAAGCAAAATATGATGCTTGGTAGTTGGACTGTAAATAAGGATGAAGATTTTAATAAGCTTGTTGCGCAAGGGGTTGAGTTTATTACAACCAATTTTCCGGAGCGTTATTTGACCATAAAAAAAGCCCCCCGATAATTCGGAGGGCTTTTAAATATATTCTAAAACAATATTAGAAGTTTGATGCTACACCTGTATCCCACCATAAGCGTGTGGATATGTCGTTTTTAGTAGCACCCATTTTAGAAAGTGCATCTGTTACAGCAGCAGCATTACCTGTTACCTCTCCAGCTACAAAAGGCCATCTTTTAATGAACTGACCAGCAGGGATAACACCCCACTCATCACCAGAATCATTTCTAGCAGCAGAAGGAATTTTAGGATATCCTGTTCTTCTGTGGTCTACCCATGCTTCCAAAGTATTGGTAAATGTTGCAAGGTATTTTTGTGTCATAATTTTTTCAAGCTTTAACTCTCTAGAATCAGCTTCATCCCAAGCAACTGTAATTGTTGAAGCAGCTGTAAAGTTGTTGCGAGAATCAATTGGATCTACATAGTTGATAGGCTTACTTGTAGCATCTGCTAAGTAAGTATCTACACCACCAGCTCCCCAATCTGCAAATGATAATCTAACACCAGTTTCGTAGTTGGTTTTAGCATCTCCAGCACCAGTCCAACCTCTTAAAGCAGCTTCTGCTCTTAAGAAGTGTACTTCAGAAGCAGTAATATGTCTTCTTGTTTGAACGCTATTAAAATCGGTAGATACTTTAGAGAAAGTAACACGTTGAATTTTAGCATCTAAAAACGCACCATTTCTGATTCCTTTGTAAGGAGATGTAGGATGGTCTGCATATAAACTTGCATTATCGGCAGGTGAGAAAAACTTAGCAATTCTTCCGTCCTTTAAACCCACCATAAATGATTCGATTGGTGCACCCATACGAGCATCATCCCACTGAAAACAAATCATACCTACTGGCATAATATTACCAAGTAATGAGATATTAAAGTTATCAGCGTTGGTAGCAATTAAACCAGCAGCATCAGCCAACGCTTTTTCACCTTGCGCTTTTGCTAAAACTGGATCTACTTTTGATACACGCATTGCAAGTTTTAAACGAACTGAGTTCACCACTTTCATCCAAGCTGGAATACTACCCTTAAAGCTAGGGTCAAATTTAGCAAAACCAGCATACGTTTTGTTTGCATTAAATTCTGATTGAATCGTATCTAATTGAGCAAAGAAATTTCTGTACAAATCAGACTCTTTATCATATAATATAGTTGCTGCTGTTGACCCATAATTTGAATAAATTACTGGACCATGAATTGCAGATACTCTTGACATTGATAAAATTCTGATCAATTTTGCCCATGTTGCAAACATTGGTAAACCGTTTTCTTGTGCTAAACGGATAACTTGTCTTGCAGGAGACATAACGTTATTGTATTGACGACCCCAATAAGAGTTCCAACGAACGTAATACGTTGTGTTGTTTACATTACTTGTAAATGGAGTAGGGGTATTCATAAAGCCCATCCATGAATCGTAACACAAGTCTTCTTGTGTTTGACTACCCTGATTACCATGCAGCTCATACAACATACCTGCAAAAGGCGAACCTACCAGGTTGAAGTCTTGCTTAAGCATCTCATCAGATATTTGATTTGGGTTCTGATTGGTCGATTGGAAATCTTTAGTACAAGATCCAAAAGCAATTAGAATGATTGATGCAATAAATAATTGTTTCATACTAAATTGTATTTAAAAATTTTAGAAAGTAAACTTAACGTTAACACCATAAGATCTTGTTGCAGGTAAACCAAATACGTCGTTAGACTGCATACCGTTACCAGTACTCATGGCTTGTTCTGGATCAAATGGAGCTTCTTTAAATAAGAAGAATAAGTTACGACCCACTAATGAGAAGTTAGCTTCTTTAATTAATGATTTTGCGTTGTTAGATTTTAAGTTGTAACCTAATACTAACTGACCTACTCTTACATTTGTTCTTGAAAATAAGTAAGGTTCCATGATACCATTTCTGTCACCAACTGCAGAGAAAAATACAGCAGGATCAATTGAGGTAACAGGAGCCCCGTTTCTTACAGCGTTAATTGGCATACCACCTTTGTCTCTAAATTCGCCAGTTCTTGCACTAGCACCATAAGAATCTAAGAAAGCTTCTGTTTTAGAGAAAGCAACACCACCAAATTTACCTTGTACAAGTACAGAAGCAAACCAGTTGTTGTAAGTAAAGTTGTTATTCCAACCTAATAAGAAGTCAGGATTAACATTACCCACTTTTTCTTGTAATGCAGCTCTTGTTGGAGCACCAGTAGTTGCGTTTAAAATGATACGGCCTGAAGCGTCTCTAGCAAATTTGTGGATCCAAAGATCATTAAATGAACCGCCAGCTCTAATTACTGAAGCAAATCCTTCATCGTTACCACCAACTTGGTAGTTAGGATTAGAAGCAATTAACTCAACAATTTTATTGGTGTTACGAGAAACGTTTACAGATGATTTCCAAGAGAAGTTACTTGTACTTACAACTTGTGCATCTACTGTAAATTCAAAACCTTGGTTTTCAATTCTACCTGCGTTAACAAAGTAAGATGTAAAGCCTGAACCTGACGGTGCAGCAAGAGATAAGAACTGATTGGTACTAACATCTTTGTAAACAGTGAAATCTAAACCAATTTTATTTTTGAACATTTTCATTTCTAAACCAAATTCAGTACCCTCAATAATTTCAGGCTTTAAGTTGGTGAAAGGAACTTGTGTATTTCTGCCAATACCACCGATACCTGTTGGGCCACCAGCTGCATTGATAGAGTTCCAAGGGTTAACAACGTTAAAAGGAACTTCATTACCAGTTTGAGAATAAGAACCTCTTACTTTCATAAAAGAAATAACTTCTGGTAAGTCAACCATTTGGCTAACAATACCAGACAAACCAAATGCAGGATATAGGTATGATTGGTTACCAGTAAGTGCAAGGGTAGAAGCCCAGTCGTTACGAGCAGAAACATCCACAAACAACATGTCTTTGTAACCAAATTGTAAATTCGCAAAAGCACCTTGTTTGATGGTTCTGTTAATCGTCTGGTTAAAAATAATGTTGTACGGAATATTCGAAAACGTAAAGAAGTTAGGGTACATCAAAGGGATAGTACCGTTACCAACGTTCATACCATTGTTGAATGTATTTTTTTGGTAGCTCGCACCTGCTAAAGCAGTTAGCGATAAGTCTCCAAAATTATTGCTGTACGTAAAGATACCGTCGGCGTATAAAGCCTGGTCGTTGTATTTGGTATAAGACCAAGTACCATTAGGGCTCACACTTACAGAGTTTCCGCCTGCTGCCCAACGGTTATCACGTTGCATGTTGTTGTAATCAATGTTTCCTCTTGTTTCAAACTTTAGGTTTTTTGCAATGTCGTAAGAAAGTTTCACGTTAGCAATAACACGGTGAGAAGTTTGAAGCTTAGTGTTTTTGTTGAGTTCCCAATAAGGGTTGTTTTGTTTTTCTTCGGTAGAATACCAACTCATTCTGTTGATGTTTCTTGCTGCATCAAAAGTTTGATAATTTGTTTTATATGCATTGAAATCTCTTTCACGCGCAAATAAATACAAACCAGTTAATGGGTTGTTGTAGTAACCAGCACCCGGACGGTTGTTTGTTTCTTCATACGCAAAAATCACGTTAGAACTAACCGTTACTTTATTATCAAATAATTTAGTTGATTGGTTTAAAGTGATATTGTGCTTTGCATATGTGTTTGTTGGTACGATACCTCTAACACTCATATTTGCATAAGAGAAGAAAGCTGTTGTTTTATCATTACCACCACTCACAGAAATTGAGTTAGTAACATTTACGCCTCTTTGAAAAAATTCATTCACGTAATTGTTTTGGTAGTAGTTTGATTTTGTTTTCGACCAGTTGTAATCTGAACCATTGATAGCACCATAAGAAAATTGTAAATCAGGTAATTCAGATACTTGATCAACAACAGTGCTGTGGTTGAAATCTATTTGTGTTTTACCAGCTTTACCTTTTTTAGTAGTAATAACGATTACACCGTTTGCACCTTGGCTACCGTAAAGGATAGATGCGTTAGCGCCTCTTAAAACGTTTACGCTTTCAATGTCGGCAGGGTTAATAGAAGATAGACCATCACCACCATCGGTACCACCGTAAGAACCAGGCTGACCGCCTTTGTTGTTTACCATAGGTATACCATCAATAACGTATAACGCTTCTGATGTTCCGATAAGTGATTTAGCACCTCTTAATACTGCTTTGGTAGAACCACCAGCACCTGAGCTACTAATTTTAATGTCTAGACCAGCTGCTTTACCACTAAGGGCGTCCATAAAGTTAAAGTTTGCAGCTTTTCTTAATTCGTCACCACTTACTTGTTGAGAAGCATAGCCAAGGGCTTTTTTCTCACGCTTGATACCAAGTGCAGTAACTACTACATCACCTAAATCAGAAGATGCAGTTGATAAAGAAACTGAAACATTACTTTGTGAACCAGATACTGAAACCTCTTTGGTTGCAAAGCCTAGAGATGAAATCTCTAATGTTACATTTCCTGCTGGGGCATTTAAACTAAATGTACCATCAGACTTAGTTGAAGTTGCGGTTGAACTACCCTTGATTTTAACGGTAGCTGAAGCAACTGCTTTGTTATCCGGCCCAGTTACGGTACCAGAAACTTGTCGTGTTTGTGCAAATGTCGAGGACATGATGCACAGCACAGAACAAAAAATTAAAAGCAAACTTTTCATAAGATTTTGTTTGGTCTGTTTAAAAATGAATTAATGAATGAATTTGGGCAAGCAAATTCATTATAATATTATGCATTTTTGACATTTTAGCCAAAAAATTCATCGAATTTGAGTATAAATACACCGAAATTTGTTAAAATAAAGGGATTTGTGGATAAGATAGAGTTAGGGGTACATAACATATAATAATTACTTATTAAGTATAATTCTTATTTCTTTCATGAGTATAAAAATCCCGGGACGTACCATTTCTCCGTGATCCACACCTTGCAGCTCAAAAAGTTTTACGCGTGGGTTTTCAATCACTTTCATCATTCTAAAAAAATAGGCGTTCTCCTCATACCTACCTAGTAATTCCATTTCTCTATCACCCGTAATTAAAACGATAGGTGGCGTTTCTTTTTTGATATGATAAATCGGGGCGTAGGAGTCTATTACAGGTTGAAATTTAGAAATGTTGTTTTCCTCTCTTATGGTGAAGTGAGAAATGACTTGCGGACTTAATGGAATGAGACCCGCAATTTGATTGGTATTGATGCCATGTTTTGCCAACCATTTGTTTTCGAGCCCAATCATAAGGTCTAAATAACCACCCGCCGAATGACCAGATAAAAATATTTGTTTTACGTTCCCTTCATATTTTGAAATGTTCTGAAACACCCACGCAGTGCTAGCTGCAGCGTCTTCTATGTATGCGGGGGCTTTTACTTTTGGACTTAACCTGTACTCAACAGAAACGATTAAATAGCCATAATCTAGTAATTCTTTTGGTATTGATTTGGTGCCGCCTGTAAGACCACCTCCATGAAACCAAACAATAACAGGTGCATTGGTTTTTCCAATAGGTTTATAAATATCTAGTACACATTGTTCTTTGATATAGTTGTCAGAACTGCGCGTAGATTCGGGATAGTAGGGGATGTTTTTAATTACCTCGTAGTTACTACTAGTTTGTGACTTTGCAAAAAAGGCAATGGACACAAAAAATAACAAGCATAAGTTTTTAACGATCGTTTTCATAGACTCTAAATTAAATGAATTCTAACTACCTAGCAATTACAAGCTACTATCTCTTTATTTTAGCTAAATTTGCACCAGAATAAGCAGCAATGGATAAAGCGTTACAACAATTAGCAGGGCAACTGCACGGAGATTTGTTTTTTGACAAAACCATGCGCACATTGTATGCTACCGACGCTTCTAGTTACCGTGAAATGCCACTAGCTGTGGCGATACCAAAATCAAAGGCTGATATTGCCACTTTAATTTCTTTTGCAGCTGCTAACAATACCTCACTAATTCCGCGTACGGCAGGTACTTCACTAGCTGGACAGGTGGTTGGAAATGGTATTGTAGTGGATGTATCAAAACACTTTACAAAAATTATAGAGCTTAATGTAAAAGAAGGTTGGGTAAGGGTAGAACCTGGTGTGATTAGAGATGAGCTCAATTTATTTTTAAAACTACATGGTTTATTTTTTGGCCCCGAAACTTCTACGGCTAATAGAGCCATGATGGGTGGCATGGTAGGCAATAATTCTTGTGGATCTAACTCTGTAATTTATAAAAGTACACGTGAGCATTTATTAGAAGTTACTGCATTTTTAAGTGATGGATCTGAGGTTGTGTTTAACACTATTACCAATGATGATTTTCATACTAAATGTGGGTTGGATAGTTTAGAAGGAAAAATTTATAAGTCGGTAAGGTCGATGCTTAGTAGCTATGACAACCAACAAGAAATTAAAAAAGAATTTCCTAAAAAATCAATTGTACGTCGCAATACGGGCTATGCCATTGATATACTTGTTGACGCGAGCCCTTTTACCGCGGGTGGCCCAGCATTTAATTTTTGTAATTTAATAGCGGGATCAGAGGGTACACTTGCATTTATCACCGAAATAAAATTACAAGTAGTGCCTGCACCTGCGAAAGAAACAGGTTTATTGTGTGTGCATTTTAATACCATCGACGAATCGTTACACGCCAATTTAATTGGACTTAAATATAATCCCAGTGCGAGTGAATTAATTGATCATTATATTTTAGAATGTACCAAAGAAAATAAAGAGCAAAGTAAAAACCGTTTTTTTGTTGAAGGAGATCCGGGTGCTATTTTGGTGATTGAATTTGTTAGAGAAACGCGCGAGGAAATTTTAGCACTTACAAATGCAGTTGAAGCCGATATGCGTGCTGCAGGACTGGGTTATCATTTTCCTGTTTTATTTGGCGCCGATACCAAAAAGATATGGACGCTGCGCAAAGCAGGGCTGGGGCTCTTAAGTAATTTACCTGGCGACGAAAAAGCAGTTCCAGTAATTGAAGATACGGCTGTAGACGTACATGATTTACCCAATTATATTAAAGACTTTAATGAAATATTAAAAAAGCATGAATTGTATGCGGTGCACTATGCGCATGCTGGTTCTGGTGAGATTCATTTAAGACCTATTATTAATTTAAAAACAAAAGAAGGCAACGCTTTATTTAGAACCATTGCCGAAGAAGTGGCAACACTTGTAAAAAAATACGATGGTTCATTAAGTGGCGAGCATGGCGATGGACGATTGCGTGGTGAGTTTATCAAGCAAATGGTGGGTGAAAAAAATTACAAATTATTACAAGAAGTAAAATATACTTGGGATCCAAAAGGCATTTTTAACCCTAACAAAATTGTGGATACGCCGTCTATGAATAGTATGCTCAGGTATGAGCCCGGGCAAAGCACACCAGCCTTTGAAACTATTTTTAGATTTCACAAACAAGATATTTTACAACACGCCGAGCAGTGTAACGGTTCTGGTGATTGCCGTAAAACACATTTGTCTGGTGGTACCATGTGCCCGTCTTATATGGCCACAAGAAACGAAAAAGATACCACTAGGGCTAGGGCTAATATTTTACGTGAATTTTTAACGCATTCTACCGAGCAAAATAGATACAACCATAAAGAAATTTATGACGTTATGAGCCTTTGCTTAAGCTGCAAGGCATGTAAGTCAGAGTGTCCTTCTAATGTGGATATGGCTAAATTAAAAGCCGAGTTTTTACAACATTATTATGATACCAATGGTGTTCCATTTAGATCAAAACTAATAGCCAATTTTACGGCTGCTGCAAAGTTTGGTTCACGCATACCAAGGCTGTATAATTTTGCAGTTTCTAATATTGTAATAGGTTCAATTATTAAAGCGGTATCTGGTTTTGCCATCAAAAGATCCATGCCATCACTTTCTGTGCAAACTTTACAACACTGGTATCAAAAAAATTATGTGGCGCCACAATCACCCATAAAAACGGTGTATTTGTTTTGTGATGAGTTTACCAATTACAACGATGCGCATATTGGTATTAAAGCGGTGCAATTGTTAACGACTCTAGGTTATGGCGTGGTGATCCCGGTTCATGAAGAGAGTGGGCGAACATGGCTTTCAAAGGGGCTTGTTAGAAAGGCGAAAATTATTGCCAATAAAAATATTGAATTGTTAAGTGGGTTGGTAACAGCTGAGCGCCCATTAATTGGCATTGAGCCTTCTGCAATTTTAACTTTTAGAGATGAATATCCCGATTTAGCAACGGATCAAAATTTAGTTGCTGCTGAAAATTTATCGGCTAATAGTTTTTATATCGACGAATTTTTAGCCAAAGAAATGGCTGCAGGAAATATCACAAAAGATAAGTTTACAACAAATAACAAATCTCTATTACTCCATGGTCATTGTCAGCAAAAAGCCATTGGATCTATTGCTGATTCTGTTGCTGTGTTGTCTTTTCCTACAAATTATAAAGTTGAAACCATCCCGTCGGGATGTTGTGGCATGGCAGGGTCTTTTGGGTACGAAAAAGAACATTACGATGTTTCTATGCAAATAGGGGAACTCGTGTTGTTTCCTAAGGTTAGAGCAAGCGCCAGTAATTGCACTGTATCTGCTCCGGGAACCAGTTGTAGGCATCAAATTAAGGATGGAACCGGCGAAAAGGCTTTGCACCCGGTAGAGATTTTGTTTGAGGCACTTGTATAAATTAAATTGCAGCATGAAACATTTAATCATCGAAAATATAGGTAAACCAGCTGCACTTGAAATACTGTATCGTCAAGATGCTGCTCAGTTTACATTGGATTTCGATGCTGTATACGAAAGTATTAAAAACGAGCCTGTAGCAAAGGTTTGGCATGAGCGCTTACATTATGTGCAACCAGGTGTAAACTGGGGAAATAAAAATGAATTGTGGATGGTTATTTGTGTTGTAGCTGTGGCATCAATGGTTGCACTTGTCCCTAATTTTATAAAAATTGAACAAGATGTTTATTATTCGCGAAATATTGGGTTGATATTATTTGGTGCATTAATGGCCTATTTTATTTTTAAGCAAAAGCAGGTTTTATCTAGTATTATTGTTCCGGTGGTAATTACAATAGCCTCTGTGGTATATATGAATTTGCTGCCCAATTTACCCAAGAGTGATTCTATTGTTCAGGCGGCCATTCATATGCCACTATTACTATGGGTTGTTTTTGGATACGTTTTTATGAATGGCGGTTTTACAAAAAGTAATAGTAGGATTTCATTTTTACGGTTCAATGGCGATTTTATGGTAATGTCAGGGCTTATGCTTATTGCGGGCGGATTTTTTTGCGCAATTACCATTGGTTTATTTTCATTGATAGGCGTAAGAATTGAAATCTATTTTGAGGGTTATATAGTACCCATTGGATTATCATCGGTGCCGGTTGTAGCGGCATTTTTGGTTCAAAACAACAACCAGTTGGTAAGCAAAATATCACCGGTTATAGCCAGGATTTTTACACCAATTGTATTTGTTACCCTCTTTATATTTATTGCTACCGTTATTGCAACCGGCAATTACCCCAACTCAAACAGAGACTTTTTAATGTTATTTAATGTTTTATTGGTAGCTGTTATGGCACTTATCTTGTTTTCTTTAACAGAAATTACCAAGTCTTCGGATCAAAAATTGAACCAATGGTTGCTCTTGGGATTATCCGTTTTAACGATTGGGGTTAATATTATAGCACTTTCGTCTATTTCATACCGTATTAGTAGCTATGGACTTTCTCCCAATCGACTATCTGTACTTGGTGCCGATTTGCTCATTTTGTTTAACCTGATACTCGTAAGCCGTAAACTATTTTTGATTGTTAGAGGCAAAGTTGGGGTGGAAGATGTGGAGCAAAGTATTGCAGTGTTCCTTCCGGTTTATTTTATTTGGACTGCTTTTGTTTCCTTTGGTTTTCCAATTTTATTTGAATATAAATAATAAAATGATAAATAATTTATTAAAAACAGCTTTAGGACGACTAAGAATTGTAGCATTTTTAGAAGGCTGCTCGTTTTTACTATTAGGATTTACAATGATTTTGAAATATAAATATGCGATGCCTCAGCCTAATTACATTGTTGGTTTGGCTCATGGAATTCTTTTTGTTTTGTATGTTTTTTTAGTGCTTCAAGTTTCGTTTTTACATAAGTGGAACCTACTTAAAATGTTTTGGGCATTTTTAGCTTCATTAATACCGTTTGGTACATTTTATGCAGACAAAGTGCTTTTTAGAGTATTAGATAAATAGAAATTTAGTAAGAATGGGATTGTCGGCTCCGTTGCACTTCGCCGTCGTCCCTTCCGCATTGAGCTAGCGTAGAGCCTTTTAACGCAACCTTTGGTTGCGTTAGTTTTTTTATGCTTCATCCGCTCATTCAAGCAAGCTTGACTCGCGTCTTCGCATAAAAAACCCCAACTTTCGTTGAGGCTTTGTGATCCCGCTGGGACTCGAACCCAGGACCCATACATTAAAAGTGTATTGCTCTACCAACTGAGCTACAGAATCTTCACCCTTCACAATCAATCACTTGTTTGTTTCAGGAGTGCAAAAATAAGCGAAATAAAAAAATAGCCAAATAAATAGGGTTCTTTTTTACTTGATTTACCCACATTTCCTAAATAACACCCTTTTACTTGCTTATTTTTGAACATAATTTGTTTTTATGGATCAAATGCAAGACAAAGTAGTAGTTATTACGGGTGGTTCCGACGGAATTGGGAAGGCACTTGTTGAACTTTATTTAATTAAGGGTGCAAAAGTGGCTACCTGTGCACGTAATTACCAAAAGCTCTATCAATTGCAATCGGCAAATACGGGTAAGTCATTATTTATTCATGCCACAGATGTAAGTAAAGAAATTGATTGTAAGGGTTTTATTGATGCTGTAATAAAGGAGTTCGGTACTATTGATATTCTTATTAATAATGCGGGTGTATCTATGCGTGCACTGGTGCAAGACGTAGATTTTGATACCATTAGACGCGTTATGGATATTAACTTTTGGGGCACCGTGTACTGTACCAAATTTGCGCTAGATCATATTGTTAAAAATAAGGGCACTATTGTGGGTGTGTCATCAATTGCAGGGTACAGGGGTCTTCCGGGTCGAAGTGGCTATTCGGCGTCTAAATACGCTGTTAATGGTTGGTTAGAAGCGCTTCGTACCGAGCTTTTAGAATCTGGAACCAATGTTATGTGGGTATGTCCAGGATTTACCAGTTCAAATATTAGAAATGCAGCTTTAAATAGTAAAGGAGAATCGCAAGGGGAGTCACCAATGGATGAAGGTGCCATGATGAGTTCCGAAGAATGTGCCGGTCATATTGCAAATGCTATTGAAAAGCGCAAACGTACGCTTGTGTTAACTTTTACGGGTAAGCGTGCTGTATTTATGAATAAGTTTTTTCCTGCATTAGCCGATAAATTGGTTCGCAAGTTTTTCTTTAAAAATAACGAGCTAGTGAAATAATTTACAAGTAATTACGTTAACAATGAGGCATGCCAATTGTAACACTATCAACAGATATTGGCCAACGTGATTTTTTGGTTGGCGCTATAAAAGGTCAGTTTTTACAGCTAGATCCTACCACCAATTTGTGTGATATCACGCATTATTTACCGCAAACTAATTTTCCGCAAGCAGCTTATGTTTCTGGAAACGCTATCAAGCATTTTCCGGGGGGTAGTTTTCACTGCATTTTAGTGAACCTATTTGAAGGTGCCACAGATTATGTACTCATGGCTAAGTTTAACCAGCAGTATATTATTTGTCCCGACAATGGTCTCTTAACCATGATTACTGGGCAAAAGCCCACTGATCTTGTTGCTATTCCTTTAAATAATAAGCATACTTTACTTGAGATAACTGCTGTAATCGCTATGGCAATCAATAAAGTAAGTAAAACAGGTAATTTACTAGATGGGGGTGTTGCCATCGCTAATATCAATGAAACCTATCCATTAAGGCCTACCGTAGGCCCCGATTGGATTGAGGGTCAAATCCTATTTATTGATCAGTTCGAAAACGTAGTTATTAATATAACGGCTTCTGAATTTGCGGCTCAAGCTAATGGACGTTCTTTTAAGATAGTATTTAAGCGTAACGAGGTGATAGATAGTATCAGTGACAATTACACGAGCGTATCCGAAACAGATAAATTAGCCTGGTTTAACTCGGCAGGATATCTCGAAATAGCCCTTCGAAATGGAAACATGGCAGGACTCTTTGGATTGCAAGGTTTTAATGAACAAATGCAAAACAAAGGAGCAGCACAAGATACCAATTGGTTTTATCAAACCGTTCGTGTGTTTTTTGAATAATTTGCCCAATTTTAGTTTAATTTTGCAACGCAAATGGCCAATAGGCCCTTAATAATCAAGTAATTTAGTTTTTATGGCATATGATGTAATTGTTATTGGTAGCGGACCTGGTGGATACCCAGCTGCTATTCGTGCTTCTCAATTAGGTTTTAAAGTAGCCGTTATTGAAAAGGAGAGCCTTGGTGGTGTTTGTTTAAACTGGGGTTGTATTCCTACCAAAGCTCTTTTGAAAAGTGCCCAAGTATATGAATATGTAAAGCATAGTGCCGATTATGGTATCAATGCAACAGGTACCCACGATTTTGGTGGTGTTATCAAGCGTAGCCGTGGTGTTGCCGATAAAATGAGTAAAGGTGTTCAATTCTTAATGAAGAAGAACAAGATTGACGTGATCATGGGCTATGGTAAAGTGGTATCAAAAGGAAAAGTAGAAGTGACAGCTGCAGATGGTAACAAGCAAATTCATGAAGCAAAATATATTGTTCTAGCTACTGGTGGTAGATCTAGAGAATTACCAAACCTAAAACAGGATGGTAAAAAAGTGCTTGGATACCGTGAAGCCATGGTACTTGCTGATCAACCAAAATCAATGATCATTGTTGGTAGTGGCGCGATAGGTGTTGAGTTTGCATATGTATACAATAGCATGGGTACAAAAGTAACCATCGTTGAATTTATGCCGCGCATTGTTCCGGTAGAAGACGAAGACATTTCTAAAGAATTAGAAAAACAATATAAAAAACAAGGCATCGAAATTATGACCAACGCTTCTGTAGAATCATTAGATACTTCAGGTGCTGGCGTTAAAGCGCATGTTAAAAAGCAAGATGGTTCTATGGTAACACTAGAAGCTGATGTTGTTTTAAGTGCTGTTGGTGTTGTTGCTAATATCGAAAATCTTGGTTTAGAAGAAGCAGGTATTAAAGTTGATAAAGGAAGAGTGATTGTAGATAAATACCAACAAACATCTGTTGCTGGTGTATATGCCATTGGTGATTGTTCTCCAGGTCAAGCATTAGCGCACGTTGCTGCTAAAGAAGGTATCAATGCCGCAGAGCATATGGCGTACCTCGAAAAAAAGCACCATCATTTACCAGATGCAATTGATTACAACAATGTTCCAGGATGTACTTATTGCATTCCAGAAATTTCAAGTGTTGGTTACACTGAAAAAGCAGCTAAAGAAGCTGGCTACGAAATTAAAGTAGGTAAATTTCCATTTGTAGCAAGCGGAAAGGCAAGTGCAGCAGGTGCTACAGAAGGTTTTGTAAAAGTTATTTATGACGCTAAATATGGTGAATTTTTAGGTTGTCATATGATTGGTATGAACGTAACTGAAATGATTGCAGAAGCAGTTGTGGCGCGTAAATTAGAAACCACAGCGCATGAAATTTTAAATGCAATACACCCGCACCCAACAATGAGTGAAGGATTAAAAGAAGCAACTGCTGCAGCTTATGGCGAAGCAATTGATATTTAAGATCTAATCAAATAATAGGAGTAAGGCCGCAAGAAATTGTGGCCTTACTTTTTTTCAAAC
>CAMDLR010000016.1 GCA_945901845.1 Sediminibacterium ginsengisoli | reverse complement strand
CCGAAGCGGAACTACCTGGACCCAGCAGGGAAATAAATTAGTTGGAACAGGAAATACAGGTACGCCACGGCAAGGCTTCGCTGTTTCGCTCAGCGCCGATGGTAATACCGCCATCGTGGGTGGATATTTTGATAATTCAGGTCAGGGAGCCACATGGATCTTTACCCGAAGCGGAACTACCTGGAGCCAGCAGGGATCAAAATTAGTAGGAACAGGAAATACAGGTGCTGCACGGCAAGGTGCTGCTGTTTCGCTCAGCGCGGATGGTAATACCGCCATCGTGGGAGGAATTGTCGATAATTCAAACCAAGGGGCCGCATGGATCTTTACCCGAAGCGGAACTACCTGGACCCAGCAGGGAAATAAATTAGTTGGAACAGGAAATACAGGTTCTGCTTATCAAGGCTGGGCTGTTTCGCTCAGCGCAAATGGTAATACCGCCATCGTGGGTGGATATTCCAATAATTCAGGTCAGGGAGCCGCATGGATCTTTAACCGAAGCGGAACTACCTGGACCCAGCAGGGAAATAAATTAGTTGGAACAGGAAATACAGGTCGTGCAGGGCAAGGTACTTCTGTATCGATCAGTGCAAATGGTAATACCGCCATCGTGGGTGGACCTACCGATAATTCAAATCAGGGGGCCGTATGGGTCTATGTCCCACCACCAACAATCACTTCATTTGCCCCAACAAGTGCGGTAACTGGAGCAACCGTAACCATAACCGGAACCAACTTTACAGGGGCTACCGCAGTTAGCTTTGGCGGAACAGCAGCTACTTCCTATACCGTAGTTTCTTCCACCAGCATCACTGCTGTGCTTGCTGCAGGAACTTCCGGAAATGTAAGCGTTACCACTCCAGGTGGTACAACAGTACTAGCAGGATTTACTTTTATTCCTGCTCCCACTATTACTTCATCAACGTATAATGCTTCAACAGGGGTATTGGTAGTTACTGGAACAAATTTAGTAGCTACAGCAGGAGCAACCAATGATATTGATGTGAGTAAGCTAAGCCTCACAGGAGAAGGTGGTAGCTCTTACACTTTAACTACATCAAATGTTGAGCTAACTAATGCAACAAGTTTTAGCATTACACTTAATGCTACAGATATTGCTGCAGTTAACCAAATCCTCAATAAAAATGGAACAAGTTCTACTGGATCAACAACCTATATTATTGTAGCAGCTGATAATTGGAACCCAGCGATGACAGGTAGTGCAGATTTAACTGGAAATGCTGTTATAGTTAGTGATGTAGCAGTTCCTACCATTACATCTGCAACTTATGACATTGTTTCGGGATCATTCGTAGTTACGGGAACCAACTTATTAAACCTATCGGGTGCAACCAATGATATAGATGTTACCAAATTAACATTTACTGGACAGGGGGCATCAACCTTTACATTAACCAGTAATACGACCAATGTAGAAATAACGAACGGGACGAGTTTTACAGTAAGCTTAGGCGCTACAGATAAAACATCCATTAATGCATTGTTGAATAAGAATGGAACTAGTTCAATTGGAGGAACAACATATATTTTAACAGCTGCTGAAGATTGGAACGCAGGAGCTGATCCTGCTGAAGTAATAGCAGATTTAACGGGCAATGGCATTACGGTTAGTAATGTAGCAACCATTACAACAACTGGAACATTAGCGGCATTAACTACTATATATGCAACTGCATCAAGCAATACTAGCTTCAGTGTAAGCGGTACTTCTTTAACTAATGATATAACTTTTACAGCCCCAACTGGTTTTGAAGTAAGTGTTTCAACAACTAGTGGCTTTGGTAATTCAGTTACATTAACTCAAACCAGTGGAACAGTTTCAATCACCACGGTTTATGTAAGATTAAAATCGAATAGTACAGTTGCAGGATCGCCTTATTCTGGTGATGTAACCTGTACTTCTACAAATGCTCAAACAGTTAATGTAGCAACAGTTTCTAGTACTGTAACTGCGTTAGGATTAACGATCACAGGACTAACTGCGAGCAATAAAGAATACGATGCTAACACAACAGCAACGCTGGGAGGCACTGCAATACTTGTAGGAGTTGAAACATCAGACCAAGCGAATGTTACACTAGCTGGAACAGCCACTGCAACATTTAACAATGCAAGTGTAGGAACAAACAAAGCGGTTACTGTAACTGGTTACACTTTAGGTGGCACAGCAGCTGGTAATTATACGGTAAGTCAACCAATAGGATTAACTGCGAACATTATTGCTAAAGCAGCGAACACGCTGACCATCGACCCGATTGCCAATCAAACTTTCACAGGATTGGCATTGACTCCAGCAATTGTAGTAAAGAATGGTGCCACTACTTTAACCCTCGGCACACACTATTCAGTCGCCTACAGTAACAATACAAATGTAGGAACTGCGACAGTGACTATCACGGGGATAGGCAATTACTCAGGTACAAAAACCGCGACCTTTAGCATTGTAGCCAAAGCAGCGAGCACTTTAACGATTGATCCCATTGCCAATCAAACCTACACTGGATCAGCCTTGACTCCAAGCCTAGTAGTAAAAGATGGTGTCACGACTTTAACACTAGGCACACACTATACAGTCACTTACAGCAATAACACGAATGTTGGCGCAGCGTCAGTGATGATCACGGGGATGGGGAACTATACAGGAACAAAAACCGGGACTTTTAGCATCTTCATTCCAGGTCCAACGGCTGTAGTTTGTTGTTCTGATTTAGCGGGCACTTATGCATTCGATGCATTGCAGACCTTCTGTGGAAAGCCACCTTACTCAGGATCAATTACTTTGACTGCTGTCGCTGCGTCCCCTGGTTCCTATACTGTTTCTGATGGTTCTTTTGGTGCATGGGCTAATTGTTATCCAGATACATGGGGAAGCGGAAACGTACGGATCAATGATAATTGTGGTAATTTAACCATGAGTGGAAAAGATAAGTATGGTGATTCTTACTCTATGACTGTCAAGAGTGTTACTCCTGCGCTTCTTACCTTCGAGTGGAGAAATACCTATGGAGAGTACGGTATTGTTGCTTTGAAGTCTAACGCAGGGAAACCTTGGCCAATTCCAGGAATTATTAAAGCCACTAGCAGCTTGACAATTGATGCAATTGCGAACCAAACCTACACAGGATCAGCCTTAACTCCAGCAGTCGTAGTAAAAGATGGTGCCACGACTATGACCCTCGGTACGCACTATTCCGTTACCTACACCAATAATAGAAATATAGGAATAGCAACAGTTACAATCACCGGGAAAGGCAACTATACGTGTACGAAGAGCCAGACTTTTAGCATCGTCGATACTGCTCCATCCGCACTCAGCTATACCACACCGAATGTAATTATCAAAGACATTGCCATTACCCCCCTTTTGCCTACCTACACGGGCACAGCTACTAGTTTTACAGTGAGTCCCACTTTACCGGCAGGCCTCAGCATTAACGCCACGACGGGTGTGATTAGCGGAACATTAACTGCGCAACAAACCGGAACAGTTGTTTATACAATTACTGCTACAAATAGTGGTGGTAGTACAACCGCAACAGTTACTTTAATATATAATACTGCACCAACAGATGTTGCATTAAGTAACACTGCTGTTGCAGAAAACGCTACATCAGGTGCCGCTGTTGGCACATTGAGTGCAACAGACGCAGATTCGGGTGATACTTTTACTTTTGCATTAGTTAGTGGAACTGGTTCTACTGATAACGCAAGCTTTACCATTACGGGCAGCACATTAAACACGGCTGCAGTATTTGATTTTGAAACTAAAAATAGTTATTCAGTTCTCGTTCGTGTAACAGATGCTGGTGGTTTAAGTTTTGAAAAAGCATTTACGATTAGTGTAACAAATATAAATGAAGCACCAACAAATATGAGCGCTAGCGCAAGTTCAGTTGCAGAAAATGCTGCATCTGGAACAACTGTTGCTACTTTAGGTGCAACAGATATAGACGCAGGCGAAACATTCACATATACATTAGTTTCAGGAACAGGCGATACAGACAATGCGAGTTTTGCTATTACTGGCAGCACACTTAGCACTGCAGCTGTATTTGATTTTGAAACAAAATCAAGCTATAGTGTAAGAGTTCGTGTAACGGATGCGGGTGGTTTAACTTTTGAAAAAGAATTTACGATTACTGTAACAAATGTAAATGAAGCGCCAACTGCACTTGCTTTATCAAATACAAGTGTACTTGAAAATGCAGCATCTGGAACAACAGTTGGAACTTTAGCAGGAACAGATGCAGATGCAGGTGATACGCATACTTACTCATTAGTAAGTGGCACAGGTTCTACAGACAATGCAAGCTTTACCATTACGGGTAGCACAATTAGCACTGCAGCGGTCTTCAACTTTGAAGCTAAAAACAGTTACGCTGTAAGAGTAAGAGTTACAGATGCTGGTGGCTTAAGTTTTGAAAGAGCGTTTACCATTACTGTTACAGATGTAAACGAAGCACCAACATTAACGGCTATTACAGATAGAAGAGTATACAATGTATCTACTTCACAAATTATTAATTTGGCAGGTATTACAGCGGGTCCAGAAACTACACAAACAACAACAACAAGTGTAACTACATCAAGTCCTTTATTATTTAATACTATTAATGTTGTAGGCACACAAATTCAATTTACACTTGCCGCAGGCATTGCAACGCCACAAGATGTTGTAGTATCTGTAAGAGTAAAAGATAACGGTGGTGTAGCAAACAGTGGTGTAGATTCAGTAGTAAAAACATTTAGATTGGGTATTGATCCAATGCCAGTAGCGGCTGCTTCACCAAATTTAATAACGCTTGGCACAACTGCACAATTAAGTGCAACAGGTGCTAATGCTGTCAATTACACATGGGTAGCAGTAGGCGGTACGGGTATTGTTGGATCAGGTGCAACTATCAATGTAAGACCGATAGGCACTACAACTTACGCGGTTGTTGTTACCAATAGTTTTGGATACCAAGCTACGGTACCGGTATTGTTAACAGTGATTGCTGACTACAAATTAGTACCTAACAATTTAGTAACGCCAAATGGTGATGGTGTAAATGATAAGTGGGTAATTCCAAACATTGACATGTATCCTGATAACGAGGTGATGGTGTATGACAAAGCCGGAAGAGCCGTATTTGCTAAGCGTGGCTACAACAATGAGTGGGATGGTACTGTTAATGGTAAGAAATTAAAAGAAGATGCATATTTCTATGTCATTAAATTTAATAAAGACGGCGCGTTACCAATTAGAGGTTATGTATCAATTGTTAGATAATCCTAATTTTTAAAACGTCAAATCAATACAATATGAAAACATTGAATAAAATATTTGCTACCATCAGTTTAACAATTGTTAGTGCTTTTGCAGTAGCTCAAAATATCAACTCTATTAATCCCCCTGCATCACAATTTTTTAGTAATAAGTACATTAGTAATCCAGCACAAGCAGGTGCTGGAACGCTAACCGGATTAAAATCTACAGTTAGTTATGTGGGCCAGATGGAAGCCATTCCAGGATCACCTTCTACAAGACTACTTACCCTCGATTATAAGTCTAATGGTAATGTGGGATTAGGACTTATTATCAGCAAAGAATCGGCTGGATTGTTTAACAATACAAGGGTGATGGGTAGCTATGCTTACAAAGTAGATTTTAACGAAGCGGGTACCACTAATTTAAGACTAGGTTTATCATTTGGTTTTACACGTCAAATGATTGATTTGGGTCAGATCAATGCATTGCCTGGTGATGCATCTGTTATATTTTTTAATAACCGTGAAGCAATGTTAGATGCTGATATTGGGTTTGTATACACCGATCGTAATTTTACTTTAGAAGGATCAGCTCAAAACCTACGTAGAGGTATGGAAAAGTCATACACTACAGAAGCAGATTTTAATTTGTTTTATACCGCTATGAGTTACAATATTAAGTTGAACAATGAAATTAACGTAATGCCCAAGTTTGCCTATAGAGGTGTTAAAAACTATGATAACATAGCAGATATTGGCGCAGAAATTAGTTTTAAAGAGCCACTAAAGTTGATGGCGATGTACCATACCACAAACTCAACCAGTATGGGCTTTCAGTACAATAAGAACAACCGCTGGCAGTTTTATGGTTTTTACACCACTCCAACAAGAGTATTGGTTGGTTTAAATGCGGGCGGCTTTGAAATGGGCGTGCAATTAAGAATGGGAAAATAAAAAAATAAATATACTAATCCCCCTAGTTCATACATGGGATGATTGGCAATCTGCTGGTCATCCCATTTTTTTATCCCTCATACCCATCATCATCTAATAAATCGTTCCCGTCTGCGGCGGCGGTTGCAAGTTCGTCACAACGGTTATTGTATGTATTATCGGCGTGGCCTTTTACCCAAACAAATTTGATGGTAAAATCTTTGGCGAGGGTTGCATAAGTTAGCCAGAGGTCTTTATTTTTTTTACCGCCTTTAAAATTGGTTTTGATCCAGTTATCAAGCCATTTTTTTTCTACACTGTTTACAATGTACTGGCTATCGGTATAAATGGTAATGGGAATATTTTTTTTGGTAACAGCCATGAGTGCTTGAATCACACCCATTAATTCCATGCGGTTGTTGGTGGTGTATTTGTAACCACCCCAAAGCTCTTTTACTTTTTCGCCCCAAATTAAAATGGCGCCATAACCTCCAGGGCCTGGGTTACCTCTTGATGAACCGTCTGTGTATATTACAAGTGGATGTGCTTTCTTCTCCGTCATAGTTGGGACTAAAAATACGTCCTTTTGTCTTTTTTATTATATTTAAGTATGTTATATGATTATATAATTATTGGAGCAGGCTCGGCGGGCTGTGTTTTGGCAAATCGATTGTCGGAAAATCCAGCGCATAAAGTATTATTAATAGAAGCGGGCGGACCCGATTCTAAAATGGAAATTAATATACCGGGGGCTTATTCAAAATTAAATAACACAGAAGTTGATTGGGCATTTTGGACAGAGCCTTCTGAAGCAATTGACAATAGAAAATTATTTATTCCGCGCGGAAAAGTACTAGGCGGTTCTAGTGCCACCAACGCCATGGCTTATGTGAGAGGCAATAAAAAAGATTATGATGATTGGGCTGCACTTGGTAATGAGGGTTGGGATTATGCATCGGTACTTCCTTATTTTAAAAAGTCGGAGAACAACCAAAATTTTGATGATGAATTTCATGGAAAGGATGGCCCTATGCATGTAACACATGCCGCTTCACCTTCTAATGTTGCAACGGCTTTTGTTGAAGCCTGCGCAGAGCAAGGGATACAAAGCAATCCAGCCTATAATGGTGCTGAACAATTAGGGGCGTCTCTTTTGCAGTTTACTATTAAAAATAACCAACGTCATAGTGCAGCTGCAGCATTTTTAAAGCCAGTGCGTAGAAGAAAAAATTTAATTATTGTAACGCATACATTTGTTAAAAGAGTTTTGTTTGAATCAGGCGTTGCAGTTGGGGTAGAGGTAAAAAATAAAAATGCACAAACTGAAATTTATAATTGTAATAAGGAAGTCATTATTTCTGCTGGAACGATTCAGTCTCCACAAATATTAATGTTATCTGGTATTGGTGATACCAATGAGCTTTCTAAGCATGGTATTATTACAGTAAAACATTTACCAGGTGTTGGAAAAAATTTACAAGACCATGTTTGGAGTGGCGCAAGTGCATTAGCTAGTGTTCCAACAGGGAATGATCTTTTAAAACCCACTAAAATGGTGATGGCAGGGGTACAACATGTATTGTTTAAAACAGGACCATTATCCAATAGTCCGCTCGAAGCCAATGCTTTTTTAAAAATTGAGGAGGATGGAAGTTTGGGAGAAGGGCAGCCTAATATCCAGTTCCATTTTGTGCCACTTACCATCAAACCTGATTATAGTACAGATATTTATAATGTTAATACGTATCCTACCTACAGTGGATTTTCAATTATGTCTATTATACTCCACCCAAAAAGTAGGGGTCAGGTTAAGCTAAAATCTTCAAATCCATCGGAACCGCCTAGCATCCAACTCAATCCATTATCTGATATTGATGACCGGACAATGCTTGTTAAAGGCCTAAAAAAGGCCATTGAAGTGCTCCATTCGCCTGCTTTTGATGCGTATAGAGATGGTGAAATGCTACTTCCAAAAGCACCAGTTTCTGATCAAATTATCAATGAACACATCAATAAATCACTCGAAACCCTATACCATCCAGTAGGTACTTGTAAAATGGGGAATGACACACAAGCTGTTGTAAATCATTTACTTAAAGTGCATGGAGTGGCTAATTTACGCGTGATTGATGCCTCTATAATGCCTTCCATTGTTTCTGGGAATACCAACGCTGCTGCCATCATGATTGCCGAAAAAGGGGCCGACATGATAATTGGTTAAATTTTTAAAACTATTGTGTGATAATTACACATTGTTTATTAATTTAGCGAGCAATAAAACGATTGTGTTGGCCAAGGAAAAGAATTTGGATACCCTTACTGCTAAAGCGGTAGATGTAACATCTACGTATAGTCTTGTTTCAAAGAAGGCTATAGGTTTTACGTTGGTGTTTCAATTAAGGTTTACAACACAGTTTGGTCAAACTATTTATGTGGTTGGAAATCATCCACTTTTAGGAAACAATGACATCGAAAAAGCCTTTCCGCTTCAATATTTCAACGAAAATTTCTGGAATCTATCTATTTCATTTGGATCTAAAGACATAGTAGATGAAAGCATTAGCTACCAATACGTTATTAAAAATGCAGATGGAACCATTATTTATGATTGGGGTGGGAATGATAAAAGCTTTAACCCTTCCAAAATAAAGGCTACAGCTGTTTTATTTGTAGATAGTTGGAATGCTGCTGGATATTTTGAGAATGCTTTTTATAAAGAGCCTTTTAAAAATGTGCTTTTGAAAAATAGTTATGCTACCATGGATGTAGTAGTACCAAAAAATACTACCCATCAGTTAAAAGTAAAGAGTCCATTATTAACCCCAACACAAACAATTTGTTTATTAGGTGATAACAAACATTTGCGTGCATGGGATGCAAAAGATCCAATTTTACTTTCACGAAACGATGGGGAAGACTATTTTTCGGTATCACTTGATTTATCAAAAGCTACCTTTCCAATTTCATACAAGTACGGGGTATATGATGTTGTAAAAAAGTCATTTGTTGTAATTGAAAATGGAAGCAACCGAATACTTGTAGATGCACCAAGTGCAAATACATTCATTGTGGTAAATGATGGCTTCACCTATTTGCCCAACGATACATGGAAAGGAGCAGGTGTAGCTATTCCTGTTTTTAGTTTGCGATCTAATAACGGACTAGGCGTGGGAGAGTTTACGGATATTAAATTGTTAGTAGACTGGGCAAAAAAAGTTGGACTTAAAAAAATCCAATTACTGCCCATTAATGATACCACCGCAACGCATTCATGGAAAGACTCTTACCCTTATGCAGCTATTTCTGCATTTGCGTTACATCCAATCTATCTAAACCTAGATACTTTAATTCCTACTTCTAATATAAATTTAATTGCAAAACTTAGTGACGCGAAGCAAAAACTAAATGCACTTACTGTTGTTGATTATGAAGAAGTAGTAAAAATAAAGTATCAGATTTTAGATGAGGTATATACGTTAATAGGTGAAAAATCGCTTGCTAGCAAAGGGTTTAAAGATTTTTATACCAAGCACCAGCACTGGTTAGAACCCTATGCTGCGTTTTGTTATTGTAGGGATAAATATGGCACCATCGATTTTAATCAATGGCCAACACATAATACCTATTCAGAATCAGATTTTAAATCTTTGGTTGAACCCGATGCAGCAGTAAAATTAATTATAGAAAAATATTATTTTATTCAGTACTTACTTGATGTTCAATTAAGAGAAGCTACTGCATATGCGCATGAAAACGGCGTGATTGTAAAAGGAGATATTGCCATTGGTGTTTACAGATATGGCGTTGATGCATGGCAACATCCTAATTTTTTTCACATGGGTATGCAAGCCGGTGCTCCTCCCGATGATTTTGCTGTAGCTGGGCAAAACTGGGGTTTCCCCACGTACAATTGGGAAGAGATGACCACCAATGGTTTTGCATGGTGGAAGCAGCGCTTCGAGCAAATGAGTTTGTATTTTGATGCATTTAGAATTGATCATATTTTAGGTTTCTTTAGAATTTGGAGTATACCTATGGACGCTGTTGAAGGAATTTTGGGGCACTTTGTTCCTGCTATTCCTGTTCATGAAAATGAATTAAAGGAGCGTGGTATTTATATCAGTGCGCAAGACTTTGCTAAGCCTATCATTACAGATAAAGTGTTGTGGGATTATTTTGGTTACGATAATGAAGTGGTAAAAGCTGAGTTTTTAATGTATGATGGTTTTGGAAAGTATACTTTAAAATCAGCTTTTGCAACCCAGCGTTTGGTTGAAAAACATTTTTCGGCTTTACCTATTTCTGATTATCATCAAAAAATAAAGCAGGGTTTATTTAATGTAATAAGCAATGTATTATTTATTGAGGCCAAAGAAAAAGCATACGCGGGTGGACCCTTTTATCATTTGCGGTTTGGCATCGAAAATACGGCTGCATTTAAAGGACTAGATCAAGCGGTGCAGCACCAACTAAAAGAATTATACGTCGATTATTTTTTTAGAAGACAGGATGATTTTTGGAAAAAAGAAGCCCTTAATAAACTACCTGCACTTAAGCGTGTAACCAATATGCTCGTTTGTGGCGAAGACCTTGGTCTTGTACCTTCTTGTGTGCCAGATGTCATGCATCAATTAGGCTTATTAAGTTTAGAAATTCAGCGGATGCCAAAAAATCCGCATACGCAGTTTTTCCATCCAAAAGACGCGCCGTATTTAAGCGTTGTAACGCCTTCTACACATGATATGAGTACCATTAGAGGATGGTGGGAAGAAAATGCACATCAAACACAGTCTTTTTACAATCATATTTTAGGTGAGTCCGGAAAGGCGCCGCAGTTTTGTGAAGCACATATCAATAAGGCGATAATTATGCAGCATTTGTATGCACCTGCTATGTGGACTACTTTTCAATTACAAGATTTATTAGGTATCGATGCTCATTTGCGGAGACAAAACCCCCAAGACGAGCGTATCAATGTGCCTGCCAATCCTACACATTACTGGCAGTACCGTATGCATATGACCCTCGAAAATTTATTGGAGCAAAACGGATTTAATAATGAACTACAGGCTTGTATCGCTTCTAGTGGTAGGGCATAAGAGGCCATTGTACTGCTTTCTGCTTTATATTTGTCCATCCTAAATAATTAGCATTGCAACTCAATTATAAATTTATTGCCTTACCGTTCGAGTATCCATTTACCATTTCAAATGGTCGTACAAAAACGCATCAGCCTTCTTTAGTTGTTTCTTTATCACTGGGTAATTTTACTGGTTTTGGGGAAGCCCCTGCCATTGTATATTACGATATCACTGTCGAAAAAATGATTGAAGACCTTGAGTCAAAAAGAGCGATGGTTGAAAAATTTGCGCTTACAGATCCTGCGCGTTATTGGCATTATTTACATCATTTGTTTCCGCAGAATCCCTTTTTAGTATCGGCGCTTGACATGGCCTGCTGGGATTTGTATGGCAAAATGAAGGGGCAGCCACTCTATACATTATGGAATACAAGCTGGCAAAATACACCTGTAACAGATTATACCATTGGCATTGACACCATACCAAAAATGCTGGAAAAAATGAATGCCAAACCTTGGCCGGTATACAAAATAAAATTAGGCACGCCAGAGGATATTGAAATCATGGAAGCCTTAACAGGGTCTACTAGTGCTGTTTTTAGGGTAGATGCCAATGCTGGTTGGACCACCGAAGAAGCGCTTTTAAAAATCCCCATACTTGCAAAAATGGGTGTCGAATTTATTGAGCAACCACTTGCCAAAGACAATTGGGAAGGCATGAAAATATTATTTGAAAAATCGGAGCTTCCCTTATATGCCGATGAAAGTTGTGTGATGGAATCCGATGTTCAAAAATGCGCAGGACATTTTCATGGTATTAATATTAAGCTTACCAAATGTAGTGGACCTACACCTGCACTTCGCATGATTGAAACTGCCCGCGGCCTTGGTTTAAAAGTGATGATGGGCTCTATGAATGAGTCTAGCATTGGCTCTGCAGCCATTGCACATTTTTTACCACAACTTGATCATGTAGATATGGACGGGCCGTTATTGTTAGCGGAAGATATCGCTACAGGCATCACATTTGATAACGGTATAGTTACCCTAACAGATAAGCCTGGTTTAGGCATTACGCTACTATAAATTACTACAGATGACTCCAGAGCGCTACAACCGTATGTTATCGGTTATAAAAAATAGACAAGTCAATTTAACGGTGGTGATGGAAAATGTAAATGATCCACACAATATTTCGGCAGTTATGCGTACTTGCGATGCGGTAGGTATTCAGGATATTTATATCCTCAATACTAAAATTGCAAAGCACGATTATTTTGGTGTTAAAAGTAGTAGTAGTGCCGCTAAATGGCTAACAGTTCATCAGTTTACCAACGCCCAAGAATGTTTTACGGCACTTCGTAAAAATTATAATAAAATTTACACGACACATTTGTCAAGTGACGCCGTTAGTTTATATGAAATTGATTTTGCGGATTCGGTTGCCCTTGTTTTTGGTAATGAACATGATGGCGTAAGTGAAGAAACAATTGCACTTGCCGATTGTAATTTTATTATTCCGCAACTAGGATTTATTAAAAGCCTCAATATTTCGGTAGCCTGCGCTGTTTCAATTTATGAAGCACATCGTCAAAAAATGGCAGCTGGTCATTACAAAACGCAAACAATATCTATGGAGCGACAAGAAAATTTGCTCGCAAATTGGTGCGCTGACGATTAATGTTTGACGATTAATTTTTTACAGACTGATTTTTTTGCTTGGTCAAATAAGTAAGGCTCACATTTAATTCAAATCCAATTAATAGGATGAGTGAGTTGATGTACATGAGCAGCATTAAAATTAATACCGTTCCAATAGATCCGTATACTTTATTGTAGTTCGAAGTGGCAAACATATCTACCCAATACGAAAAAAACAATGTGGTTATAAGCGTTAACGAGGTAGCTAGGAGCGATCCTGCGGATACAAAGGACCATCTTTTTTTTACAGAAGGTGCGTAGGTGTAAATAAGTGAGATGCCTGAGAATAAGAGGCCAATAATAATCGACCACCGAACAACGTTCCAATAGGGAAGCGTTGTATTTCTTTTAACTTGAAATAAACTTCTTACAAACGATGCTAGTTGTTCTTGACCAATTAACATAAGCGAAGAGGCAATAAAGAGTACAATTAAAATAGCCGTTAAACGTATTGCACGCCAGCGCCTGTGCATGAAAAAACCTTTTTGCTCTTGTATGGATCTATCAAAAGTTCTGATAATACCCATCATCGCATTAGACGCATAAAAGATGAGTAATAGGAAACCAAACGAAAAAATACCCACGTGCTTTTGTAACAAGTCGTTGATTAGATTTTTAATAAATGCATAGGTTTGGCTATTGGGTGTAATATCTTTAAATAACTTTAAAACCTGCTCATCTACTTTAAATGATGCGGGAAAATAGGGTATGAGTGAAAATAAAAATAGCATGGCTGCAGGTAGTGCCATAATAAGGTTAAATGTAATGGCAGAAGCTCTTTCGTTTAACCCTACTTTATTGATTTGTCTGAAAAAAAATACTACAACATCATAAACCGGCATGCCTTTAAAGCCTGGAATCACCATCGTCTTACTTTTTTTTACAACGTAATCGATAGGCCCCCAACTTAATATAATGCGGTGTAATTTTATCAAGGTTTCTTATTTTTTTTTGCCATATAAATATCTAGAGCTTTTTGATATTCGATGGCATATCTATTATGCTCTTCGTAAGTTGGACTAAAATGGTGCATGCCGCTAAAATCACTTTTGGCAACAAAATATAAGAAGTTGGTATTTGGTGCGTTTAAAATAATATCAATTGTTGCGGGTAGTGGTGTACAAATGGGGCCCGGAGGTAATCCTTTTTTGCGGTAGGTATTATAAGGTGATGGATTCGATAAATACTTTTCATAAATCCGTGTAATCGTAAAATCATTCATCGCAAATTTAATGGTAGGACATGCTTGCAGTGGCATTTCTTTGGCGAGTCTGTTAATATACACACTAGCAATTTTGTATTTATCTGATACCACATTTGTTTCTTCATCTACAATAGAAGCTAGGGTGTAGGCTTCTATATCCGTTAAGTGTTTGGATTGTAATTTGTTTCGACGATCAATATCATCCCAAAATTTTTCTTGGTATGATTTTAACTTGGTTAAAATTTGTCGAAACGGCGTATCCCAATAAAATTGATAGGTATCCTGTATGATGATAGCGTAAAAGGTACTTGTATCAACTCCAAAAGATTGTAGTGAATCATTGTTTGAAATAAACTGCATCACGGTAGCAGAGTCTGTAGAAAATTGATTGCCTATGAGTCTGGCAAAATCTTCTTTGGTTCTTAATTTATTAATGACCAGCTTAACTTCTGCAACGCGTCCATTTTTTAGCATCCTGGCAATTTGCCAAGCAGTTTGTCCTTTTTTTAATTGATACTTGCCGGGTCTCACAAAATCCCAATTTGGTAAAACCAAAGAAAGTAGGCGAAGCCCTATGCTATTTTTAATGAGTCCTTCTTCACTTATATAATCAATAACAGATCCTTTTTTAACATTCGATTGATCTACGGTAAAGCTTTTTTGTGCCCCAGAAAAATTAGTGATGGATGAAAAAATACTCCATGCTGTAATAGATCCCACTACCAATAGAATAACAATCAGTGCTGTTCCTAATTTTTTCATGACTTCAATTTAAACAAAAAACCCTGACTGCAAATACAGACAGGGTTTTAAATATCAAAAGTTAAATTTATTATTTAGTTGTGTCGACAGTAGTTACTGGATTAGGAGCTTTAGCCGGAGCAGCAGGTGCTGAACTATTCGTATTTACTTTTTGTAGTATTGAATCTTCAGGAGCAGCGCTAGTAACGCCTTTTAAGAAAAGGGTAGATAGTAAAGCCAAAATAGCAATAATGGCTGCAAACAACCAAGTACCTTTTTCTAAAACATCAGTGGTTTGTTTAACACCCATAAATTGGTTGCTAATACCGCCTACATTACTAGACAATCCACCGCCTTTTGGATTTTGGATTAAAACCACAAAACCTAAAGCTGCACAAGCAGCTACTATCAAAACTAGAAACAAAATAGTCATTTTATAATCCTTTTAATTGTTGAATCTTGGCAGCAAAATAAACGGATTTTTCAGGATTTATGAAACTTAATTTTTGGTAGAGCTGAATTGCCTTTTCACGGCGACCCTGTTTACCCAGCACTTCTGCCATAGTTTCGGTTACAACCTCCCTAGATTCGTTAGATTTTTCGGCAATGGTTACCACGGCCTTTTCTATGTCAGATTCGCTGAAAAAGGGGGTATCTGCTTCTGATTCGGGTGTGGTTTGACCCTCCGAAACGGGATGTTTGACCTCTTTTAGCCAATCTGTGAACTTCTTAAGCTTGGTTGACAATTCGTCTTGATGACCCTGATTTAGGTCTATTTTGATGCCTTGTGAGGCAAAATAATCGATGGTGTGGTATAAAACCGGTGATTCTATCTCCAAAATCTGGTCTGGCGTGACCAGTTTATTGTAATCTGCCAGTTGTTTGCTAATTACATTGCTTATTGCGTTGGGCATAGGAGCTGTTAATATTTGTTGTAACAAGCCCGTATTTCCAACCGCAAGGGCTGCTCTACTCGTTTCTGTGCCATTATTTTGAGATTTTGCCGCTGCTAGCACTGCCGCTGGCGCAAAAAATGGGTATTGTTTGTGTAAGCTCTCTAGTACATCTACAGAAGTAGCAGACAGGTTTTCTTTGCCTGTGAGGTGTTTAGCTACTAAATTACTGAAATGACTCATCTTGTAAATACTAGAGATTAAATGTACAAATAGATTACCAGTTTGAAAAAATACGGTTAAACATATCGTCCGTTAAGCTTCTAACCATTTCGTCGAGCAGTTTAGTTTCTGCTTGGGTGAGGGTTAAATTGGCGTCAAAATCAAAACTACGGCTCACGTCAAACTCTTCGGTTTTGTTGGTTAATGTATTTCTAAAAACAATATGAACGGTAACGGTTAAACGGTTGGTTGAAGCTTGTTGATTGCTTATACCCACTGTTTGTGATGCGTCATAATTGGTGACGGTGCCACTAATAATATAGTGTGCATCATCACTTGTAGTTCTGGTTAATTTTGTTTGACTGGCAATTTTTTGCTGCCATTTATCATTCAGCTTTGGACTTAATTGCGGGTTTACATAGCGCGCTCTGTTTTCTATAAAACCAAGTTTAATGGTTTTTACGGTTGGGTCTATGCTGGCATCATTAAATTTATAGATACCACAGCTTGTTAAAGCTAGGGTAGTCACCAAAAATAAAATGCGATATACTTTAGATAGTTTCATATTAGATGATTTAATCTTCAATGTCATACTCTTTTAATTTTCGGTACAAGGTTCTTTCACTAATTCCTAAATCTAAAGATGCGTCTCTTCTTTTACCTTTGTGTTTTTTGAGTGCTTTTAAAATCAGTTCTTTTTCTTTATCAATAATATTTAAAGACTCTTCAATATCTTCATGCTGGTGCATGTCATTGTCTTGCAACAAAACAGGTAGCGCAGCTGCTGAATTATTGGCGGGTGTAATAAAATGTTGATGCGTATTGTCAACTTCGTGACCCGTAAAATCTTGTAAAATTGATTCTCTGGTAAAATTGGCTGCAGTACCTGCTAAAGAAGGGTTTTGAAGTATTTCTACAAACATTTTTTTAAGCTCTGTAACATCTTTTTTCATGTCAAAAAAGAGCTTATATAAAATTTCACGCTCGTTGGCAAACTCGCCACCTTGGTTTTGTCCAGCGAGTATTGGCATTCTAGAAAACCTGCTTTGATCTGGTAAAAAACCTTGTAGGGTAGTAGCGTTAATTAAATTGGTTTTACTTAATACTGAAATTTGCTCTGCAATATTTTTTAGTTCACGCACATTGCCCTGCCACTGATGATTGATAAGAATGGCTTTAGCTTCCTCGTCTAATTGCACGGGCGTTGTTTTATAGCGCTCTGCAAAATCAACAACAAATTTTCTGAAAAGTAAACTGATATCTTCTTTGCGGTCTCTTAACGATGGTACACGAATAGGTACGGTGCTTAAACGGTAATATAAATCTTCTCTAAATCTTCCTTTTTGTGTAAACTCTAATAATTCTCTATTGGTTGCTGCAATAACGCGTACATCTGTTTTTTGAACTTTAGAAGAACCTACTCTAATAAACTCACCGGTTTCTAAAACGCGCAGAAGTCGGGCTTGTGTGCCAATAGGCATTTCACCAATTTCATCTAAAAAAATAGTACCACCACTTACGGTTTCAAAATATCCTTTACGGCTATCTACGGCCCCAGTAAAAGATCCTTTTTCGTGACCAAACAATTCGGAGTCGATGGTACCTTCTGGAATAGCACCGCAGTTAACGGCAATAAATGGGTTGTGTTTTCGTGCAGATAGGGCATGGATAATTTGAGAAAATACTTCTTTACCCACACCACTTTCACCCACAATTAAAACCGTTAAATCTGTGGCAGCTACCTGCACGGCCGTGTTTAGCGCATGGTTAAGTGCAGGTGCATTACCAATAATGTTAAATCTGTTTTTTATACTTTGAAGATCCATAGTTGACCTTATTAATTCGTTCAAATAAATTTATCCAACCTGCTCACCAAGTAGGGTTGTTCTGGTATAGCTCGTCACTTTTACCTGTGCATACTTGCCCTTTAAATCAATGCTAGCTGTTTTTGGAAACACCAATACTTTGTTTTGTGAAGTGCGGCCCGACCAATCATTTTCATTTTTTCGACTATTGCCTTCTATCAATACTTCAAACACACTACCCACATCTTTTTGGTTGCTAGCAGTAGAAAGTACGCCTTGCATATCCACAATTTCTTGCAGTCTTCTTTTTTTAATGGGCTCCGGTATATCGTCTGTATATCTTTTGGCAGCAAGGGTTCCAGGCCTTTCACTATAAAAATACATGTAGCTCATGTCGTATTTACAATGCTCCATAATGCTTAATGTATCTTGATGGTCTTCTTCGGTTTCAGTGCAAAAACCTGCAATAATATCGGAACTAATACCGCAGTTAGGGATGAGTTCAAAAATGCGGTTTACTTTAGCAATATACCATTCGCGCGTGTACGTGCGGTTCATGAGTTGAAGTAGTCTAGTGCTTCCACTTTGAACCGGTAAGTGAATGTGTCTGCAAATGTTTGGGTATTTATTAATGGTATGCAATACTTCGTCGGTAATGTCTTTAGGGTGTGACGTGCTAAAACGTACACGCAGGCTAGGGTCAATTAAAGCTACTTTTTCTAGTAACATATCAAAAGTTACTGCTTCATTATTTTGCTCATTAATCCAGTGGTAGCTATCTACGTTTTGACCAAGTAAGGTTACTTCTTTAAACCCTGTCTTAAATAAGTTGGTAGCTTCTGCAACAATCGAATGTGCGTCTCTACTTCTTTCTCTACCTCTTGTAAACGGCACCACGCAAAAACTACACATATTATTACATCCACGCATAATAGAAACATATGCACTAATGCCATTGCTATCAAGTCTAACTGGAGCGATATCTGCGTATGTTTCGTCTCTACTTAATAGGACATTTACTGCTTTTTGTCCGGTTTCTGCTTCCTCGATAAGTCCCGGAAGGCTCCTATAGGCATCGGGGCCTACCACCATATCCACTAATTTTTCTTCTTCTAGTAGTTTTGACTTTAGTCTTTCCGCCATACAGCCCAGCATACCAATTAAAGTACCTGGCTTTTGCTCTTTAATTTTTCTAAATTCTGTGAGGCGTTTGCGAACCGTTAGTTCAGCTTTTTCTCTGATAGAGCAGGTATTTAAAAAAATTAAATCAGCTTCATCCAAATTTCTGGTAGCTCCGTAGCCTTCTTTATTTAAAATAGAGGCAATTACTTCGCTGTCTGCAAAATTCATGGCACAGCCATAACTTTCTATATAAAAGCTTTTCTTATACGTGTTGAGATCGTTGGAGAACGGGTTGAAAGCTTCTCCTTGTCTAAGTTCGTCGTGTTCTTTTCCAGCTAAAGCGAGGGTTTCCATCCTTACTATCTTATTTAGTGGCAAAATTAACATAAAATCACCGATTTGTGCCAGTTTGTCAGCTATAAAACGCTAAAAATTCTGTTAATCAATTAGTTTTGTATCAATTATAATTTTCAGTGCATGAAGTATGGCTTAACCTTATTGGTTGCTTTTTTTATTGGGAGTCAGGCTTTTGGGCAAGAAATGCTCAATAAAATTAGAAATGAGTCGTCGCGTACCATCCGTAAAGATGCTGACACGGCTAATTGGCGTTGGAAAAGAGGAGGTGTTTTTAACGCAAATCTTTCTCAAGGTTCACTTAGTAACTGGGCTGCAGGTGGCGATAATTTTTCATTGTCAGTAAATAGCTACTTCAATTATTTTTTATTCTATAAAAAAGGTCGTCAAAACTGGGATAATAATTTTGACATGAACCTTGGTTATGTTCAAACCACCAGTTTGGGTAGCCGAAAAAATGATGATCGTTTTGATATCTTAAGTAAGTACGGTTATAAAATTGACAGTACGGGAAAGTGGTATATGTCTGGGCTTTTTAATTTCAGGTCTCAATATTTTGACGGTTACACATTCTCCAACAATGCTGCTAATTTTGCATCATCCTTTTTATCACCAGCCTACGTGTTTGTATCTGCAGGGTTTGATAGCAAAACCTCCGATAAATTATCTATTTTCTTATCACCATTAACGGCTCGTTGGACCATTGTAGCCAATAATAAATTAGCCGCTCAGGGTAAGTACGGGGTTCCTAAGGGGCAAAATGTAATACAGGATATAGGTTTGTTTGCCACCATTAACCATAACAATGTAATTGCCCGAAACATCAATTATAGAGGTCGTTTAGATTTATTCTCCAATTATTCGAATAAGCCAGAAAATATTGACGTGTTTATGACCAATTTTTTCTCTTTTAAGATCAACAAATATTTTTCGGCAAACTACAATCTGGATCTTATTTACGATGATGATGTTAGGCTTTTTGGAGATAATAAAAACTCGCCCGGTATGCAAATCAAAAGCATGATGGGTATAGGTTACACCAGGCCATTAACGATTAACAAAAAAATGACAAACGGAACTTTGAAAAAAGAATTCCGCTAGTAGTTCATACATATTGAACTATTTTTTTGCCTCAACCTTTAGTGTGTGTTTGATTTTATTTGCTTTGTACCTGAGTTCTTGATAGTCGCTATGCATAATGGTTACATGGCCCATTTTACGACCAGGCTTTGTTTGCTTTTTACCATATAAGTGCACAAAAACATTGTCCATACTTAATACATCAGCAAGGTTGGTATAAACCGCTTCACCACTATGTCCTTCGGCGCCTAAAATATTTACAATGGCAGAAGGTAGGATAGCATCAGGGTTGCCTAATGGATAATTGAGCATAATGCGCCAAAGCATATCGTACTGGCTCGAATAATTTGCTTCAATACTATGGTGTCCACTATTGTGAACCCTAGGTGCTGTTTCGTTTACAAAAACTTCTTGGTCTTTGGTAACAAATAATTCTACGGCAAATAGTCCAGGACTGTTAAATGCTTTTACAAGTTTTAATGCAATGGCTTCTGCTTTCCAATAAACTTTTTCTGGAATGATAGCCGGACTAATTTGATAATCAAGTAAGTTAAGTATAGGATCAAAAATCATTTCAGCAGGCGGGTATAAAGTTGCAGAGCCGTCTTGTGCAATAGCAACAATCATAGCTAATTCTTTATCAATAGCTACCATTTTTTCTAGTACCGAAGGTGCGTCAAAACCTTTTTCAAAATCTTCTTTAGTCTTAATAATTTGAACGCCCTTTCCATCATAACCACCTTCGCTTAATTTATGCACGGCAGGTAAAAATGCGTGATGGTGTGGTAGGCTTTCTTTGGTATGTGTTACTACAAAATCGGAAGTAGGGATTTCATTGACTTGATAAAACCCTTTTTGCTTGATTTTGTTTTTGATAATTTTAATGGCACTTGGTTTTGGAATAACGGTAACGCCTTCACTTTCCAATTTTTCTAGTGCTTCAATATTTACATTTTCTATTTCGATGGTTAATACGTCTACTTTTTTACCAAACGCATACACGTCATCAAAACTAGTGATGTCACCTAGTATAAAGTGGTGGCATAAATGTGCAGCAGGGCAGTGGGGGTCGTTTTCTAAAACAAAAGTTTCAACAGTATAATTTGCTGCTGCTTGTAAGAGCATTCTTCCCAGTTGTCCGCCACCTAAAATACCTGCCTTCATTGAAATATTTTTTGCAAAGTTACAATTTTTGTTTCCACTTTTGTTTCCATCCCTGGTAGAGTTGCTGCGCATCTGGGGTGAGGTCTAAATAAAATACGCCGCTAATCATAAGTACAGAAAATAAACCTCCTTTTAAAAGTATCCCCGTCCAGCCGGTGATACCATCAAAAGCAAAATAAGTGATGGCATAAGCAGTAGCACCCAATAGAAGCGTGTAGGCTGTTTTTCGGGTAAATGGTTGCATGTTAAATTTGCGCCTCAGAAATTCAAACCTGATAAAATTATACGTTCCGTATGCAAAAAGTTCGGCAAAAGCAGAACCAATAATACCATAATTTTTTATCAGAAAATAAGTGAGTGGTAACCTTAGCGCTAAAAGTACAACGCCGCTATAAAAATCAAAACGCCAAAAAGTAGAGGTATTAATTACAATGGCATTAAGTCCGGTACCTGCATCAATTATGCGCACCATGCCTAAAACAAATATGACACCAAGGCCATCTAAATAGGCTTTTTGAATGTGTAACGCAATCATGCCTTCTTTTGCATTCAGCCAAATATTACCAAAAATAAATAGGGCCATGATCAACAAATTAATACAGGAGCGTGCATAAATACGGTTGATCTCCGGGAAATTTTTATCCTTCCATGCTTTAGACAATACACCCACCGAAACCGCCTGGATACTTCGTTGTGGCACTTGAATGAGTGCTGCTGCATATTGGGCCCAAACAAAAATACCTACTTCGGTAAGGCCTAACATGCCCGCAATTAAAAAGCTATCGATAGTAGCAGCAAGGGCCGTAATAAGTGCGCCTCCAAATACAAGTACCTGAATTGACACCATTTTTTTCCAAAACTTTTTGGTAACACGGCTAACGGTTGTTGGAAAATGCAGCTTACCAGATTTTACCAAGTAGCTCAGTAAAATAAAAAACAGTACCAAGTATTGAATCGAAAACAAGTAAATAAATATTGTAAAGTCGATGACTTTTAAATAAAATAGTGCAATTAAAACAGCGGTTAAAAGCCTCAGGCCGGTTTCTTTTAAAAAGTTTGAAACCACCGATAAATTAAGTGCCCAGCTAAAACTTTCTAGTACACAAAAAAAGAGCATTCCCATCGCAAACGGGAACATCCAAAAATAATAATCAAGAATCAGTGGTGATTTAACCTGATATTTTTCTATGAAATAAGGTTCAAAATAAACGCCACATGCAAGTACTAAAACAAAACCAATGATGGATAAAAAAAACGACCAGGTAATCAGGTCAATTTCTTTTTCTTGGAGGTTGTCTTTATAATATGGGTAAAATTTATAAATAATCGGTACCACACCTAAAGATCCAAAAGCAAACATGTTTTGCGCAAAATCTGTAAAGATGCGCGTAAGGCCGTATTCCGCGGGCGAGAAAGATCCGTTTCGGGTAAAAAAATAGTTGTTGACAAAGCCAATAGCAAACCCAACATATACTAGAATGCTGGAAATGATGGTTTGTTTTCTAATGCTGCCCATGAACTATTTTATCTACTTTTTTACGTGAACCTCTTTATTGATCGCTTAAAAATAGGATATTCGGTGCCAAGATGCACCAGAAGGCCCTATATAATGCTGTTAAAACGCCTAAACTCCTTGTTTTATTGGGTTTGGTTATTTGTTTGTTTACGGCATGTTATGAAAAGGACACTACTTCAAAAAACGTTTTTAGTTACAATGAAGCCACCGGTATTGCCACCCTGGATCCTGCTTTTGCAAAAAACCAATCCATCATGTGGGCGGTGCATCAGATCTATAATACCCTTGTTGAAATCGATAGCAACCTAAATATTGTCCCATCACTCGCTAAATCCTGGGAGGTTAGTGATGATCGCAAAACCTACCGGTTTCACCTTCGTACCGATGTTTATTTTGCAGGTGATGCAGCATTTAAAGGAGGTGTTGGACGAAAATTAGTAGCCGCAGACGTCGCCTATAGTTTAGGTCGAATTATTGATAAGACGGTAGCCAGTAGTGGTGCTTGGATTTTTAATGGCAGGGTAGATTCTATAATGCCTTTTGTGGTTATCAACGACTCTACTTTTGAATTAAGGGTACTGCGACCGTTTCACCCTATTATGGGTATTTTAAGTACGCAATATTGCAGTGTGGTGCCCAAAGAAGTGGTAGAAAAATACGGCAAAGATTTTAGAAGACATCCTTGTGGTACGGGCCCATTTACTTTAAAATCTTGGGATGAAGGTGAAGCACTTATTTTACACAAAAACAAAAAATACTGGGAGGTAGATTCGGCTGGTGTTAAGTTACCTTACTTAGACGCCGTAAAAATTAATTTCTTTGACAACAAAGCCACCGAGTTTTTACAGTTTAGACAAGGCAAACTTAGTTTTGTAAATGATATTGACGCCTCTTTTAAAGATGAAATTTTAACCAAAAATGGAACACTCCGAAAAGATTGGGAAGGTAAAATTCAATTACTAAAGCATCCATATTTAAACACCGAATATTTTGGTATTGTAGTTGATACAAATAATGTGATTACTAAAGGTGCTGCTACGCGTTATACATTGGTGCGTCAGGCCATGAATTATGCCATTAACAAAAAGCAGTTGATGATGTACATGCGCAATTCGATTGGTATTCCGGCACAGGCTGGATTTGTGCCTGCGGGGCTTCCGTCTAATAATGTAGATTTTGTAAAAGGCTATAACTATAATCCAGGCAAAGCGCGCGAACTCCTTGCTACTGCTGGTTTTCCGAATGGCAGAGGGCTGCCAACTACTAAATTATTAACGGTGGCTATTTACGCCGATATTGCATCATTTGCTGCCAAACAAATGGAAGAAGTTGGTATTCCGGTTCAGGTAGAAGTGATTCAAAAAAGTTTATTGTTAGAACATACAGCAAAGTCTGCTGCACTATTTTTTAGAGCTAGTTGGATTGCCGATTACCCCGATGCCGAAAATTATATGGCTATGTTTTATAGCAAAAATCCGGCACCACCCAATTACACACGTTTTAAAAATGCGGATTTTGATGTGCTCTATGAAAAAGCACTTTTAGAAACGCGCGATAGTGTTCGGTATGAACTGTATAGAAAAATGGATCAGCTCGTTATTAATGAAGCACCCATTATTCCAATGTGGTATGATATGGCCATTCATTTGGTGCAACCTGGTGTGCAAGGGTTTAGACCTAATGCACTTAATTTACTCGAACTAAGGCGCACAAAACTTCCTAATTAGTGTTTTAATTTATCTTTAAACACTTTTTCAAACTTCTCTAATTTAGGTGCAATTACAAAACGGCAATAGCCCTGATTGGTATTGCTATTGTAATAATTTTGGTGGTAGTTTTCGGCAGGATAATAATTTTTAAAAGGCTCTATCGTTGTTACAATAGGTGCACTAAAAGCGCCACTTTTATCTAGGGCCTCTTTGTATTTTTGAGCTACTTGTTTTTGAGTTTCCGTAACATAATACACCACGCTTTTATATTGCGGGCCAATATCATTTCCTTGTTGGTCTAGGGTAGTAGGGTCATGCGTTTTCCAAAATATTTCAAGTATTTCGTCGATACTTACAATAGCCGGATCAAAAACAACTTTCGCAAGCTCTACGTGGCCTGTATTTTTATCGCAAACCTGCTCGTAGGTTGGGTTTTCTACAAAACCACCGCCGTAGCCACTTTCTACACTAATTACCCCATTAATACGCTGGAAAAATGCCTCTGTACACCAAAAGCAACCTTCTCCTAAATAAATGGTTTCAAGTTTCGCATTTGGATTACTGGTCATGGGCTTTGCTTTATTATTAGATTTAGTATTAGGTGTCTGGCTGCATGCGGTAAGGCAGGTGGCTGCAAAAAGGGTTACAAGTAATAAACGCATTACGTAATATTTATGTTCAAAAGTAAGGATCCTTGGATGATCCGTTATTTTTATTAAAACATAAATTCTTGTAAAAGGTTTAACCGCGCTTCGCTTACCTTTGCGCTGTTTTTAACATTATGATGCGACTATACCCCGATACCGCCCTTTATGAGTTGGAGTTTGACAAAGTTAAAGCTTTGTTGGAAGCGCATTGTAAAACGGTGTATGCACAGGAGCGTGCTCAAAATTTACGCATTCATACCCACAAAGACTATATCCAAAAAGAGCTGCGCCAAACACACGAGTTTGCCATGCTATTAAGACAGGCGCAGTATTTCCCCAATGATTTTACGTTTCACTTACAAAAAGAATTAAAATTATTAGGGATCCCTGGGGCTTTATTAGGTGGAGAGCAGTGGATGCTTATCAGAAAATTAACCATTAATGCCGAAAATATTTTTAGGTGGTTTGACCCCGAAAAAAGAACTTCTTTTAGTGCGTTGGCACAGGTGCTAAATGATGCCTACTACGAAAAAAATATCAAGGATAGTATTGATGCGGTATTAGATGAACAGGGTATTGTAAAAGACAATGCATCCGATGATTTACAAAAAATAAGACTCAGTTTATACAAGCGCCGCAATGAACTAAGGCGCATGTTTGAAAAAGTAATTCAAAAATTAGCAAAGGCTGGATACACTGCAGATATCGATGAAAGTTTTAGTAATGGGAGAAGGGTAGTCGCTGTTTTTTCGGAACACAAAAGACAAGTAAAAGGAATTTTACATGGTGAAAGTGATAGCAGAAAAACCGCGTTTATTGAACCCGAAGACACCATTGAACTTAACAATGAGGTATTTGCTTTAGAACATGAAGAAGGGAAAGAAGTGCAGCGCATACTTCGCGCGCTTACAGCTACTATGTCTATGTATGCACCATTACTAAATGCGTATTTACAAATTACTGGCGAGTTTGATTTTATAAAAGCCAAAGCAAAATTAGCCATTGATATGAATGCTAATTTGCCGGAGCTACTAGATAAGGCGCATATCGAACTCATTAATGCCTACCATCCGCTTTTATATTTATACAATAAAAATGCAGGAAAAACAACCATTCCCGTTCATATAAAATTAGATGCGCAGCAGCGTATTTTAATTATCAGCGGCCCCAATGCTGGCGGTAAAACCGTTACCATGAAAACCATTGCACTCAATCAGTTGATTATGCAGAGTGGACTTTTGGTACCCGTAAGCTCCGACTCACAAATGGGCATTTTTAAACAACTCTTTATTCATATTGGTGATACACAAAATTTAGAGTTTGAATTAAGTACCTATTCGAGTCACTTAATGCACATGAAGCACTTTATTGAAGTGGCTAATGGTAAAACATTATTTTTTATAGATGAATTGGGTAGTGGAAGTGATCCTAATTTAGGCGGGGCTTTTGCGGAAGTTATATTGGAAGAATTATCACGAAAGCATGCGTTAGGGGTTGTTACAACGCACTACCTCAATTTAAAAGTGATGGCCAATCATACACAAGGTATTATTAATGGTGCCATGCAGTTTGATGAAGTGCACTTACTTCCGATGTACAAACTTATTATTGGTAAACCCGGTAGCTCATATACGTTTGCCATTGCAGAAAGAATTGGATTGCCTACGGCACTCATTAATAGAGCGCGCAACCTGGTAGACGAAGATCATTTTAAATTAGACAAGCTTTTAAATAGAACGGAGCAAGACTTACAGCATTTAGATAAAGAAAAGGTGCAGTTACATAAAATGTTGCGTGAAAATGAAAAGCTCAAAAAAGAAATGGAATTGGTGCTTGATAAAGAAAAGCACCGCCAACAGGTAGAGTTGTTAAAGCAGCAGAATCAGATTACCGAAGACCGAATTGTGTACCTTAAAGATATGGAGCGAAAGCTCAAACAAATAGTACTTGATTATAAGAAGGCCGAAAATAAAAACGAAGTGGTTAAAAGCCTCCAGCAATTACTATTTAAAGGTAAAGAACAAGTAGTGGTTAATAAGCTGGCCAAAAAGGTAGACAAGCAATATAAAGAAACCACTGCTGCGCTGCTTGTGGGTAGTTTGGTTAAGCTAAAAAAGAATTATCAGGTTGGAACGGTATTAGAAATAAGGGGTAAAAGAGCCATTGTTCAAATTGGACAGTTACCCATCAATGTAGAGCTCTCCGACCTTTCTGTGGTAGAAAAACTCCCCGATTTGCCAAAATAATGCCCTGCAAGTCAATAAAATAAGGGGTTTCACATTTTTTTTACTTTTTTTTTGGTTGGTGGTTTTCAAACCGTACTTTTGCCGCGGAGAGTTGGCAGAGCGGTCGATTGCGGCAGTCTTGAAAACTGTTGACTGTAACAGGTCCTGGGGTTCGAATCCCTAACTCTCCGCAGACAAAAAAGCCAGCACATTGTGCTGGCTTTTTTTATGGGAATAATGAGTCTGAACCAAAGGTTCAAGCGAAATTGGGCCCATAAAAAAAGAAAAGGGCGAAGCCCTTTGTTGGCTTTTTAGTATGCAGCCCCCTTTTGGGATCAGCGCAGCTAATCCCAAAAGCACTCAGCGAAGCTAATCCTCTATCACCTTAAACCTAGTAAACATATCTTCGGAATACCATTTCTCTTGGTGTGTTTTTTTAATGACTTCTTTATGTAGTGGAAGTTTATAGGCAAAGCTGCGCATGAGTTCTTTTGATTCCCAAATACTAAATGTGGCTTGTTTTATAAATGGAACTTCACCAATGCCCACCGATGTTATAAATCCTGGAGCAGTAGCCATTTGACTTGCAATAGCATCTACGTGTGCCCAAAATCTTTTGAGTCCAGATAGTTTTATAGTGGCTCTTGTAAGCACGGCTATTTTCCCTTCATAATCCGATTGTTTAGGTAGGTCGCCAAAAACTTGTTTGCCATCCCATAGTCCGTGACCTTCTATCGGTTCTAATTGATAAACAGTGTTGGTTGTTTTAAACATTTTCCACCACCAAGTAATAAAGGTTGGGGTAGTTGTTGGGGTGTCATAAACTTCTAGTACTGCCCATCTTTTCCAATCCGGATTTTTATCAAAAGTTCCATTTTTACCGGTACCCATTAATTTCCAAAACCTAAGGCCACTTGATAGCCAGAGCGGAAATCTAAATAGTGCCATCGATAAAAAACCGGCCCAACCAAACCAGTTCGGATAAACAACAATAGAAAGTCTTACATACATATGTTAAACGGTTTATGGTCAGTTTGTTCAGCGAATCTTGTAAATTGCTTTCCTATTTATGAAAAGTGTCCAAAGTATATTATTTGTTGTTTTTTGTGCATTGGTTGTGCGTGGTAACACACAATCTAGCACTGATACACTTTGGTCTTATCAGATTTTAACAAAGATACAGGCCTTACAACAAACTAATATAGGTTTTCCTCCCGGTATTTTTCCTTCCACTAGGGTGTATGCGTACAATAAAAATAATAGTAAAAACGACCCAAATGTATTTTTTACGGGGCTTATTGTGCTTACCCTCAAAAAGTACGAGAAGCAGTGTACGCCTTTTCAACAGGGGATGATTCACCAAATTGTAAAGGATGGATTATTATCGGTAGGGTTGTTTAAAAATAGGCAGGGGAGAGACACCTATAATTTTTGGCGCACCGATACCCCACAAATTTTCCCAAATGCTGGCTGGCTTAATACCTTTGATAAATCCCAGTCTTTACCTGATGATTTTGATGATACCGTTATTTTACTTTGGGCAGCGGAGATTGCCAAGGAGCGCGCTTCTGCTATACATGATACCATGCAGTTGTATGCCAACACCAAAGTAAAGACCGTGAAAAATTCCCTTGCTGCATTTAAAAATTTACCTGCTTATTCTACTTGGTTTGGTAAAAAAATGCCTATTGATTTTGACATGGCAGTACTTTGTAATGTACTCAGTTTTGTAAATGCCTATGATTTGCAATGGACCGCATCAGACTCGGCTTCTTTACAACTTATTACAACTGCTATTCAAAACAATTGGCATGTAACTAAAGCCGATTTTATTGCGCCACATTATGCAAAACCTGCTGTAATTATGTACCATATTGCTCGTTTATTACATGCCGGAAAACAGCAAAATATAAGTGAATTGAGAGCCCTTACACCTGCTTTATTACAGACCACAGATTCGTTACTTGCTATAAGTATAGATCCATTAGAAAAAGTTTTGTTATCATCGGCGCGCGTTCAATTTGGCGGCATCTCTAATATAACATCTCAAACACCTGACCAAGCAGCCATTGAACAAAGTAAGTATCCGTTTTTTATAGCCAATATGGCGTCTATGCTACCCAATCCAGTTAAGCGCCCACTAAGTAAAATTGGTGTTGCAAAGTTCGAATACCGTTGCCCTGCTTACAACCTAGCATTAATATGGGAAAATAAGCACTTGTGTGTACCTTTGCATAAATAATAGGCTTTATGTCAGTTAATGTAGAAGCGTATCACTCCATACAACAAGTGTTTTTAAAGCAATCGGTTACGCTCGTCGCTGTTAGTAAACTCAAACCAGCTTCCGATATTGAGGCGCTTTACAATTTGGGTCACTTAGATTTTGGAGAAAATTACGTACAAGAATTAGTAGACAAGCAGGCCGTTTTACCAGCAAATATTAACTGGCATTTTATTGGTCATTTACAAAGCAATAAAGTAAAATACATTGCTCCATTTGTACACCTGATTCATGGGGTGGATAGTTTAAAATTACTACAAGAAATAAATAAGCAGGCACTAAAAAATAACCGTGTCATTGATTGTTTATTGCAGGTTCATATTGCCAAAGAAGAAACGAAGTTTGGTATGGATGCACTAGAATTATCTGACACACTAGTAACTGCAAAGCAATTGCCCAACGTAAACATTAAGGGGCTCATGGGTATGGCGTCCTTTTCTGATAACCAGGAGCTAGTTGCTACCGAATTTAAATACTTACACGAGTTATTTACAACACATCACTTTAACGTACAAACTAACGCTGTATTAAGTATGGGGATGAGTGCCGATTATGCACTTGCCATTAAATCAGGGAGTAACATGATTAGAATAGGAAGTTTGCTTTTTGGAGCACGTCAATAATCAATTACTTTTTGGTGCCCGCGTAATCAAACACCAATTGACAAAAAGCTTTGACACCCAAATCAAATCCAGACTCATCAATAAAAAATGCTGGTGTATGGTGTAGTGATGCATCTGCAGGCTTCATGCCTTTAGGCATGGCACCTAAGTAAAAGAAAAACGTAGGTGTTTTTTCACCAAAAAATGAAAAGTCTTCGGCACCGGTATCCCAATCTCTTTCTTTCACATTGCCTTTACCAGCTGCAGTTTCTAAAAATGGAACAGTTAGTTTTACGAGTGCAGGATCGTTATAGGTAACAAGTGTTTTGGTACTAATGGTAACATCTGCAGTCGCACCAGCACTAGCTGCAATATGGCTTACCGTGTTTTTAATACGTTCGTGTAATTCTTTTTGCATGCCCGGATCTAGGGTTCTTAAAGTACCAATCATTTCACAAGACTCTGGAATAATATTATTTCTAACACCACCATGAATAGCGCCAATAGTAATAACAACGGGTGCTTTGGTAAGTTCCATTTGTCTACTCACAATATTTTGAAGCCCCTGAATAATTTGAGCTGATGCTGCAATAGGATCCACGCCAGTCCATGGTTTTGAGCCATGTGCACCTTTACCGTTCACTACAATTTTAATCCAATCGGAAGAAGCCATAAAGCCCTGAGCTTTATACTGAATTTCACCAACCGGCACTTCAGTTTTAATATGCATACCAAACACAACGTCTACTTTTGGATTTTCTAATACACCTTGCTTAATCATAAGTTGCGCGCCACCTTCTTCACCTTCTGGAGAACCTTCTTCGGCTGGTTGAAATAAAAATACCACAGTGCCTGGAACGTCTGCTTGCATTTTTTTCAGTACGGTTGCTGTGCCCATTAAAATAGAAGTATGTGCGTCATGACCACATGCGTGCATCACCCCAACTTTTTGACCATTGTATTCTGTAACTACTTTAGAAGCAAAGGGTAAACTATTTCTTTCTGTTACGGGTAAGGCGTCAATATCTGCTCTTAGCGCAACAACAGGACCTGGTTTGCCACCTTTTAAAATAGCGACCACACCGGTATTAGCAACATTTTCTTTTACTTCATAACCAATAGAGCGCATGTAATTGGCAATGTATTTGCCCGTATTAAATTCGCGGTTGCTAAGTTCTGGATTTTCATGAAAATGTCTACGCCATGTGGTTAACTGTGGTGTAATATCTTTTACAAGTTGCAAGTAATTAGCAGGAGGGGTGTTGGCCTGAACCACTTGTTTTTTTTGTGCATTCGCTAGTAATGATGCGCTTACAAAAAGGGTACTTAACAATATATTTTTCATGATGTATATTTTATAATTTAAAATTCGCCAAATACAGAGCGTAAGGCATTTGATATTTCACCAAGTGTTGCTTTGTTTTCTACTGCTTCAACCACAAATGGCATGATGTTATCAGTACCTTTTGCTGCGGTTGTAATAGCATCTAAACAAGCTACAACTTTAGCGTTGTCTCTATTTTGTTTGATTGTATTTATTTTTTCAATTTGAACCTGTCTAATACTATCATCTATTTTAAATGCAATATTAGTAGGGGCTTCATCGATGGTAAATTTATTAACGCCCACAATTATTTTTTCGCCAGATTCAATTTCTTTTTGATACGCATAAGCGCTCTTTGCAATTTCATCTTGCATAAAACCAGATTCTATAGCTGCTACACTACCACCCATGGCATCTATTTTGGCAATCAGTTCCCATGCCTTTTTTTCTACCTCTGCGGTAAGGCTTTCAATAAAATAACTTCCAGCTAGCGGGTCTACGGTATCTGGTGCGCCACTTTCAAAAGCTACAATTTGTTGGGTTCTTAAAGCAATACGCGCAGCTTCTTCGGTAGGTAAATTGAGGGCTTCGTCGTATCCATTGGTATGCAAACTTTGTGTACCGCCTAAAACAGCGGCAAGGGTTTGAATGGTTACGCGGCTAATATTATTAAGTGGTTGTTGCGCAGTGAGTGTAGCACCACCTGTTTGTGTATGAAAGCGAAGCATGAGTGCTTTAGGATCTGTGGCCCCAAGTTTTTGCATGATAGAAGCCCACATCGTACGGGCTGCTCTAAATTTTGCTATTTCTTCAAATAAATTATTGTGGGCATTAAAAAAGAAGGAGAGTCTTTTACCAAAAACATTGATGTCCATTCCTTTTTCGATGGCCGCTTTTACATAGGCTTTACCATTGCTTAATGTAAATGCAATTTCTTGAACCGCAGTGCTACCAGCTTCTCTAATATGATAGCCTGAAATAGAAATGGTATTCCATTTAGGAACGTTACTGCTACACCATTCAAAAATATCAGTAATGATACGCATGGAAGGTTTAGGCGGATAAATATAAGTGCCTCTTGCAGCGTATTCTTTTAAAATATCATTTTGTATGGTGCCTGTAAGTTTGTGTAAATCGGCGCCTTGTTTTTTGGCGATTGCCACATAAAACGCCAATAAAATAAAACCGGTTGCATTGATGGTCATGGAAGTGCTTACTTTTTCTAGGTCAATTCCTTTAAAAAGAATTTCCATGTCATCGATACTATCAATGGCAACGCCCACTTTGCCTACTTCGCCTTCTGCTAATTCATGGTCACTATCATAGCCAATTTGGGTAGGTAAATCAAAGGCTACACTCAGGCCCATCACACCTTGCGATAATAAATAATGGTAACGCTTATTGCTTTCTTCGGCGGTAGAAAAACCGGCATACTGGCGCATTGTCCAAAGTTTGCCTAGGTACATATCTGGCTGAACGCCTCTCGTGTAGGGGAACTGACCAGGTTGTAAATTTTCTATCGCTTGTTTATTATTCGCAATATCTGAAGCGTTGTATAGCGTTTTAATGGCAATGCCGCTATCTGTTTTTTTATTTATTGGCGTGCTCATTATAAAATTTGTTTTACTTCTAAACTTAAAACCTCACTTACGAGTTGGTGCATATCTCCAGCAGGGTCGCTTCCTAAAAAACTGATGAGTAATCTATTGAGTTCCCCGGCGTTTGATCCAGTTGGTAATGTTGCAGCCGCTTGATGAATCAGGAGTATATTTTTTTCTTTAAAATTAGTAACTGCATCCCAAGCTGTTTTTGACACATATAGTTGTTGGGTAACATTGTGTTCAAACTCCTCTTTGATTGTTGACACGAGCAGTAGTTGTTGATCGGTGGCAGAAAGGGTTGAGTTACTTTTACCATCGTTTTGTAAACGGGTAATTAAACCAGGTACTGCGATGCGGTTGGCTAGTAATATTAATCTTTCGTAGGCTTGTAGTTTTAGTATTTTGGTATCCTTATCTATGGATTTGGTGGCCACACCAATTTTTTGTTGCAGGTAAATGAGGACCGCTATAAATAAGCCAATGATAACGGCGATGACAACTGTTAATACGGTTGATGTGTCAAGCATCTTGTAAATTTTACCAAAAATAAGGCAATCTGAGCTGCTCTTAGTAGCTTTGCACAAAATTAGATACTATGTCTAGCTCAACAATAACACAAACGGCCCCAGTTACCCTAACAGCGGGTGCAATAGTGGAAATTAGACGTCTTATAGCAGAAGACGGGTTTGATACCAACCAGCGCCTTAGAATTGGCGTTAAAGGCGGAGGCTGCAGCGGTATGACCTATCTACTTGGCTTTGACTTGCCTTTACCAGAAGATACACATTTTGAAATAGAAGGAATCGAGTGCATTATGAATGCAAGCCACCAATTATACCTTTTTGGAATGGAAGTGGATTGGCAGGGTGGACTTAATAGTCGTGGTTTTACATTTAGCAACCCCAACGCAAGTAAAACTTGTGGATGTGGCACTTCATTTGCCGTTTAATTTTATCAAATTAAAACCATAAAAAAGCCTCGCAACTAGATAAGTTGCGAGGCTTTTTTTATTGAATCTTATATAAGGTTCTTATTTTTTAGATGCACTACTTAGTTTTTTGTTTTTCGAAAAATCAACTAAGATTGGAGCTGCAACAAAGATTGAAGAGTAAGTACCAGTGATAACACCCACTAACATGGCAAAGGCAAAACCTTTGGTTACTTCACCACCAAATATGAATAATATTAAGATGGTTAAGAATACAGTTAATGAAGTCATGATGGTACGGCTTAGTGTTTCATTAATCGCTTTATTAATCACCGTATGATTGTCTAAGTTCGGGTGTAGTCTGCTATCTTCTCTAATTCGGTCGTATACGATGATCGTATCGTTCATACTAAAACCAATTACAGTTAACACGGCAGCAATAAAGTGCTGATCAATTTCTAGCGGGAACGGAACAATCGTACGTGCAAAGCTAAATATGATAAGTGTTACAAACACATCGTGCATTAGGGCAAAAATAGTTCCCAAAGAATATCTCCAGTCTCTAAAACGAATAAAGATAAACAAGCAAATCACCATCATCGCTATTACAGTTGCTTTGGTAGCACCTGCTTTTAAGTCGTCAGAGATAGTAGGTAATACAGTTTGAGAACTTTGTTTGTATTTGGTTTCAAATTCTGAGAATGTAACTTTTGCAGGTAATTGTTTAATTAAACCTGTAAACAACAATTTTTCAACGAGTGAATCTACGTTGTTACCTGTTTCTTTGATTTTGTAAGAAGTGGTAATGTTTAATTGGTTGTTAGAATTTACCGTTTTAATAATTGGTGCTTCACCAAATACTGCTTTTAGTTCATTTCTAACTTCTTCAACGTTTACTGGTTTGTCAAACTTTATCGTGTAGCTACGGCCACCTGCAAATTCAACACCTTCGTCAAAACCATTAAAGAAACTTGCAACACCTAGTACAAATATCACAGCAGATAAACCATATGCAAATTTGCGGTATTCGATAAACTTGAACTGTGCCTTTTGGAATATAGATCTAGAAATACCAGTAAAGTATTCGAGGTGTCTATTTTTATTGGTGTACCAGTCTGTAATTAATCTTGAAACTAGGATACCACAAAACAATGATAATAAAATACCAATGATTTGAGTAGTTGCAAAACCAAGTACTGGACCAAGTCCAAAGTATGCTAAAATAATGGCTGTTAATAGGGTAGTGATGTGTCCATCAAGTACTGGCGCTAATGATCTTTTATAACCATCTGTTACAGCAAGTGGATAGCTCTTACCTTTTGTAAGTTCTTCTTTGATTCGCTCAAATATAAGTACGTTGGTATCTACCGCCATACCAATGGTAAGTACCAAACCGGCAATACCTGGTGCAGTTAATGTAAATCCAAGGGCACTTAAAATACCAACCGTAAATAATAAGTTTAAGATAAGTGCAATGTTTGCAACCCATCCTGCTGTATTAAAGTAAAGTAGCATGAGGGCAAAAATGACCAAGAAAGAAATAAAGAATGAAAGTCCACCACCCATAATAGATTCTTTACCAAGGGTAGGGCCTACTTGTTGTTCTTGAACAATTTTAGCAGGGGCTGGTAATTTACCGCTCTCTAATATTTCAGATAAATCTTGTGCTTCCTTTAATGAATAGCTACCACTAATTTGAGAGTTACCTGTAGTGATTGGCTCATTTACATTTGGTGCAGAGTACACGAAATTATCGAGTACAATAGCGATAGGTTTACCAGCATTTTTAGTGGTCATTTTAGCCCACAAGTTGGTACCAATTTTATCCATGTTCATTTTGATAGCAATTGCACCACGCTCATCATAATCTTGAGAAGCACTAGAAATATGATCTCCTTCTAATTCGGCCTGACCATTGTCTAATGTTTTAATTGCATATAAAGTAAGGATGTCTTTTAATTTAGGATCGTTACTTGCTTCTGCTTTACCATACATGAATTGTAGGTTAGCAGGGAATTTGTTTTTTACAAAATCAAGTCTTAAATAACTATTTAAAGTACCGGTATCTTTAGATTGAATATAACCAATTGATGCAGGGAAAACAGTTTTTCCAGCACCATTGTTATATGGTTGTGTAAACTGCACTAAACGTGCAATTGGGTTAGCATTTGCGCTATCTTTTAATGAAGCGGTTGCTTTTTTAGCAGCCGTATCTTTTACAACAGTAGTGTCATTAGTAGCTGGCGCGCCTTCAAGCATATCTTGCACTGCTTTATCAGCAGCAACTATACCATTTTGTAAGTCGGTGCTTTCAAAAGTATATACTTCAAAAAACTGAAGGTTGGCAGTAGACTGTAAATAAGAACGTACACGCTCTTTATCATTCACACCTGCTAATTCAATATTGATAATACCTTTTGCTGGATCTGGATTGATACTTGGAGAAGCAACACCAAAACGGTCAATTCTTGTACGTAAAATGCGGTAGGTATTATTAAACGCTGCGGTTGCTTGTGCGGTTAAATATTCGTTAACTGCATTATCAGATGCATCAAATTTCACTTTTCCATTACTGCGCGCAGCAAAGTATGGGGCTAGTTTACCTGTAGGGTTTACTTTTTTAAATTCTTCTTCAAACAAAGTAATAAGGTTATTGCCACTGTTTGCTTTGCGGGCTACAGCGTTATCTAATGCCTTATTAAAGTTGGCATCTTTGGTGTAGTTCGCTAATGATTTAATTAAACCATCTAAACCTACTTCCATCGTAACACTCATACCACCTTGTAAGTCAAGACCAAGCATCAATTCACTTTCTTTAGCACTACGGTATGTTACAAGGCCAAAAGCTAATTTGGTTTCTTTGGTACTGTCCAATAAACGAAGTACTCTTTCCTTTTTAACTTCCGCTAAACTATCGGCATAAATCGCCTGCTTATCTTTATCACCTGGATATTGCTGTTCTGGCGTTGGAAATCTTTTCATCCAAGCCTGTGCTTTTTCATCCATTGCTTTTTCGTGACTACGAACAAACCAAGTAAATGATAGCTGGTATAAACAAATCAAAATCAGCGCTATCGCAAAGAATCTAACTAAACCTTTCAGTTGCATATGGGTAAGGGTTTACATAATTTTTTAGAGCGGCAAAGATAGGGGAATGCATATAATATAGGCCTAAACACCGCCTTTTTCATCTAAATCATTAAAAATCAATTATTTATCTCACATCCGTGAGGGATACTTCAAAAAATAGGGGACTATTGGCTGGAATTGAACCTGAACCATTACAACCATAGGCTAATGAAGAAGGAATTACAAGTTTAATACGACCACCCTTTTTTATGAGTGGAATACCAATTTGCCAACCTTTAATAACACCACTTAATAAAAAGCTTACAGGATTTGCGCTTGCATCAAATTGTGTGTTATTTAATAATTTTCCGGTGTAAACAGTTGAAAACGTACTTGTTAGGGTAGGTTGAGTGACTAAACCCGGAGCAATAACCTCATATAATATACCACTTGCATGCTCGGTATAGGTGATGTTGTTGGCCGTGCAATAGGCAACCATGGCAGCTTTTTCAGAAGCAACGGTAGCAGGCACACATTCAGTATCTGACTTTCCGCAAGAGGCGAACAAAAAAGTGGCTAATAAAAAAGCCATCCAAACATTTCTTTTCATAAGTACATTTTATAAAGTTGTTGCAAATTTAATGAGATATAGGCCATGGACCTTAAAAATCTTGGGAGGGTTTACGAATTGGGGTTTTCGCGCTTTTGTTTGGCCAACAACTCTTTAAATTGCTGTTCTCTATTTTCCCAACTAAAACTTCGGTATAAATAGGCCATAAAAAACGAAACGATTAGAATACCAGCAAAAAACACAAACCCATTTAATTTACTATTTGCCTGCATATTGGCCCTGGTATACCATCCGGAATACAAAACAGCCAATATGACAAGGCCAAATACAAGTCCTGCAGATAGGCCAATTAAAAAGGGGCGCTTGCTTGTTTTTTCGGCATCTCTATTTTTGCCCCAATAATCTAGAAAGTCTTTTTCGGGTTTGGTAAGCATGTTGCAAAAGTAATTGATTGAATCAAGTTCTCCATCATACATTTGCAAATATATCAACCCAGGTTTCGTGAAAGAATTAGCAGCAGTCAATAAATATTTGTGGAAGTATAAAGAGCGTTTTTTATTAGGCACTTTGTTTGTTGTACTCTCTAATTTTTTTGCTGTAATTGCTCCGCAAATTACCGGTTATGTGGTGAGTCAGGTACAACAAAATTTACCTGGTGCTGTAAAATTGAAACATATTCAAACACATAGCTACCTCGTTAATATTTTAATTGATTGGTTGGATACCCAGCATTTTAGTTTTGCAAAACTCGTGGCTATTTGTAGCGTTACTATTTTGATTTTAGCCGTATTAAGAGGTGTGATGTTATTTTTTATGCGCCAGACTATTATAGTTATGAGTAGGCATATCGAGTATGATCAAAAAAACGAAGTGTATGCTAAATATCAAGCATTAGATGCAGGGTTTTATAAGACGCATAATACCGGTGATTTAATGAGCCGCATAACAGAGGATGTAAGTCGTGTACGCATGTATACTGGGCCTGCCATTATGTATTTGATAAATCTGGTAACACTTATTGGGTTAGCACTTTATTACATGCTTAAAAAAGATGTAACCCTTACGATGTATGTGTTAGCGCCGCTTCCTATTTTAGCTATCACCATTTATTTTGTAAATAGTATCATCAATAAAAAAAGTGAACGTATCCAGGCATTACTCTCTAATTTAACAACCAATGCACAAGAAACCTATGCTGGTATCAGGGTGATTAAATCTTTTGTTCAAGAAAAAGCAATGCTTTCTTTTTTCGAAAAAAATAGCGAAGACTATAAAAAAAATGCCATCGATTTAGCCAAAGTAGAATCTATTTATTTTCCTTCGATGGCTTTACTAATTGGACTTAGTACGATAGTCACAATTTTTTTAGGTGGATTGCAGGCGTTACAAGATCCAAGTAGAGTAGGTGTGATTGTAGAGTTTGTGATTTATATAAACATGCTCACCTTTCCAGTAAGTGCTATTGGATGGACTGCTAGCATGATTCAGCGCGCAGCGGCTTCTCAAAAAAGGCTCAATGAGTTTTTAGATATTAAAGAAAAGGTTTCTTCCCCAACAAATGCGTTACAGCCAATAACAAATTCCGAAATCGTTTTTGATAATGTTAGTTTTGTATATAATCACACAGGTATAAAAGCACTTTCCAATTTTTCGCTTACGATCGGTGCAGGTGAAAAAGTGTTAGTACTTGGTAAAACGGGTTCAGGTAAATCAACACTTGCGCAGTTACTGCTTCGTTTTTATGATCCGTCTTCGGGGCAAATTACCATGGGTGGTGTTCCGCTGCAGCAGTTTGATGTGCAAGCGCTTCGCAACCACATTAGTTATGTACAACAGGATGTGTTTTTATTTAGTGATACCGTTGCAGATAATATTTCGTTTGGAAGCAAAGAACTAGCGGGTATAGAAGTAGTAAAAAAAGCAGCAGCATTAGCCGCCGTAGACCATGAAATTGAAGGTTTTGATAAAGGGTATGATACACTCATTGGTGAAAGAGGGGTTACATTAAGCGGAGGCCAAAAACAACGTATTTCCATTGCACGTGCACTATTAAAAACCCCCGAATTACTCATTTTGGATGATTGTTTGAGTGCTGTGGATGCTAAAACAGAACATAAAATATTAAACAATTTAGCAGACTTTTTAGACCAAAAAACAGCCATAGTGATTACCCACCGCATCTTTTCGGTACTCCAGTTTGATAAAATTGTGGTGCTAGAAGAGGGGCGTATCCTAGAAATGGGCACCCACAAGTCCTTATTGGATGCCCAGGGTTATTACGCCGAACTATACCGTTTGCAGCGTACCGAAAATGACGATTAAGCCTATTTATTGGGCGTTTTTCACATCTTATTCATAGTTTTTTCTTAAATTTTGCTTTTTGCCAAACAATCTTATATTTGTTTAACCATCATTTATCAAATAATTAAAACTTACAACTGTGGCGTACGAGAACAACGATAGGAAAATGGAAAGTGTTTACAGCAAAAGAATTAAAGCTGGAAAAAGAAGAACTTATTTCTTTGATGTAAGAGAAACAAGAGGTAGTGATTTTTACTTGACCATTACAGAGAGCAGAAAGCGTGCAGATGATTCTGGATACGACAGACATAAAATATTTTTATACAAAGAAGACTTCAACAAATTTGTTAAAGCACTCGGTGAGGCTGTAGATTATGTGAAAACAGATTTAATGCCTGATTTTGATTTTGATGCTTTTAACCATGAATACGAAGATGGGGAAGGACAAGGACAAGAAGGAGGATACACACATCCTGCACCTCAAACTTCGGTTGCCGCTGAAGCACCAGTTGCACCTGAAGCACCTGCTGCGCCAGCTGCCGAAGAAGCACCCGCTGAACCTGCACCAACGCCAACTCCTAGGCCTGATGTAAGTGCTGGCGACAACTTAAGTACCGAAGAGGTAGATAAGTGGTAGTATTTATGTAAGGTTAGATTTCGATTAAATTTCTTTGAGCATCCAAATGTCACATCCATTGTGACCCGTATTTCCCATGGGTGCTTGTAAGTAGGTAAAGCCAAATTTTTCGTACACACTAACCGCCTTTTTTAATTCAGGCATTGTTTCTAGATAAACATGTGTGAATCCTATTTTTTTTGCTTCGGCTAAACAAGTAGCAATTAATTTTTTGCCAAGACCTGTTCCTCTGGCGCTTGGTGTCAAATACATTTTCACAAGTTCGCAAGTGGTGGCACCTAATCCTTCGGTCGGAAAAATACCAGCGCCACCTAAAACCGTATCACCCTCTAGTGCAACAAAATAAAAGCTTTGAGGTTCCCTTGTAAAGAGTTCAAATAAATGATCGGTACTGTCGTCAAAGTAAACAGTACCAGGCTTGTTGGCACTAAACTCTTCAAGTGCTGCTCTAATAATTGTTGCTAGCGCTTTGTTGTGTAACGGTGCAATGGGTGTAATACTAATGTCCATTTCTAAAAGCCTTGTACGCATTAATAAGACCGTTGGTAGAAGCGTCATGTGAACTAATGGTATCGTTGTTTTCTAATTCAGGTAATACTTTATTAGCAAGTTGTTTACCAAGTTCTACGCCCCACTGATCAAAACTAAATATATTCCAAATAACACCTTGTACAAAAATTTTATGTTCGTAAAGTGCAATTAACGAGCCTACATTAAATGGATTAATTTCTTTTAATAAAAAAGAGTTGGTGGGTTTATTGCCTTCAAAAACTTTGTACGGCGTTAAACGTTTTACATCTTTTTCATCCATCGATGTTTTCATAAATTCCACCATTACTTCATTTTCAGATTTACCATTTAATAAGGCTTCTGTTTGCGCAAAAAAGTTGGACAATAATTTAACGTGATGGTCACCAATGGCGTTATGCGAATTAGCAGGTGCTATAAAATCGGAAGGGATTAATAAAGTTCCTTGGTGAATGAGTTGGTAAAAAGCGTGCTGCCCATTGGTGCCTGGCTCGCCCCAAATTACAGGACCCGTTGCATAGTTAACAGGATTACCGCTTCTGTCAATACTTTTACCGTTGCTTTCCATATTGCCTTGTTGGAAATAAGCAGCAAAGCGGTGCATGTACTGATCGTATGGTAAAATGGCTTCACTTTGTGCACCAAAAAAATTGGTATACCAAACACCAATAAGTGCCATCAGTACCGAAATATTTTTATCAAATGGGGTAGACGCCACATGTTTGTCAGTTGCTTCTGCACCTTTTAATAATTGTTCAAAATTTTTGTAGCTAATAGTTAGTGCAATGGATAAACCAATGGCACTCCATAAAGAGTAACGGCCACCCACCCAATCCCAAAATTCAAACCTGTTTTTTGGATCAATACCAAATGCAGTTACTGCTTTTTCATTGGTACTTAATGCGGCAAAATGAAGGGCAATATGTTTTTGATCGGTAGCATGTTGTAAAAACCAGTCTCTAGCCGTTTGGGCATTGGTCATGGTTTCTTGGGTGGTAAATGTTTTAGAAGCAATTAAAAATAAGGTTTCGTCGGGCGTTACTTTTTTTAACGTTTCTGCAATATGGGTTCCATCTACATTGGAAACAAAATAGGTTTGAATTCCATCTACCCAGTATGGCTTTAATGATTCAGTAACCATTACAGGACCTAAATCACTACCGCCAATACCAATATTTACAATGTATTTTATTTTTTTACCGGTGTATCCTGTGTGCGATCCGTTATGAATAGAAGCACAAAATGCCTCCATTTGTGCACGAACCTTTTGAATGCCAGGCTTGATGTCTTTGCCATCCACCAAAATAGGGTTAGTGTCAAAGCTTCTGAGGGCCGTATGTAAAACGGCTCTGTTTTCAGTTTCGTTAATAGGGGTACCTGCCATTTGCTCGGCAATGGCCTGCTTAACATTACAATCTTCGGCTAATTGTAAAAGAAGCTTCAGGGTTTTTTCGTTGATGATATTTTTAGAATAATCAAAAAGGATGTCACCAAGGGTGATTGAAAACTTTTTAAATCTATCCGGATCCGAAGCAAATAAATCACGCATATGTCTGCGGTTCATTTCTTCTTCATAATGCTTTTGTAGTACAAACCACGCCTGCGTGCTCGTTGGATTAATTCTCGGTAACATAACGCTTCAATTCTATAATTTATGTAATACAGCTATCGTTTCTTCTACCATAGCTGGGGTAATATCTAAATGGAGTACAAATCTAATTTGGTGTTCCGATACTGTAAAGGCAAATATGTTAAATGGTTGTAAAGCCTTAATAAGTTCGGTGGCGGTATAACGGCCCTTCACCTCAAAAATGATAATATTGGTTTCTACAGGGAGTATTTCTCCTACATAATCAAGTTCAGATAAGGCAGCGGCTAACTGCTTGGCATGAGTGTGATCCTGGGCTAAACGCTCAATATTGTTTTCTAGGGCATATATTCCGGCTGCAGCAATAAACCCTGCTTGGCGCATGCCACCTCCAAAAACCTTTCTAAATCGTTTTGCCTTTTTAATAAATGCATGTTTGCCTAAAAGCAAACTTCCAATAGGCGCGCCTAATCCTTTACTGAGGCAAATACTGATGCTGTCAAATGTCTCACCGTAAGCTTCTGGTGTGTCTTTGGTTTCTACAAGGGCATTAAAAAGTCTAGCACCATCCAGGTGTAATCTTAAATTTCTAGTTGAACAAACATCTTTAATTGGTTTAATATCAGCTAGTTGATAAATACTGCCTCCTGCTCTGTTAACCGTATTTTCTAGTGAGACAAGGGTGGTGGGTGGTTTATGAATATCGTCTGGATTAATGGCCGCGACCACTTGATCTGCAGTAATTCGGCCCCTGTCACCCCTTAATAAGCGCACAGATGCACCCGAGTTAAAGGCGATTCCGCCGCCTTCGTACTGATAAATATGAGATAGTTCGTCACAAATAACCTCATCACCGGCATTTGTGTGACACTTTATAGCCAATTGATTGGTCATGGTGCCGCTCGGGCAAAATAGGGAAGCCTCCATACCAAAAAGGGTAGCCGTCATTTTTTCTAAGGCATTTACGGTAGGATCTTCACCAAAAACATCGTCTCCAACAGGGGCACCAGACATGGCAGCCAACATTTTTGGGCTAGGTTTTGTTACAGTATCGGACCTAAAGTCTATCATGGCTGCGAAGATAAGATTCCAAATCGTAATAAAATCCACATTTTATGCGGTTTTTGTAGGGCAATTTTGTATCTTCGCCCACTTTATAAGCTATTCAAAGAACTAATTGTAAGACAGCATGAGGCAGCTCAAAATCGCTACACAGATTACCAACCGTGACTCACAAGCAGTTGAAAAATACCTTCAGGAAATTTCTAAAATTTCAATGATTACGCCAGAAGAGGAAACAACTTTGGCGCAACGCATTAAAATGGGGGATCAACGTGCACTAGATAAATTGGTACAAGCCAATTTACGTTTCGTGGTTTCGGTGGCTAAACAATACCAACACCAAGGTTTGTCTTTGTCTGATTTAATCAACGAAGGAAATCTAGGTCTTATAAAAGCCGCACAACGTTTTGATGAAACCAAGGGTTTTAAATTTATCTCTTATGCGGTGTGGTGGATTCGTCAATCTATTTTGCAAGCATTAGCAGAGCAAGGTCGTTTGGTGCGTTTACCTCAAAACAAAATTGGTACCTATAACAAGGCGAACAAAGCCTACATGGCATTTGAACAAGAGCATGAGCGTGAACCTTCTACCGAAGAATTAGCAGAAATTCTTGAAATGTCTGAAACAGAAATCAACAATATTTTCCAATCTAATACACGTCACACATCACTTGATGCTCCGGTTCACGAAGCAGAAGATGTTGCTATGGGTGATTTATTAGAGGGTTCTGATGATACTGACGAAGACGTTATGAAAGATTCACTGCGTGAAGAAATCAGACGTGTTTTAAAATCGTTGAGCCCACGTGAAGCAGAAATTGTAAATGCTTATTTTGGACTAGATGGCGAAAATGGTGTAACCATTGAGCAAATAGGTATGAAATATGATTTAACCAAAGAACGTATTAGACAAATTAAAGAGCGTGCTATTAAACGTTTGCAAAAAGCGCGTTACAGCAATGCCTTAAAAGCTTATTTGGGCTAAAGTAATATCAACATTGAGAAGCCCCAACAAATAAGTATTGTCGGGGCTTTTTTATAAATTAGAAGTATATGTCACAAGAAATTTCAGAAAAAGTACACGTCTTAATTATAGGTTCTGGCCCAGCGGGTTACACAGCTGCTATCTACGCAGCACGTGCCAATATGAAACCTTTATTATACCAAGGTATTCAACCAGGTGGTCAATTAACCATTACCACCGAAGTTGAAAATTATCCGGGTTATCCAGATGGTATTCAAGGACCTGAAATGATGGTACATTTTGAGGCGCAAGCCAAACGAATGGGTACAGATATTAGATATGGAATGGCTTCTAAAGTTGATTTTAGCAAACGTCCTTTTTTAGTAGAAATTGATGAAGAAAAATGGGTTGCCGCAGATACGGTTATTATTTCTACGGGTGCATCTGCAAAATGGTTAGGCATCGAAAGTGAGCAGCGCTTGAATGGTTTTGGTGTAAGTGCATGCGCCGTGTGTGATGGATTTTTCTTTAAAGGAAAAGAAGTGGCAATTGTAGGTGCTGGCGATACGGCTGCAGAAGAAGCGGTGTATTTATCAAAACTTTGTACAACGGTTCACATGTTTGTTAGGAAAGAGCAAATGCGTGCAAGTAAAGTAATGCAAGACCGTGTTTTAAATACGCCAAATATTAAAGTATACTGGAACACCGATACCGACGAAATTTTAGGTGCACAAAAAGTGGAGGCAGTGCGTATTAAAAATAATAAAACTGGCGACACACAAGAAATTCCTATTTCCGGATTTTTTGTTGCGATTGGTCACGAGCCTAACAGCAAAATATTCAAAGATTTTCTTACCATGGACGAGACCGGATATATCACAACCATTCCGGGTACGACCAAAACAAATGTACCGGGTATATTTGCTGCAGGTGATGTACAAGATAAAAACTACCGTCAAGCAGTTACTGCTGCAGGAAGTGGTTGCATGGCCGCATTAGATGCAGAACGTTATTTAACAGCAGAAGGATTGGCTTAATTTTTTTCTATGATCCAAACCATACAACTAGTTGATAT
>CAMDLR010000015.1 GCA_945901845.1 Sediminibacterium ginsengisoli | reverse complement strand
ATTGCAGCTTCTGCAGGCAAACAAATTCAGGATCCGTATTCGTTTAGATGTATACCTCAAGTACATGGTGCCACCATTGGCGCATTTAATCATGTGCTTGATATTTTTATGCGTGAAATAAATTCGGTAACGGATAATCCTAATATTTTTCCGGACGAAGATTTAATTGTGAGTGGCGGAAATTTTCATGGACAACCGCTTGCTATGTCACTCGATTATTTAGCCATTGCGATGAGTGAACTGGCCAATATTTCGGAGCGTAGAACCTATCAGTTATTAAGTGGTCAGCGTGATCTTCCTTTATTTTTAGTAAAAGATCCAGGGCTGCATTCTGGATTTATGATTCCACAGTACACGGCAGCAGGCATTGTTAGTGAAAATAAACAACTTTGCACGCCTGCTTCGGTGGATAGTATTTCGTCGTCTAATAACCAGGAAGACCATGTAAGTATGGGTGCCAACGCGGCAACAAAATGTCTTCGTGTGATTGATAATGTAGAAAAAGTACTCGCCATAGAATTATTGAGCGCGGCGCAAGCACTTGAATTTAGAAGACCTACCAAAAGCTCCGAACCCATCGAAAAATTGGTGACCACTTTGCGTGAGCAGGTGTCTTTTATGGCCGCAGATAGGCTCATGCACCCCGATATGGTTGCGGCTACCCAAATTATAGCATCATACGCCTTATAGCACCTATTTTAGCGTAACTTTGCAGGGTAAAAACTGATACATGTCTGAAGAACAGAGCTTAAATTTTATTGAAGAAATTGTAGAGGCAGATTTAGCAGCTGGCAAATACCAGTCTATTGTTACGCGTTTTCCTCCTGAGCCAAACGGCTATTTACATATTGGCCACGCTAAAAGTATTTGTTTGAATTTTGGCCTGGCTAAAAAATATGGCGGTTCTACCAATTTACGTTTTGATGATACCAATCCGGTCACTGAAGAAACGGAGTATGTGGATAGTATTAAAAACGATGTGAAGTGGCTTGGCTTTCATTGGGCTGAAGAATTATATGCTTCTAATTATTTTGATCAAATACATGGTTTTGCGGTTCGTTTAATTGAAATGGGCCTTGCCTATGTAGACGATAGTAGTTCCGATGAAATTGCCACTCAAAAAGGAACACCTACACAGGCAGGAACTGCAAATACTTTTAGGAGCAGAACCGTAGCCGAAAATTTGCAACTTTTTGGAGATATGCGCCTTGGTAAATACGCCGATGGCGAAAAAGTATTACGTGCTAAAATTGATTTAGCGAGTAGTAATATGCACATGCGTGATCCAATTATTTATCGTATTAAACATGTACACCATCACCGTACTGGCAACAAATGGTGCATTTATCCGATGTACGATTTTGCACATGGACAAAGTGATGCGATCGAAAATATTACGCACTCTGTGTGTACACTCGAATTTATTCCGCATAGAGAATTGTATAACTGGTTTATTGAAAAATTATCGATTTTCCCTTCTAAACAATACGAGTTTGCGCGTTTAAACATGACCTATACGGTAATGAGTAAGCGTAAATTATTACAACTAGTTCAAGAAAATCATGTAACGGGTTGGGATGATCCACGTATGTCTACCATTTCTGGTATGCGCCGAAGAGGTTATCCTGCAGCGGCTATCAGAGAGTTTTGTGACCGCATTGGTATAGCAAAACGAGATAACTTAATTGACATTAGTTTACTTGAATTTTGTGTGCGTGAAGATTTAAATAAATCAGCCGTGCGCCGCATGGTGGTATTTGATCCATTAAAAGTGATTATTACCAATTATACCGGCGATGGTGAAATGCTTAGTTCCGAAAATAACCCCGAAGATCCAAATGGTGGCGTTCGTGAAGTACCGTTTAGCAAAGAAATTTTTGTAGAGCGTGACGACTTTATGGAAGAACCATCAAAAAAATATTTTAGACTCGCACCTGGTCAAATGGTTCGATTAAAAAGTGCTTATATTATTAAGTGTGATGATTTTATAAAAGATGCAGATGGAAATGTAACAGAACTTCATTGTAGTTATATTCCTGAAAGCAAGAGTGGATCAGATACTTCTGGTATTCACGTTAAAGGAACGCTACACTGGGTAAGTGCAGCACATGCGATACCTGCCGAAGTTCGTTTGTACGACCGTTTATTTAATGTAGAAGATGTTGCGGGTGCCGAAGGTGATTTTAAAGATTATATCAATACAAATTCTTTAACGGTAGTGCCGCATGCTTACGCAGAGCCTGCACTATTACAAGATAGTATGGGTGTAGGATTTCAATTTTTACGCAAAGGATATTTTTGTGCCGACAAAGACAGTACGCTAACAAAACTTGTATTTAATAGAACCGTAGGTTTAAAAGATACTTGGGCAAAAGAAGTAAAAAAAGGAGCATAGCATATGCACTTTCAAGCAAGGTTTAATAAACACTGGGCTCACACTTTCCCTCAATTTAGTAAGGATGGCCATTTTGTGCTTGCAGTAAGTGGGGGTGCCGATAGTGTGGTACTTGCCTATTTGTTAAAAGGTGCTGGTATTAATTTTGAAATTGCGCATTGTAATTTTAAATTACGAGGAGCGGAGAGTGATAGAGATGAAGCCTTTGTAAAAAAATTAGCAGTTACACTTGATGTCCCTTTTTCTTGTAAGCATTTTGATACAAACACTTATGCTACTGCCAATAAATTATCTATACAAGAGGCGGCCCGAGATTTGCGTTATGTATGGTTTGCAACATTTAATACCATTGTAATTACAGCGCATCATGCCAATGATAATATTGAAACCGTACTCATGCATTTTTGCAGAGGTACTGGTATTGCTGGTTTAACTGGCATTGAGCCCTATAAGGTAAAAGAGCGTTTACTTCGCCCATTACTTGTTTTTCACAAGCAAGAAATAATCGATTACGCAACTGAGGTAGGTATCGCATTTGTAGAAGATAGTTCAAATGCTAGTGATAAATATACCCGCAATTTTTTTAGACATCAGGTATTACCTGCTGTTCAAGAAGTATATCCACAGTCGGAACAAAATATTTTACATACCATTAAGCATTTACGCGAAGTATCGGAAGTGTATAAAGCAGCCATGCAAAAAATTGTAAGTAAGCTTCAATTTATTAATGGCCATGAAATTCATATTCCAGTACTCATGTGGCAAAAATCAAAGCCACTGGATACCATTACTTTTGAAATGCTGTACCCTTATGGTTTTACCGCTGCTCAAATTCCAGAGGCTATCAAAATATTAAGTGCACATAATGGTGCGGTATTAATTTCGCCTACACACCGCTTAATAAAAAATAGAAACTGGATGATTTTAGCACCGCTTGAGACAGCAACCAATACGAGTGTGGTTGTAGTGGATCAAAACGATGCATCTGTACATTATCCAGGTGGAACACTAAGGTTACAAACTTTTGCGGCTCAGGTGCCCGCAGTTTCTGATAACAATACCTGTATGTTGGATACTGCTGCTTTGCAGTTTCCACTTATTTTAAGACCCGCAGCAACCGGTGATTATTTTTATCCATTAGGCATGCAAAAGAAAAAGAAGCTCAGTAAATTTTTTATTGACCTCAAGCTTTCTAAAACGGCTAAAGAAAAAGTGTGGGTACTTGTTTCAGATAATCGAATTGCATGGGTGATAGGTTACCGAATAGATAACCGCTTTAAAATAACGCCTGCTTCTACTGCTGCATTAAAGTGTATTTTTTCGCCTATAACATAACCTATAAGTGCAGATAAGCAGATACCTGACTTATAAAATTTTGAATGGGATCAAAGTCAGAGAATATTTTGCAAGCAATAATTAAAAAGCCAACACCCCAAACAGAACCCCAAAAGTGCGCCGAGTGGTTGATATTATCGCCACCTCTTTTAGACATGTAAATGGTCATGAGTAAATAAAGGGGGCCAAAAATAAAACCTGGAATGATGGGTGGAATAATAAAGAGTCCAATTTTTATGGTAGGTTCTAAAAAAACACCAGCAAATACTACTGCCGATACGGCGCCGGAGGCGCCAAGGCTTCTATACTGCTTATTATTACGCTGCATCATATAGGTAGGAATTAAACACACCACCAGTGCTGTTAGGTACATGGCTAAATAAAGTACCTTACCTTTTTCATTGAATAGTGCGATAAAATATTTTTCTACAAAATCCCCAAACATGTAAAATGAAAACATATTAAATGCCAAATGCCCAAAGTCGGCGTGGATAAAGCCATTGGTAATAAAACGCCACCACTCATTGTCTCTATTGATTGCGGGCGGATAAAAAATAAAATCATCAATCACTTTTTTATTGTAAAAGCCAAATATAGAAAGCGCAATAGTAATTACTAAAAGGGTTAGGGTTATAGTATACATAAATTAATTGTGGTGGTATTTTTCGTTTCTTAAAATGGTACAAGCACGATAGACCTGTTCAGCTAAGATAAGCCTTACTAGCATGTGCGGGAATACAAGGGGCGATAAGCTCCAGCAAACGTTAGCCCTTGAAAAAACAGTTTCATCAACGCCAAAAGCACCGCCTATTAAAAAAATTATTTTACGGGTACTTTCGTTGGCTCTTTGTTGCATAAAACTAGCTAGTTTAGGGGACGTAAAAGTTTGTCCTCTTTCGTCTAGTAAAACCAAATAATCGGAAGCGTCGATCCCCTGTAAAATAATGGCCGCTTCTGCCTTTTTTAATGCAGCTTCTGTTAAGCTCCCCGCATTTTTAGGTGGGCTAATAATGTGCCAGCTAGCAGGATAGTAATTGTTGATGCGCTTTGAAAAGTCTTCTATGCCCGTTTTAGCATATAATTCATGGGGTTTGCCAACAGACCAAAGCTCAATTTTCATGCGGGTAATTAATTTCGGACTAAATTTAGGCTTTTAAAATATAGTATGCGTTATTTATTGCTAATTCTGGTTTGTTTGATGTTGTTTTCTGAAGCTACTGCGCAGGATATAACGCCTATCGATTCAATGGCAAAGGCAAAAAGAGTGAAATTGGTAGCAGCTATTTTTGGAGGTACCTATGGTGCATCATTTATATCGCTTAATAAAGCATGGTATGCCAATTATCCAAGAAGTCGTTTTCAATTTTACAACGACGGTAAAGAGTGGCTTCAAATGGATAAAGTAGGGCACGTTTATTCTAGTTATAATCTTGCACGTATAAGTCATAAGGGATGGGCATGGACAGGTATGCCAGAAAAAAAAGCGGTGGTGTTATCTGCCTTAACAAGCCTTTCTTACTTAACCATTATTGAAACCATGGATGGGTTTTCTGAAAATTGGGGATGGAGTTGGTATGATGTATCTGCAAATACGGTGGGCGTTTTATTATGGAGTGCACAGCAACTCAAATGGAAGGAACAAAAATTTCGTTTAAAATATAGTGCGCATTACACGAATTACGCAGATCCTATGTTGCAAGCACGTGCTAATAATTATTTTGGAAAATCTTTACCTGAGCGTTTTTTAAAAGATTACAATGCACAAACCATTTGGTTAAGTGCCAATTTAAAAAGTATTTGGCCAGAAACGAAAGTACCCAAATGGTTAAATATTGCAGCTGGTTATGGAATTGATAACGCTTTTGGTGGTTACGAAAATAAATGGACGGTTAATAACCAAGCTGCTACTTATACATACGCACGTCCCGACTTACAACGAAGTCGCCAATATTATTTGTCTATTGATGTAGATTTTGAACGTATTAGAACAAATAAAAAATGGGTGAGGGGCGTACTCACTTTTTTAAATTTTGTTAAACTGCCTGCGCCCGCTATATCACTTAGTAATGGGAAATTAAGTGGTAGTTGGCTGTATTTTTAATTAGCCCTTTCTTACATACTTGGTTAGTATCACAATCATTTGTCCTTCTATTTTTCCTTCAATTTGTTCGGTGTTATCTGCTACCAATCTTATATTTTTTATAACAGTACCTAATTTAGCATTCAGGGTAGATCCTTTTACATCTAATGATTTTGTGAGCACCACGGTATCGCCTTCTTGTAATACCATGCCATTGCTGTCTTTGTGTAATTCTACACTGCCATCATTTTCATGATCACCCGTAGATTTAGCCCATGCCATCGTATCGTCATCAAAATACATCATGTCTAATGCATCTGCGGCCCAGCTTTGGTCTTTTAATCTATTTAGTAAACGCCAGCTTACTACTTGTACCGCTGGAATTTCACTCCACATCGCTTCGTTTAAACAAGCCCAGTGCGCACTATCAAGTGCTTCTTTTTTATTGAGTTGCGCCGTACATTTTGCGCAAAGGTGAAGTCCTTCCTCATTGTTTGTAGGTACTTCGTAAACACTTAAGTTGGTGGTTGATTTACAAAGCTCACAAGTGTTGCCACTTCTTACAATAAGGTCTTTCTCGTTTTTCATGTTTGCTTGTTGAGGTTGTAATTCGGTGAATGTAATGGATTTGTATGGGTTTGTGGAATCAATGTTGAGTAATTACAATGGCTTAGTGTATTTAAATTTATTATATTTATATATAAAAAGTACTGTTTATGAATTTTGTTGCAAGATTGGTTTTATCCTTTTTAATCATCTCAATTCTTGTGTCATTTAGTTTGGTTGAAAGTGGAGTTTTCATTTGTAAAGGCCCTTCGTCGAAGGTTTTCCATAAATCTGACAGATGTAAAGGGTTGTCTAAATGTTCTACTCAGGTATTCGAAATAACATTGGCGGAAGCTAAAAAATTAGGTAGAAGGGCTTGTAAGATTGAGTATAGGTGATTTTTATTAATAACAAATTAGATTAACTTCATATTAAAAAAATGCATTATGGGAAATTTAGGTTTATTGGAATTAGTAGGGATGATATCGCTTTTAATAGTGCTTGTCCCCGCAGTGTTATATTTAAATTCTTTACGAAAAACGTTACTGCTCATTGATGTTAAGAATAGAACAATTGATCCAAATTATGTTTGGTTTATGTTTATCATAGGTTTTAATCTTTATTACCACTTTAAATTAGTTAATTCTATTGCTACATCTTTAAGTAACGAATTTGCGGATAGGAAGATAGCTATTGATCAAAAACGTCCTGGGGAAACTATAGGATATATTAATTCTTCATTTCTTGTAACATATGTTATATATTTTTTTACTTTTTCTCATCCAAATCTTGATAAGGAGCTTATCGAGTATATTTTAGTTTATGGAGCTTTGATTAGCTGGATTATTTATTGGGTAAAGATTAATAGGTATAAAAAATTATTAATCGCTGATAATAATAAGCTTATATGAAACTTTTATTTTTAACTATCTCTTTTATTTTACTTTTTTTAGAAGGTAGTTCTCAAAAAAAAGGCATAGACTATATTTCTTTTAAGAGTGCTGAAAAAGTTTTTTTACAAAAGGAAAGATTGATTTGGACTGGTAACGATAATTTAATTTTATCTCAATATTTTTGTAAATATATTAATCCCTTTAACTAATTATTATAATCTAATATCTATGAAAAAAAAGTTGATCTTTTTGTTTTTTTCAATCATGTGCACTCAATTTTCATTTGCTCAAAGCCAATCACAAATGAATAATGATTCTTATAAAAGTTATAAGAAAGTTGATGATGAGCTTGGTGTAGTTTACCAAAAAGTTATTAAAAAGTATTCAAAAAATCCAGATTTCATAAATGCTTTAAGGGCTTCAGAAAGACTTTGGATTCAATTAAGAGATGCGGAAATTAAAATGAGATTTCCGGCAAAAGATCCAAGATTAGAATATGGTAGTGTTTATCCAGTGTGCGTTAATCTATGTTTAGAAAATATTACAAAAATACGAATTAGCTATTTGAAAGAATGGTTACAAAGTGCTGATGGGGGTGATGAGTGTTCTGGAAGTGTAGGCGCTTATTAATTCTGTTAGTATTTTACAGGATTCTCGCTCACTTCGTTCGCTCGTTCCTGTCGAATTGGGCTTACCCAAAGCCTCTGTTCGCTTCGCGAACTGGCCTTTTTATTTTCTTCGCTCGCCCGAACAAGTTCGGCCCTAGCTTAAAAATAAAAAAGCCCCACATTTCTGTGAGGCTTTGTGACCGCGTTAGGATTCAAACCTAAAACCCCCTCATCCGTAGTGAGGTACTCTATTCAGTTGAGCTACGCAGCCATTACCCTAAGGGGTTGCAAAGATAATCTCAAAAAGATTAACTGCAAAAAAGGAATGCTTTTTTATTAAAATTTATAGGCCATAAAGGCCAGCAGCGATTGATTCTGCAAGTTTTTTAGGCAATAACCATACAAAAAAGGCACCAAGCTTATTAATAATGCCGGTAATAACTTCGGGTTTTTTGTTAAATAATGCAGTTACGGCAATTTTAGCTACAGCTTCAGGTGTCATATTCACTTTCTCGGCTGTTTTAAGCGCTTTTGGGCCCACATCGGCTCTGTTGGCAAAGTTGGTGTCGGTAGAGCCCGGACTAACGGCTGTAACATATACGCCGGTGTTTTTGAGTTCATGTCTGAGACCTCTGCTAAAACTGAGCACAAAAGATTTAGACGCGGCGTATACCGAAAGGCCGGGTACAGCTTGGTAAGCAGCAGAACTCGCAATATTTAAAATATAGGCTGGACTGTTGCGCGTTAGCATGGGAAGTAGCGCAGACGTTAATGCAACCGGCACTTCCATATTTACACGCATCATTTCGAGGTGATCGTTGGCGCTATATTTTGTAAAAGGGCCACTCAATCCATAGCCCGCGTTGTTGACGAGAACACCAACATTATAATTATTGGAAATAATCCAATCCATTAATACTTGAGTTGCACCTGTTTGGCTTAAATCTAAAGTGAGGTAATGCGCTTCAATACCATATTTTTCTGATACATAAGACGCATGCGCGCTTAACAATGAAGCATCTCTTGCCACAAGTAACAAATTGTAACGCCGCGCAGCAAGTTCGGTGGCAATAGATTTACCGATGCCTTTGCTTCCGCCAGTAATTAATGCAAATGGCATCATAATTTAAATATTAGTGGTGAACCTTAGCTGTAAACCTGTGGTAGAAAGGTGTTTTGCTGTTTTCGTCTTTGGGCGTGTATTTTCCGGTAACGATAGGAACATACATCACACGGCGTCTACTAGCTTCACCAAAGTTAGGAGATTGTTTAACACGGTGCCACAATCGTCCATCATGTACCGATAAATCGCCAGCGTTGATATTAAAACCAACCTCACGAGGGTCATCGTTATTGTCTAAGAAATATTTTTTACCAAAGAGTAGTTTAAACATGCCCTGTTTATGGGTTCCCGGAATGATCCTTAAACCACCATTGTCAAAAGGGCAAGTGTCTAAATGAATACCCACGTTAAGCATGGGCATAATTTTTTGACCCATAAATAAATCGCGGGGACTATCGGTGTGCCAACCCATTTGGGTAAACGTACTATTTGGCGTGTTGATGTAATTATTGATAACAAGTCCGTCTTTTTCATTTTCTGCTATACGGCCATTATACGGGTGTAAAAATGCAGTTAATGCTTGTAGTCGTTGGTCAGCTAATAATTGTTGTAAGGGCTCACTGTGAAGAGAGCTAAAGCATAAGCGCTGAATGGTGGTGTTGCCTTTATCATCTTTACCAAATTTTAAAGGAATACCATTTACTTTTTCTTTTTTTTCTGCGAGCCACTGTGCTTCTAATCTTTGTTGCTCCGCTATATATGTTGCTACTTGTTCATTTTGTAAAAAGTTTCTAAAAACAATTACACCGTGCTCCTTAAAAAAAGCCAGTTGCTCTTCACTTACAGCATCTCCGAGTTCAAAGCGGCTGTCCCAGATTTTCATGCTTACTGTAATCATCTATAAGTATGACTTTAATGTTAAGGAATTATTATTAAATTGTTAACAGTCAAAGGACCATTAACCTTTAAAGATAGTCAATACATTAAAAAAAAGCCACTTTTTTGGCTAATAAATAGATAAAATAGGTAAAAATAAAGGCGGCAATTACGTCTATGGTGTAATGTATGTGCTGAACTAGCACTAAAATGCCTATTAATACGGCAGCGGTTAATGCGAATATTTTGTCCCATTTAGCCTGTAAACAAAGGAAAAACAAGAACATATTGCCCGTATGACCCGAATAAAACAGGTCTTTTGTAATAAAAATGCCCTTTCCACCATAGACAATATTGGCGATAGGGTCTTTTAGCGTAATTAAGCCCGGCGGTGGGTTTAAAGGAAGGATACTAATGGTTAGAACCCGGCACAAACACATTAAAATAAAACCATATGCAATTACTAAAAATAGCCTTGGATTTTGATAGATTCTGTAAAAAACCAAGAGTACCATGCTCCAAATAATTACAAAAGTAGGCACCGAAACATCCATTGCCGGAATGGTATCCAAAACAAAGTCCTGTAACACCATGCCTTCTCTTTTTTCTATAAAAGCAAAAAAAGTAGGGAGCGTCAATAAAATGATCGCTACCAACGCAAGCGCAACAAAGGTTTTATTTCTAAAACTTCGTAACTGCCATGCTTCCGACCATGATATGGGTTCTTTTAATAATGCCACCTTACAAAAGCCTCTATGGCTGCATATTTAGTTTGACCAAGTGCGGCATATAACTGAGCGGTATTGGCATTTCTGGTTTCTGCTCTCTGCCAAAACTCGCGCATGTCAGATCCCTGGAATGGAACACTGTCTTTTTGTGATTGGTGTATAAAAATCCCAAAACGTTTTTTAATAACCTGATCGGGGCTCATAGGAATGGCCATTTCAATATCTGCAATATCCCACTCTTGCCATGCACCTTTGTATAGCCAAACCCAACAATCTTTAACCCAGGCATCACCAGCGGCTTTTAAACGGCGCATGCTTTCAAACACAACATCTAAGCATACTTTATGGGTACCGTGCGGATCGGCTAAATCACCAGCACAATAAATTTGATGTGGTTGAATTTTTCGAAGTAGTTCCATGGTCTGAAGCACATCGTCTTCGCCTATTGGATTCTTTTCTATTTTACCTGTTTCGTAAAAAGGTAAGTTTTGAAAATGGTATTGATTTTCTTTTAAGCCCACATACCTACACGTTGCTTTGGCTTCGCACTGTCTAATAAGTCCCTTAATAGTTCTTATTTCTGGAGAATCCAATCCACCTTTTTGCTTGGTGGCTATATAGTTGCGAGCTGCTTGTAAAATTTCTTGACTCTTTTTATTATCGATGCCAAATAGATCTTCAAAACCAACAGCAAAATCTAAAAAGCGTGTAACAAATTCATCGGATACCGCAATGTTACCACTTGTTTGGTAGGCCACATGCACTTCGTTGCCTTGTTCATGTAAACGCATAAACGTACCGCCCATACTAATGATGTCATCATCGGGGTGGGGTGAAAATATCAAACACTTTTTTGGATACGGATTGCTTCTTTCAGGATGTGCCGGAATAACCGCGTTGGGTTTTCCTGCTGGCCAGCCCGTTAAGCTATCCCTTAACATGTAAAAGACTTCTAAATTAATTTCGTAGGCGTCGGTTTTTTCTACGAGTAAATCGGCTAAACCGTTTTCGTTGTAATCTTTAGCAGTAAGACTTAAAACTTCTTTGTCTAATTTTAATGAAAGCTCAATAACGGCGCGCTTCATTAATTTTTTATCCCAAACACAGTTGCCTGTTAACCACGGCGATTTAATGCGCGTTAGCGATTCAGAAACCGTAGTGTCAATAATAAAAGTACAATTAGCATGCTCTTGTAAAATGCTTGCAGGCACTTGCTCTGTTACATCACCTTCGGTAGCTCGCGTAATAATTTCACCTTTGTGACCAAATGCCATTAATAATATGCGCTTCGATTGCATGATCGTGCCAATGCCCATGGTAACAGCAAGTCGTGGGACTTTTGATAAGTGTGAAAACTCGTAAGCGTTGGCGAGTCTTGTATTGTTGGCAAGGTTTACAAGCCTGGTTTTTGAAATGATACTAGAACCTGGTTCGTTAAAGCCAATATGTCCATTACCGCCAATACCTAAAATTTGTAAATCGATACCGCCAGCATGTACAATGGCAGCGTCATACTCGGCGCAATATTTTTTAATGTCATCTTTAGGCCATTTGCCACTTGGGATATGGATATTTTTTGGATCTATATCGATGTGGTTAAATAAATGTTTGTGCATAAAGCTCCAATAGCTTTGAGGTGCATCAGCCTCTATTGGAAAATATTCATCTAAATTAAAAGTGATCACATTTTTAAAACTGAGTCCTTCTTCTTTGTGCAGTCTTACCAGCTCTTGGTATAATTTAATAGGGGTAGAACCCGTTGCTAAACCAAGTACACAGGCTTCATTTTTTGCAGCTTTTGCTTTTATTAACGTAGCAATTTCACTGGCAACAAATGCGGAACCTTCTTTTGGTGAAGGAAAAATTTGGACTGGGACTTTTTCAAATGCGTCTATCATAACAAATAGGTATTGCAGTATAAATTAATTATTCTCTGGATTAAAATAAGCCTTGCTATAATTGATTTTAAAATTATCGTAACGCTTAAATTCATGTAATAATTTCTTTTCAAAACTAGGCCAGCTTTTATTTTCTTTACTTGTCCATAGAACTTCACTAAGTGCACTCATACGCGGGAATACCATGTATTCTGCTTTAGCGGTATTGTTCATGTACTCTGTCCAAACGTTGGCTTGTGCGCCTAGAACATATTTGTAATCGGCAGGATCCATTTCTTTAGGAAGTGGTTCGTAGCTGTATACTTTTTGAATGGTGGTGTATCCGCCAATGCTTACAGAATCTTCTTTTTTATTTTGTTGGTGGTCAAAATACATCCAGCCACCAGGGGTCATAATAACGTTGTGCTTTTCTTTAGCAGCTTCTATACCCCCTTTTTCACCACGCCAGCTCATGACAGTTGCGTTAGGAGCGAGGCCACCTTCTAAAATTTCATCCCATCCAATAATTTGACGACCCTTGCTGTTTAAATATTTTTCGATGCGGCCAATAAAATAACTTTGTAAGCCGTGCTCATCTTTCAAGCCTTTTTCTTTAATTAGGTTTTGACAAAATTCAGATCTTTTCCACGATTCTTTAGGGCACTCATCTCCTCCAATATGAATATAAGTTGAAGGGAATAAGGCCATCACTTCATCTAATACGTTTTGTAAAAAAGTAAAAGTATTTTCGGTAGGGGTAAATACATCATCAAATACGCCCCAAGTTTCTTGTACAATTTTAGTGCCTGGCTTTTTTAAAGCTTCAAGTGTTGCAGCACTATGCATGGTAGGAATGGCTGGTGTTGATTCGTTTGGAAAACAACTAAGCTCAGGATACGCAGCAATAGCAGCACTTGCATGACCTGGCATTTCTATTTCAGGAATGATGGTTACAAATCTATCAGCAGCGTATTTTACAATTTCTTTGATTTGAGCTTGGGTATAAAATCCACCATACTTGGTATTGTTACTTCCTTTACCAGGGTAACGACCAATAATATTAGCATTACGAAAACCACCCACAGTTGTTAATTTTGGATATTTTTTGATTTCAATTCTCCATCCTTGGTCTTCGGTTAAATGCCAGTGAAATGTATTTAACTTATACATGGCAATAAAGTCGATGTATTTTTTTACAAAGTCCATCCCAAAAAAATGACGGCCTTCATCTAAGTGCATACCTCTATAAACAAATCTTGGTTGATCTTGAATACTTACGGCTGGTATATTTAAGTTGGTAGATTTTTGAATCGGTAATAATTGAATAAGTGATTGTACACCATAAAATACACCTTCTTCATTGGCTCCATTAATCGCAACACCGTTACTAGAAGATTCTAGTGTATAGGTTCCCTTCGGAGCTTTTGAATGATTATTTACTAAACTAATAGCGTTTTTTGCACCAGAACCAACGGTAACTTTTAATTGAAAGCCATAAAATTCTTGCAAATACTTATTAAAAAAGTTGGCTGCTTTTTGTTGACCTGCACTTTTAATTTGAAGCGTTGTTTTTGCAGAAATATCAAACGAACCATCTTTTTTTGTTAAGCTGGTAGGCTGCGGAATAATACTTACTTCTTGTGCATTTGTAAACATGCAAACTAGAAGGGCAATCGCTGTAAATACTTTTTTCATAGGGTATGCAATTATGGTAAAAAATGATTTCATTATTTGACAGTTGTGAGCTTAATTACGTTGGTAGGTAAGTGATCGGCAATTGGGGTGCTGCCGGTATTTACTACCACATCACCTTCTTTTACAAATCCACGCGCTTTTAAAATGCCAATTTGATCGGTAATAATATCATCTAAACTTTCTTCTTCTGCGTAGTGAAAAGCACGAACGCCCCAGCTTAAACTTAATTGATTTACCAGTGATCTTTCTTTGGTAAAAATAAATAGTGGAGAAGAAGGTCTAAAACTACTAAGCATAAAACCGGTGTAGCCACTTTGTGTCATACCCACAAGTGCATGTGCATTTACATCTTCTGATATTTTACATGCGTTGTAACAAACCGCATCACTATAAAATGATGGCGATTGTGGTTGAGGTTTTAAATCTGAAGAGCGGTTATAACGGTATTCTGTTTTTTCTACTTCTTTGATAATCTTACACATGGTTTCTACTACAAGCGCTGGGTGGTTACCAGCAGCAGTTTCACCACTAAGCATTACAGCATCGGCACCTTCTAGTACCGCATTTGCAACGTCTGTAATTTCACTTCTGTTGGGCTTAACACGGTCAATCATGCTCTCCATCATTTGAGTGGCAACAATGACCGGTTTACCTCTGTGTATACATTTTCTAATTAGTTCTTTTTGAATTAACGGTATACGTTCAACAGGAAGTTCAACACCCAAATCTCCACGTGCCACCATAATACCATCAGAAGCTAAAATAATTTCTCTGATATTGGTAAGTGCTTCCGGCATTTCAATTTTTGCAATGATTTTAGACTTGCTTTTGTTTGCATCTAAAATACCTCTAAGCATTTCAATATCGGCAACTCTTTTTACAAAGCTTAACGCTACCCAGTCTAATTCTTCTTTGATCATAAAATCAAGATCAATGATGTCTTTTTCTGTTAAGGCTGGTAAAGAAATTTTTGTATCTGGTAAATTCAATCCTTTTTTTGAAGAGATAATACCACCAAGCGTTACCGTTACTTTAACGTCGCCATTTGCTTCTACCGATAATACTTTTACTTCAATTTTTCCATCATCAATCATGATGGTATTGCCAATCACTACATCACCAGCAAGGTTAGGGTAGGAGACATAAATTTTTTCGTGGGTACCAATACATTTTTCGTTGGTAAAGGTAAGTACGTCGCCAACTTTTGCGTCTAGTGCATTGTTTTCAATTTCACCTACTCTTAATTTAGGACCCTGTAAGTCACCTAATATGGCAATATTGTAAGGTTCTGTTTTATTGATTTTTTGGATGTGGTCAATAATATTTTTTTTGTCTTCGTGGCTACCATGTGAAAAGTTTAAACGAAATACGTTGACACCTGCTTTAACAAGTGCTAATAGCTGATCGTATGAATCGCAAGCTGGACCTACGGTTGCAACAATTTTTGTGCGGTGATCCATGTGTGCAAGACCTGCTTGCTTGTCCATGTTTTTGTGTAGGTATTTCTCTAAATTTTTTGACATAATCTTTTCTTACTTGATGGGGGTTTTAGCTAGCTAATATTTTTACAATCTTAAACCAGTCTTGAGATATTTTTTGTTTTGCTTTAACGGCGTTGTCAAGTGGGGTATAATGTACTTTGTTGTTTACAATACCCACCATTACGTTGTTACGACCTTCTATTAAACATTCAACAGCATGAAAGCCCATACGGCTTGCTATTAAACGGTCTAAGCAACTTGGTGCACCGCCACGTTGGATATGTCCTAAAATACAAATTCTGATGTCGGCATTGGGTAAACGAGTTTTCATAATCGCTCCAATTTCATTGGCGCCACCAAGTTCATCACCTTCTGCCACAACCACTAAATTCACTAATTTTTTACGCTTCTCTTTTTCAGTTAAAGACGCAATGAGTTCTTCAATATCCGTTTTGGTTTCAGGAATTAAAATGTTTTCGGCACCAGTAGCAATACCACTATGTAATGCAATGTAACCCGCATCTCTACCCATTACTTCCACCACAAATAAGCGGTCGTGCGCATCGGCGGTGTCTCTAATTTTATCAATGGCTTCTACGGCTGTATTTACAGCTGTATCAAATCCAATGGTAAAATCAGAACCAGCTATATCTTTGTCAATCGTTCCAGGTATTCCAATACAAGGAATATCAAATTCGTTGCTAAATTTTTGGGCGCCTTTAAAACTACCATCTCCTCCAATAATTACGAGTCCGTCAATACCAAATTTTTTAAGATTGTCGTAGGCTTTTTTACGTCCTTCTTCTTCAAAAAAAGCAGCACTGCGGGCTGTTTTTAAAATAGTTCCACCGCGCTGTATAATATTAGCCACCGATTTAGAATCCATCTGAAAAATATCTCCTTCCACCATACCATTGTAACCTCTCACAATACCATACACTTCAATGCCGTGGTAGATAGCGGTTCTTACAACAGCTCTAATGGCTGCGTTCATGCCAGGGGCATCCCCGCCAGAAGTTAATACGCCAATTTTTGTTACTTTTTTAGTAGACATTTTATCTGCTTTATTGTTGGCCTTAACAAACTGGGCCTCAGTTGTAAATGGGTGTCTAACGAAGACGAGATACGAAAATAAGCATTTGAAACCGTTTTTACAATTTGATAAACAGTGCTTTTAAAATGTGTAAACTTGTACTATGAAAGTACTAGTTACAGGGGCTAATGGATTTACGGGTCAACATTTGATTAAAACCCTTATTGGTAAAGGGTTTGAGGTTATTGCAACTTCCCGTAATGAGTCTCAATTGCCGTCATATAACAAATTAACTTACTATAATATTGAGCTAACGGACGTTAGCAATGTTGAAAATTTGTTTGATTTAACCAGGCCGAATGCAGTTATTCACACTGCTGCCATGAGTAAACCAGACGAGTGTTCTGCTAACCCTAACCTTTGTACAGCCAACAATATTGAGGCAACTGGGCATTTATTGGGGGCAGCCACAAAAGTGGGCACCCAGCATTTTATATACCTCAGTACCGATTTTATTTTTGGCGAGGGTGGCCCACACGCCGAGGATGATGCTCCAGCGCCACTTAATTTGTATGGAGCTTCTAAGTTGGAGGCTGAAGCACTCGTTAATGCCGCAGCTATAAAAGCTACTATTGTAAGACCCGTTTTTATGTACGGCCCAATTTGGCAAAATCTGCGGCCTAGTTTTATTCAGTGGGTAGCTGGTAAATTAAAAAATGGTGAGCCTATAAAAGTAGTAACCGATCAGGCCCGAACACCCACGTATATTGGCGATTTGTGCTGGGGTTTACGAAAAATAATAAACGACCAGGTGCCTGGTGTTTTTCATTTGGCAGGAAAAGATATTGTATCGCCATACGATATGGCGGTGGCCGTTGCCAAACATTTGAACCTTCCGTTAGGTTTAATTGAGCCCGTAACAGCAAGTACATTTCCAGAACCGGTTAAAAGAGCACAACGTTCTGGATTAAAAATTGATAAAGCGGTTAGCCTGCTTGGCTATGCACCACACTCATTTGCAGCAGCACTTCAAAAATGTTTTTAATGAAAAAAGTCTCGCACCCATAATAGATGCGAGACTTTTTATGTTGAAAGGTTATTGTATTAGTAACCCATTCCGCCCATATCAGGAGCGCCATGAGAATGGCCAGCACCTGCTTCAGGTTTTGGTTTGTCTGCAATTACACACTCTGTTGTTAACAACATAGCAGCGATAGATGCAGCGTTTTCTAATGCAACACGCGTTACTTTAGTTGGATCAATTACACCCGCTTTAAATAGGTTTTCGTAAACCTCAGTGCGTGCATTGAAACCAAAGTCGCCCTTGCCTTCTTTAATTTTTTGTACTACAATAGAACCTTCAATACCGCTATTGATAACGATTTGACGAAGTGGTTCTTCGATGGCTCTTTTAACGATTTGGATACCTGTTGATTCATCTTCGTTGGCACCTTTTAGTTTTTCTAAACTTTCTACTGCACGAATATAAGCAACACCACCACCAGGTACAATACCTTCTTCAACAGCAGCTCTCGTTGCGTGAAGCGCATCGTCTACGCGGTCTTTCTTTTCTTTCATTTCAACTTCAGTAGCAGCACCAACATACAATACCGCAACACCACCACTTAATTTAGCCAAACGCTCTTGTAATTTCTCACGATCGTAATCTGAAGTTGTGTTTTCGATTTGTGCTTTAATTTGATTAACACGAGAAGTGATATCCGTTTTTTTACCTTTACCGCCAACAATGACTGTATTGTCTTTGTCGATGGTAATAGAAGATGCTTGACCTAAATAAGTAAGGTCTGCATTTTCTAATTTAAATCCTTGCTCTTCACTGATAACAGTACCAGCAGTTAAGATCGCAATGTCAGTTAACATTTCTTTACGACGGTCACCAAAACCTGGCGCTTTAACAGCAGCCACTTTAATGGTACCACGTAATTTATTTACAACAAGTGTAGCAAGTGCTTCACCTTCTAAATCTTCGGCGATGATAACTAAAGGACGACCGCTTTGAGCCACTTTCTCCAAAATATGAAGAATGTCTTTCATTGCAGAAATCTTTTTGTCATAAATTAAGATGTATGGATTTTGAATTTCTACTTCCATTTTTTCGCTGTTTGTAACGAAGTATGGAGAAATGTATCCACGATCAAATTGCATACCTTCTACAACGTCTACAGTTGTATCAGTACCTTTTGCTTCTTCAACAGTAATCACACCTTCTTTACCTACTTTAGCCATAGCAGTAGCAATTAACTTGCCAATTTCGCTATCACTGTTTGCAGAGATGGTTGCAACTTGTTCAATTTTTTTAGAATCGTTACCAACTGCTTGAGATTGTGCTCTTAAGTTTTCAATAACTTTAGCAACAGCCTTGTCAATACCACGCTTTAAATCCATTGGATTAGCACCAGCAGCAACGTTTTTTAAACCTTCAGAAATAATGGCTTGTGCTAAAACAGTTGCAGTAGTTGTACCGTCACCTGCAATATCTGCAGTTTTGCTAGCTACTTCTTTAACCATTTGAGCGCCCATGTTTTCAATAGCGTCTTCTAGTTCAATTTCTTTTGCTACAGTCACACCATCTTTAGTAACAGCAGGTGCGCCAAACTTTTTTTCAATAACCACATTACGACCTTTTGGTCCTAGGGTAACTTTTACTGCGTTGGCTAAAGTGTCAACGCCTTTTTTCATTTTATTTCTTGCTTCGATATCGAAGAAAATTTGCTTTGCCATATATATAACAATTTAATTTTACGAATGAATATTATACGATTGCGAGTAAATCACTTTCACGCATGATCAATAAGTCTTGACCTTCGATTTGGATTTCTGTACCAGCATATTTGCCATAGAGTACATTGTCACCAACTTTAACAGTCATTGGTTCGTCTTTTTTACCAGTTCCAACAGCAACTACTACGCCACGTTGTGGTTTTTCTTTAGCTGTGTCAGGGATAATGATTCCGCCAGCAGTTTTTTCTTCTGCAGCAGCAGCCTTTACAATTACTCTGTCGTGTAAGGGCGTTACGCTTAATTTCTTAGCCATACCGTATTTGTTTTTTAATGTTTGTGTTAAAAAATCTGTTCCTAAACGTAAATCGTTAACCAGAACAGTACCTATTCATCTATTATTATGCCAACTAGTTTGCTAGGTCAAAATTTCAGGGTTTACCCTAGTAACCTACCAAAATTGGCGAAAGCCTGTCAGAACGGGCGGCAAAGATGCAGTAAGTTTTGGTTTAGAAGTGTCAATTTTTCATTTTTAAGTGGTTTTTGGGCAATTTCTTTCTACATTTGCGCACCCAAATAAGTTCTTACCAGATGATAAGTAGAAGAAATATTCGTGTGAAAGTGATGCAATTGCTATATATCATAGAAACTGCCGAAGCTGGAGCCAATTTGCCCAATCCGGCACAAGTGCTTAAAAAACAGCTTGATCTGAGTAATGAGCTATTCGTTTACCTCCTTTATTACATTACAGAAGTTGCCCGTTACGCCGAAACCAGTGCTTTTAACCGTGCGGCCCGAAACCTTCCTTCCAACGAAGATTTAAACGTAAATACCAAAATTGCCGGAAATTCATTGTTGTGGGAAATCATTGAAAGTGAAACTTTTAAAGAGGCGCTAGAGGTATTTAAGCCCCATCATACCATTTCAAAAGACCTACTTAAAAAAACATTTGATGCCCTAACGGAGTCCGATATTTATCAGTTGTACACGGCAAGTGATGCTAGAGACAGGGGCAAGGAAAAAGAGATTGTCAAATTTATTTTTACCAACCTTATGCTTCCTAATGAGGCATTTATAGAGCATATTGAAGAAGTGTTTCATAACTGGGACGATGATGCGGATATGATGGAACAGCTAGTATTAAACTACATTCAAAAACCGGCTGGGGTTAACTTATTAGAAATGGTTGGTACCGAAAAATGGCAGTTTGCACAAAGTTTATTGGAAACAACCATCGACAAAAAAGAAGTAACCGCCGATTTAATTAAGCCTAAATTAAAAAATTGGGATGCTGAGCGTATCGCCCTACTGGATATGATTTTGATGCGAATGGGGGTTTGTGAATTGTTGTTTTTTGAAACCATTCCAACCAAAGTAACCATAAATGAGTATATTGATTTAGCAAAGGATTACAGCACAGCGCAAAGTGGTCAATTTGTAAATGGTATTTTAGATAATATTCATAAAGAATTAACCGAGTCTGGTAAGATTCAAAAGGTTAATTTTAATGCTTCAAATAACAAAAAAAAATAGCGATGAACAGTTTAAGTTTAGTAATGTTAGCAGGTAATCCACAACAAGGTGGTGGAGGTGGTATGGTACAATTAGTAATGATGGGTGCCATTATTTTAGTTTTCTGGTTATTTATGATTCGCCCCCAAGCTAAAAAAGCAAAAGACCAAAAGAAATTTATTGATAACATGCAAAAAGGTGATCGTATTGTTACTATCGCTGGTATTCATGGTTCTATCAATAAAATCAATGAAGACGGAACACTTCAATTAGAAGTTAACCCTGGTAGCTACCTTAAAATTGAAAAGTCTTCTATTAGTATGGAATGGACTTTAGCGATTGCTAAAGCAGCAAATGCTTAAAATTGGTTTAACAGGAGGCATTGGTGCCGGTAAATCTACGGTAGCAGGTATCTTTAAAGTACTTGGTGTACCTGTGTTTGATGCCGATGCCACTGCAAAAAATATATTAAATACGGATCTCGTTTTGCGCGAACAAGTGATTGCTGCATTTGGATCTGAAACTTACAAGAACGGGTTGCTAGACAAAAAATATCTAGCAACCCTTGTTTTTAATAGCCCAGACCAACTCGCAAAACTAAATGCGCTGGTGCATCCGGCCACCATTGCTGCTATGGAAAAATGGGCTTCCGGTTTTACGGACAGGCCCTATATTATTAAAGAAGCTGCTTTACTTTTTGAAGCTGGAACAAATGAAGGGCTCGATTATATTATTGGTGTATCGGCGCCTCAAGAACTGCGCATAGCAAGGGTTATGCAAAGAGATCAGGTATCGCGCGAAGAAGTTATAAGCCGCATGCAGCATCAATTAGATGACACCGAAAAAATGAATCGCTGTAATTTTGTTATTGATAACAATGAAGCGACATTAGTTATTCCACAAGTACTTTCTCTGCACGAGCAATTTATTTCTTAATTACTTCTTCAATTACTTTTCCAACCGCACCATTTGGCATTTGTACTTTTAAAAGTGCAGCAAGTGTTACGGCAATATCCGTCATGTAGGTTTCTTTGTGCGAGCTTCCTTTGTTGATACCATAACCATACCATAACAACGGAATATGCGCGTCGTACGGATACCACAATCCATGTGTAGTGCCGGTGTTGCCACCATCTATATAGCCAGGTTTAAATATGATTTGAACATCGCCACTTCTGCGTGGATAAAAACCATTGGCAAGCATTTCACGAAGCGTTTTGTTGATTGGCGTTGTCATGATTTCTGATGTAGGAAATGCATTAGCAACTGCTTCATTTTTTTTCATGTAATCGGCAATCCATTTTTTAATGGGCGCGTCATCAATTTTTGCAGAATCTAATTTGTTGTGGTTTATATGCACTTGGTAATTATACATACTAACTACTAAATTTTCGATACCATATTTTGCTTTTAATTGTGCATTCATTTCCTTTTGAATACCTGCATCATTAACTGCACCTCCAGGTAATTTATTTTCAGTCATAAATCCTGGAACATGCGCTACGGCGTGGTCTGCAGTTAAAAATACCGTGTACTGCCCGTTGCCAACTTGTGCATCTAGAAAAGCAAAAAACTTACCTAATTCTTCGTCAAGTCTCACATAATCGTCTACATTTTCCCATGAGTTAGGTCCAAAAGAATGTCCAATATAATCTGGAGAAGAATAACTGATGGCAAGCATATCTGTATTACCTGATTGACCTAATTTTTCGGCAATAACAGCTGCTTTAGCCATCTCTGTAGTGAGTGTGTTACCATGTGGCGTAGAAGAAATTTTTCCGTAATCTTTTCCAATATATTTTGATAAATCATAAGGGAATCCTAACGCATCTTTACCAAATGGTTTGCCTTCATATTCTTTTTGATCTGCTGTTGCATAATCAGCGTAAGTAGCAGCTGGTAACAAGGTATTCCAACCAAGTTTGTATAGTGAGTCAACAATTTTTCTATTGTTAAATTCTGTTACCCAAGTAGGTAATTCATTGGTGTAATAGGTACTTGTAATAAAATTTCCAGAAGTGCCTTCATACCAATAAGCACCCGTTGCGCTATGTCCTGCGGGTAAAATAGCACCTCTATCTTTAATGGCAATACCTACCACTTTACTTTTAAAATTAGTAGCAAGTCTTAACTCATCACCAATAGTAGTGGTAAGCATATTGCGTGGACTCATTTGACCATCCGCATCTGTTTTACTGCCAACACCTTTTACGGTTTTATCTTCACTACAATATACATTACGCATGAGTTGATTGTCCCACCAGGCGTTACCTGTAATGCCATGAATGGCCGGAACAGAACCTGTGTAAGCACAGGTATGACCACAAGCTGTTACCGTTGGGGTGTAGGGTATAAAGTTATTTTCGCATGAATAGCCCTGGCTTAACAACCTGGTTAAACCACCATTTGCTTTGAAAAGTGGCCTGTAACGCACTAAATAATCCCATCGCATTTGATCTACTACAATACCTACAACCAGTTTAGGCCTAGCTGTGGCTGTCGCTAAACCAGCTTTTTGTACTGCTGGTGTTGTTGTTTTTTGAGCGCTAACAGCTGTGCTAGCAGATACCAAAAACAGGCCTAAAAGGCTTACAATCAAGTGCTTTCTCATAAGAAGTTGTGGATTAAAATGCGTTTTTAACATATTTCAGCGTCTAAGGTACACAATGGTGCATAAATCCAACGCTTATGGCGTGCATAAATAGATTAATTTTGCATCAATTTTTATTGATTACCAAAGAAATAATGAAAACATATGGCAGACATCTTTGAGAGACTCCTTAAGAATGCTGGACCGCTGGGTCAGCACAGAGAAAGAGCACATGGCTATTTTTCCTTCCCTAAGTTAGAAGGTGAAATAGGAAGTAGAATGAAATTTAGAGGAAAAGACATGGTTGTCTGGAGCCTCAATAACTATTTAGGTTTAGCCAACCATCCCGAAGTTAGAAAAGCAGATGCCGATGCTGCAGCAGCATATGGGTTAGCTTCTCCGATGGGAGCACGTATGATGAGCGGAAACTCCGATCAGCACGAACAACTAGAAAGTGAACTAGCCGCATTTGTTTCTAAAGAAGATTCCATTTTAATGAACTTTGGTTACCAAGGTATCATGAGTACCATTGATGCTATTTGTGGCAGACATGATATTATTGTTTACGATGCTGAAAGTCATGCATGTATTATTGATGGCCTTCGTTTACATACAGGTCACCGTTATGTTTTCAAGCACAACGACCTAGAAGATTTTGAAAAACAAATGCAACGTGCAACGGCGCTTATTGAAAAACAAAGCGCAGGTGGTATTTTAGTAATTACAGAAGGTGTGTTTGGTATGGCAGGCGACCAAGGAAAATTAAAAGAAATAGCAGCATTAAAAAATAAATATTCTTTTAGACTTGTTGTTGATGATGCGCATGGTTTTGGAACACTTGGTCAAACAGGTGCAGGTGCAGGTGAGGCGCAAGGTTGTCAGGACGCTATTGATTTATACTTTTCTACGTTTGCAAAATCAATGGCTTCTATTGGTGCATTTTTGGCCGGTGATAAAGCAATCATCGATTTTATTCGTTACAATATTCGTTCGCAAATATTTGCTAAGAGTTTACCAATGCCACTTGTGATTGGTAATTTAAAACGACTTGAAATGTTACGCACCATGCCAGAGCTTAAAGAAAAGTTATGGAGTAATGCATTAAAATTACAAGCAGGCTTAAAAGAGCGTGGTTTTGATATTGGTAAAACCGATACGCCTGTAACACCAGTTTATATGATTGGTGGCGTAGAAGAAGCTACAGCGATGGTAATGGACCTCAGAGAGAATTATAAAATATTCTGTTCTATTGTTATTTATCCTGTAATTCCAAAAGGGCATATAATTTACCGCTTAATTCCAACAGCAGCGCACACAGATGCTGATATACAGGAAACATTAATTGCATTTACTGAAACAAAAGCCAAGCTAGATGCAGGCGCTTACAAGGTAGAAGCGATTCCTGATATGGCAGAGAAAAAATAATGGAAGTCATGTAAAAAGGCCCGCCATTTGGATGTAGTCCAATTTGGCGGGCCTTTTTTATTTATTTTATTGCGATTTTTTACGCAACAAAAATTATAGACTTTTGATCAGTTTATTTGCAAACGTTACATAGTCTGCGTTTTTGCCAGTTGCCATGTCAATACATTTTTGAGCACTCGCTTTTGCACTTACTTTATCGCCTAATGCTTTTTCAATTCTAGCTTTTAATAAAACCATCCAGTACGCGTCTTTGCTAGCTTCAACTGCTTTGGTAATATTTACAAGTGCATTGTTATTGTCTTTGTCAAAATCATAATAGAAGCTTGCAGCATTATAATACGTATTCGCTTGAACTGTTTCTGCAGTTAATGCTTTTTCTATTTGTGCACGAACACGGTCTTTGATGTTGGTGCTAATAGGTACAGCAACTTGAACGCTTCCCCATGTCATATGTAGTTCACAGGTTTCTGCAGCGATATTTGCAAACTGCATGGTAAATGATTCTGCAAAGTTTGAAGATTTTAAGGCTTTTACTTTTACGCGCACAACATCTTCTGCTTCTTTATAACCGTCAGATCCCCAATTATTTAATCCTTTATTAAAAATTACGTCCCACATTTCTTTACCAGGAATTGCATAAATAACATAAGTGCCAGCTTCCAACTCGGTACCACCAATGGTAACCTTGTCTGTAAACTTAATTTTAGTAGCTGCGTTTGCACCAAGGCGCCAAATGCTACCAAGAGGTGCTAATTCACTATTTTCTTTTAATACGGTACGTCCTTTAATGTTAGGACGAGAGTAGGTAAGTTCGATAGCACCCATACCAAAATCTTGGTTAATTTTTTGTGTGGTACTTGGCGCAGGCATTTTAATTTGTGCGCTTGCAAAAGTTGTAAGAAAAGCTGCTACGATGAAGAGTATTTTTTTCATAGGTAAATTTTTAAAAACTTGTTTTGAAAGGCAAACCTAATACTATTTTTTAAATGCAGGATGAAACTGTTGTAAAGTATCTCTTAAAAAGTCGCGGTTGAGGTGGGTGTAAATTTCGGTGGTGGTTATGCTCTCGTGGCCTAGCATTTCTTGAACAGCCCTTAAATCGGCACCGCCTTCCACCAAATGGGTGGCAAAACTATGCCTAAAGGTATGCGGCGAAATCACTTTTGTGATGCCAGCTGCAGTAGCCTGGCTTTTTATGATGTAAAATATCATCACCCGGCTAAGTGCATTACCCCGTCTATTTAAAAACAACATATCCTGGTTTTTTTCCGAAACGCTTTGGTGTGATCTAACCGTGTCTTTGTATATTTTAATACATTTAATGGCGTCGGTTCCAATGGGCACTAGTCTTTCTTTATCTCCTTTACCAATCACCCTAATAAAACCAATGTCTAGGTAGAGGCAGGAAATTTTGAGCCCGACCAGTTCACTTACGCGTAGTCCGCAACTATACATGGTTTCCAAAATGGCCTTATTTCTGGTTCCTTCTGGGCTAGATAAATCTATAGCACCAATAAGGAGTTCTATTTCTTCAAAGCTAAGGGTATCTGGTAATTTGCGTCTTGTTTTTGGCGCTTCTAGTAGGGTAGACGGGTCAATAGTAATTAGCTGTTCTGTTAAAAGGTATTTATAAAAACTTCTGATGCCAGAAATCATACGCGCCTGTGTGGTAGCCCCCATGCCTAGTTCACCAATCCATTTTACAAAAGCCTGTAAGTCTTTGAGGGTAAGGGCTGCAGGATTTTTTTCTTGATTAACAGATAGTAGGTATTGTGTAAGTTTAGTAACATCATGTAGGTAGGCTTCCACCGAATGGTCACTTAAAGATTTCTCCAATCTTAAGTAGGCTTTGTATCCTTTTTTATACGCTTCCCACATGGGTATTTAATTTAGGCGTCGTCTTTACCAGTTAATTTGGAAATGAAGGTAAGCTAACCGATATTGCGTCACCAAATTTATTCAAAGTAAAGTCAAGAAATGCAGGTGAATCTTAAGTCGTTTAAACAGAAGGCAAAAAAACACGAAAAATCATTTAAAAGTTTCTTATCAAAAATTGGTCGTAAGCCCCCTAAAGATTTAGATAAAAATGCAGTTGTGATCGATGCTGAAGTTTGGAAAGAAGTAGACTGTTTAAGCTGTGCCAACTGTTGTAAAAGTATGAGTCCTACATTTACAGCAACCGATATCAAAAGAATTGCTGGTCATTTTAATATATCTCCCAAAGAGTTTAAAGCTACTTGGTTGGAGTATGATGCTAAAGACAATGATTGGGTGAATGTTTCTCAACCTTGTCAGTTTTTAAATTTGAGCACCAATATGTGTGCTATTTATGAGGTGAGACCCGCCGATTGTGCAGGTTTTCCACACCTTAAAAAGAAAAAGTTTGTAGAATACCTGCACGTGCACAAGCAAAATATTTCATACTGCCCGGCCACCTTTAAGATGGTTGAAAAAATGATGGAGCGCTATTAGTAGCGCATTAGAAGTAAACATCCTCCATAAAATAAAGTACCGGTTCATTTCCAGGTTCTATCATTACGGAAATCACATCAAACTGAATATTTTTGTAGTTTGGGTGTAGGTAGTGGTAGTGACAAGCCGCATTTTTCAAGTGCCTCATTTTTATTCTAGAAATATGCTCCTCCGGGTAGCCAAAAAGCAGGCTGGTTCTTGTTTTTACTTCCACAAAATGAAGTGTATTGCCAATTGCTGCAATAATGTCTAATTCCCAGTGATGATGCCTCCAATTGAGGTCAAGTAGGGTATATCCCATGTTTTGAAGGTAGGTGGCAGCTAACGCTTCCCCTAGTTTTCCTGTTTGTAGATTATTGTTGTTCATATAACAAAAAAGGGTATTTGGCGTTAGTATAAAAAGGCGCTATGGCATTTGATTACTGTGTACATAAATTAACAGGCTCGGTTCAGCATTATAGCTGGGGCGGTACTAAGTTTTTACCCCAATTGCTTACTATTGAAAACCCCAATCACGCTCCATTTGCGGAGTACTGGCTAGGTGTGCATGCAGGCGGGCCAGCTTCTGTTGAGGTGAACCAACAGTCTGTTTTATTATCCGATATTATTGCTTCTGATCCTGTTGCTGCTTTATCGGCTCCGGTGTATGAACAGTTTGGTGGGCTACCTTATTTATTCAAAGTGCTTGATGTAAAGGATATGCTCTCCATTCAGGTACATCCCACCAAAGAATATGCAAAGGTCGCTTTTGAAAAGGAAGAGGCTGCGGGAGTGGCTTTAGATGCCCCAAACCGAAATTACAAAGATCAGAACCATAAACCAGAAATTATGCTGGCTATGAGTGAGTTCTGGCTGTTACATGGATTTAAATCTGAAGCAAAAATTTTAGAAACCCTCGAAAATTCCGCAGAATTTCAGGTATTAGCCCCCTTGTATAAATCTGAAGGCTTGGCCGGTTTGTATACTTTTCTAATGGAAATGGAGCAGGCCCAAGTGGATAGTTTATTAGGTCCTGTTATTAAAAGAGCTTTACGCAATAAGCAAGATGGTAAAATAGACAAAACAAGTCCAGAATGGTGGGTTGCAAAATTGTATGAAAATTCACATGGCATTTATCCAATTGATAAAGGTGTTTTTTCGATATACCTCTTTAACATTGTTTGTATCATGCCTGGACAAGGAATATTTCAGGATGCTGGGGTGCCACATGCTTATTTGGAGGGCCAAAATGTAGAACTCATGGCCAATAGCGACAATGTTTTAAGGGGAGGACTTACCCCCAAACACATTGATGTGCCTGAACTTATCAAAAATATTAAGTTTAAGCATATTGAGCCAGTAATCATTGAAGGTACTAAGCCTTGTATGGGCGAGAGCGTATATCCTGCACCTACGCAGGATTTTGGTATTGCTACCATCAAATTAGGTGGAAGTTATTCATTTGAGCACGAAGCCCAGAGCCTTGATATGTTCCTAGTTGTTGAGGGTGGTTGCGTTGTTAATAACCAAATGAGCGTTAAAACAGGTGAAGCTTTTGTTGTTTTTCCTGGGAATAAGTTAAACATACATGCATCTGGTAAAACCCTTATTTATAGAGCATTTGTACCTTCTATAGCAGCTTATTCACAACATGAGGAAAATTGAGCCGCGTAAAAATGTTACTAAGTACTTATTTTTGTTTTGAAACGATATACACATGAAAATTTCTAGATCAGTTATTGCACCTTTATTACTAACTATTGTAGCTAGTGCCCTTTATAGAATTATGCCTAATAGACCCATGGGTTTTGCGCCTCAAATTGCCATTGCATTATTTAGTGGAGCTATTTGTATGAACAATAAAAAGTGGGCGTTTGCCATGCCGCTTATTTCCATGTTTATTTCAGATTTATTTTTCGAAGCATTGTACCTTAATCATTTAACCGATTATCAAGGTTTTTATAGCGGACAATGGTTAAACTATATTTTAATTGCAGGACTTGCAGCTTTTGGATTTTTAATTCAAACTAAAAAGGTTGCATCCGTTGCACTTGCTTTTTTAGCTGCTCCTACCACTTATTTTATCTTATCTAATTTTAGCGTTTGGGCTTTTGGCGGTGGATGGAATAGACCTAAAACATTTACTGGTTTAATGCAGTGCTATGTAGATGGTGTTCCTTTTTACAGCAATAGTATTTTAGCTACATGTATATTTGGTGCTGTGTTGTTTGGCGCTTATAGTGTATTTACTAAAAACAATAAAGTTATCGCATAGTTAATTTGTAAAAGATATTGCCAGGCACTCATTATAGTGCAGTTGTAGCTTTTGTAACTTTTTTAACCCCCATTAAAATTGGTTCAAATGATAGAGAGTCATACGATATACTCTTTTTTTAATTTCGCTGCTTTTCTATTATCAATCATTGTTTTTTTTGATGTTCTTTTGCAAATCAAAAGACCATTAATATTAAAAACATATTTTTTGATTTTGGTGTTTTGTGTAGGTGCCTATAGTTTTTTATTGTGGCTGAGCTATGTAAACATATATATCCTTTTGTGTTTTCCCATACTTAAGTTTTCTATTTGGGCATCCATGACATTGATACTGTCACATTTTTATATAGCTGATAAGAAGTCTTGGGTATATTGGATTCTTGGTTTTGCATGCTTAGTTTTGCTCTATAATAATACTAAAATGTATTTTTATTTAAAAGATTTCAATTATTCTGATACCTATTTTAGTGGTTCAGCTATTAATGTTTTTACCCAGAAAGTTTCGTTTAAGGTGAATCTTTTACCTCGGCTTTTGTTGTTACTTATTTTTACAGGCATCAATTTTCGTATTGCTTATTTAATATATCAGAAATCTGAGAATACCAACCATTATTATCAACGTATTCTAAATTGGACTAAAATATTTGTTCTTCTAGAGGTTATGGCAGTTGTTCTTTTCTCAATTATGAATTCTTTTTTAGTATCCTATGTTAGTGGAAACATAATCCTAAATACAATTGCATTTTTATTGCTATTACTTGTACTCTATAGGCCCCGCTTTATCAATACGCAAAGTATTAAGCTTAGTTTGTCTAATAATTTTCGACGAGAAGAGGCTTTTGGTTTAACGGATGCTAATTTCTATACGCCATTTTTTACCAATCATTATTTTTTACAAGAAGACGCTACACTCGAGCAATTTTGCATTCAAAATGCAATTTCTTCCAATGAGCAATTTCAAGATCAGATACTAAAAAAATACAATATGACATTTAGTAACCTGGTCAATAAAAATAGGGTCGACTATTTTATTGAATTAGCTAGATCTCCAAAGTATAATCAATATTCTATTGATGCGCTTGCAAAAGAAGCCGGTTTTAATTCTCGACACCACTTGTACAAGCCCTTCAAAAAGTTTCACGGCGGTACACCTTCAGAATTTATCTCCTCTATAAATAGCTATTAATCAAGGTAACATAAAATTTTACCTCATTATTAGTAGAGTTACCTCTATAATTTGTCCATCACTTATTTAGGCTAGATATTGTGTATCTTACCTACATTATCAATTACATATATATGTAATTTAATGTATATATAATTTTACTTATAAATTTTATTTACATGTCAAAAACAAAAAAATTAGACATTTTTAACTTGTTCTATAGTGGAGCAGCGGTAGTTATCTTAATTGGGGTTATTGCCAAGTTGTTGGAGTGGCCATTGCAAGATTTACTAATTACGGGAGGTTTGGCCATTGAAGCACTCGTTTTTGCTGTATCATCTGTAAAATTTGTAGATGTTATTGAAGAGTCATCTATTGGCGCCACCGAAGCTACTTTGTCTAAAGTAGCAGATGGGTTAGGTAGCTTGACAGCTGGCGCAACCGTTGTAGGTAAAGGTGCAGGTACTGGCAGTTATGCTGGCCATGCAAATTTTGGGGCTGATTTTAACACGCCAACCTACACAGATAGTTCATGGCAGCTACTCGAGCAAATGGACGTATTAACACTTACTAAAGACATGTTTTATCATCCAAGTTGGGTGAACTTAAAATCTGAGGAATACACCCAGCTAACTGAGTTATTTAAAACTTTATTTAATAAAAAACTACCTAGTAAAGACGCTTTACCTTTTTTAATCAAATTCCCGGTTGCTTTTCCAGTATCAGATATTGATGGTCTGGTATTAACTACCTCACATAATGTTACTACAACAGAAGTAGAGGTTTTATACAAAGCCCTACGCACTGCAGAAGCCACTTATTTATTTGACAAGGCGGTGATAGAAGAGACCGGCAAAGGCATTGTGATTAGACCTAGAAAAGAAAATGAAATTCAAATTTTTGGTGGTGAAGCTGCAGCGGTTGTGGCACATGCTCAAAAGTTTCATGGGGCACATTTAACTATTAGTCCGGTTCAGTATTTTTTACAAGAGACAATTGGTTTAAAAGAAGAAGCGCTTATACAGTATTTTATTGATCATGCAAATACCTCTGATGAGTCGCATGTGGCATCGCTTTCTGATATACTTGCAAGTAAATCTGATGCAGTAAAGCAGCAGCTTTTTAACAAATTTGATACGGTTACGTATGATGTTAAAACGGGCGCTGGATATGCGTTATTAAAAGCACTTGTAGCATCTGCTGTGAGTTTTCAGAACAAGGCAGAGGGGTCTAGTTTATTACTTAATAAAGTAAACATCAAAACTGAAACGGGTGCTTCTATTAATAGATTGGACGTTGTTAACTGCAGTTCTGAGACCGTTTATTTTGGCAAAGACAATGAGTATAAAGTAACACTAGCAGAGATTTTTACAAATGGAGAGTTGCAATACAAGGGACATTTTGATGCCCTGATTGCAAAGCTTTCGGAAGATAAAGTAGCAAGCGCAGCCGAGTTGCAACATGTATTTGATCTCACAACAGAAGATACGGTGTCTGATTTATTAAGCACATTAAATCATCATTTAGCAAAAACCAATACGAGTGCAACGGGCGCACAGTTATCGTTTGTGTTACTGTGTAAAGTATTCATTAATTCTTAAATTCTAGTATATGGCGGAAGGTCAAGTTGACGTCAAAAGATACCAGATTATAAGTCTTTTGTACATTGTATTTATTTGTTTTTCTGTGATTAGTATCAAGATATCGATACTAGATTCTAATATATATACCATTAGATCATTACAGTCATTAGACAAAGAGGAGTATAAGAAAATAAACATCAGTAATAAAATTATTGACGATAATATAGCGCTCTTACAAAAAAATGCCAAGGCAGAGGCCTATTTAAAAATCAGAACAAGAATTAACGCAAGCTACAAAGTAGTAAGTGAAGTGCTTAAGCACGTAGATGATGAGTTTGCGAGTAATAAAACAGACATTTTTAAAGAGTTTAATAGTAAAAATTTAATTGAAGAGATTTTAAAAAGTGATAGAGGTATTAAGATTTTAGAAAAAGATCTTTTTGAACTATCTGATTTTATCAAAAAGTCACCATATAAAATACAAACCTCACTAGATTCACTGATTCCGATACAAAAAGAAATTACCACCATTAAGGGTAAGGTAGAGGACTGGGAGTATTATTTATTCATGCACAAGCCTACTGCCATTAGTTATATGCAGTTGGAAAGAATTAAACTACTCATCACCAAAACGCAGCTTTTATACCAAGAAGCGGCGCTTGCAGAGATTGGTTATTTGCCTACTTACTTTTCTCAGTTCAATCCTAAACTCTATGTTTTAAAATCATCGGTTAAGGAGTACAAAGAAGAAGAGATTATTAAGCCGGGTCAAAAAGTAATCAGTGTTAATGATCAGGTATTTGATGATTTATTCCAAAACATACTAGCCTCCCTGCACGCAGAAAACATTTTTGTAGGCTTAAACAATACACTGTTAAGTGAGTTCAATTACAATTTAGGTAAGGATTTTGAACTAGAGATATCACCTAAGGTTAATCTTGTAAAAGCGGCGAACAACTATAAAGTGGTGTTTAATAAAAAGGGCGAGTACACGCTTCGTTTTTATGACATGCGTAAAGAGCGCAAAGTGCTGTTTGAAAAAAAGATTATGGTCAACGCCCTACCTGATCCGGTTGTAAAAGTAAAGGGTGATAACCTGAGTAACTATTCCATTAGCGTTAAGGATTTAATTAATGCCGAAAGACTAGAGGCCAAGCTAGAGATCAATAATTTAAATTATTTCCCTGGCCGTATCAACAGCTTTAAAGTAGTACGTATCCATAATGGAAAGGAAGAGGAGAGTGTTAATAATTATGGGGAGCTTTTTCAATCACCTACACAAAAAGTACTAGGTGCCCTTGTTAAAAACGACCTTATCATTTTTGATAATTTAAATATGTCACTGATTGATGGTTCTACGAGAACCGCTGCACCTATTGTTTATAAAATAACCAACTAATCATAACTGACATTGAAAAGTAAATTACTATACACGCTTTTATTTTGTTTACCACTAGCGGTATTTGGGCAGGACACCTTGTCGGGTAACTATGCTACACTTACAATACCTGCGGGTGTGCATGTTGTAAAAGACGTGGTTACTGTTAAGGGGTTACTTACGGTAGAGCCCGGGGCTAAAATAGAGTTATTAGATCCAGGGGTGATTGTGTGTGAGGGTGGTGTAGCAATAAATGGTGTAAAGCAAAATATTGAGTTTTATGGTAAGTCTAAAAACGAGGGTGTAGGCTTAATCATTAAAAACATAGACTCATCAAGTGTAAGCATCGTAGGCGCATCTTTTAAGTATTTGCAAATGCCCCTCTTTTTTGATTTTGGTTGGAAAAGAAATAACGTAAACATTAGTGATAATAACTTTATTGAAAATACGGGTAAGGTTTCTGTTATCCAGGTGCTAGACCCACCGTTTAGTTTTACAGCCGATCAGGGCTCTATTGAGTTTACGGTTAAAAACAACCTTTTCGCTAACAACAACGCACCGGTATATTTTGAAGATTTAAAAAGTGATTTAATTCAGTTAAGTATTGTTAACAATACGTTTGCTGGCAATACGGTGTATGGGTTTAAGAACTACAATATCTCTACCAATATATTATATGGTAGATCGGATAATAACTACAGCAAATTTCCGGCACTGATAGAAAGCAATAGTTTTGTTTACAACTATTTGATTGATAACAATACAGATACGGTGGCGCATGCTGCCAATTTTGGTATCTATGGTTCAGATAAAACCTTTAAGCTAGCTAATAACTACTTAGGTTCTAGTTCTAAATTAGAGATCGCAAAAACTATTCATGACCAGGCGCTCAACTACAATGCCCCTCAATTGATAGTTGAGCCGTTTTTAACGGCGCCACCGGCTTCAGCTCCAACGCACGTATATGCAGTGCAAACACTAGACAATAAACCCATTACTGATAGCGGAACAATTGCGGAGCCATTAAAAGGCTTGGTATTACTTAGTAACAATGATTTAAACGTATCTAAATCCGTTTTAGGGTTTTCATATTTTGTGGGAGATAGTATTTTACAAAAAGTAGATACAACGCTTACCTATACGGCTCAGCCAAATGGCAAAAGCACAACCTTAACAATCACTAAAGCTGTCAACACCAACAAAAAAGTAGGGTACTACACTTTATCAGGTATTGTAGATAATACCGGTAGGGCCGTACCGGATGTAAAAGTTGGTTACAACGCTTGGCTTAATGATTACAGGGCAAGAAAACTACTTTCTGAGATTATAGCTATTAATACCAAAAAAGCAGCTGATAGTATTAAGCCTGAACCTCCACCTACACCCAAAGATTCTATAAAAAATACGTTTCAAAAAATTGAGGCGCCTATTAAAAGTAGAATAGAAGTAGGCCTAGTAGCTGGGGGTGCCATCTTTACGGGTACGATTAGTAGTCCAGGACTATTTAACAATCAAATGAACATGGCCGTTGGTGTGCATGGTAGCTATACACTCTTTTCAAACATAAGTGCGGGTTTAACTATTTCAAGTTTTAAGTTGAGTAATTCAGATAGAACGTCTAGTAATAACGAACAGCTAGCGCGTGGTATGAGTTTTAGTACATCCGTATTAAGCCTCTCTCCATCTATCAATTATGATTTTGTAGACAACCGCTTAAATACAAAGGCTAAAAAAATAAAGCCATCTATTGGTGTAGGACTTGATATCAATTCATTTGCACCTTCTGGAACCTACAATGGTGTGGAATATAAATTGCAACCCCTTGGTACAGGCGGACAGTTTGCAGATAGTACCAAAAAGCCATACTCACTTCTTGCACTCGGGTATTTTATACATTTTAAAGTTAAATACCAGATCAATACGCTTAATAGCGTGGGTATTCACTTTTCATACCATAAAAGCATGTCTGATTATTTAGATGACGTAGGCCCAGATGCATACCCTAGTGCCGAAAAGATGCTTGCTTCTGGTGTTTCTGACCCAGCGGCTGCACTATATTTTTCTAATCCAACTTCCCGCAACATTAAAGGACAGTTTAGAAACAGTCCTAATAATGCAAAGGATAGTTATATCAATTTTGGAATCTTTTATGCTAGAAAACTTTTTAAATAAGACGCTATGTTAGAAAAGATAATGTCCTATAAAAAATATGGTTACCTACTAGCGGTACTGATTGTTTTTCAGTGCTGTGCTAAAAAAGAGGTGATCTCTGATTTAGAATTTAGAAAACAAATTTTAGCTGGATCAGGTACTTATCAAAACTTAGAGCGTAGTTGGAGACTAGATTCAACGTATGTTAATGGCGCGCCTGTTGCATTAACTGCTTACCAACGAAGCTTTGTAAAAACATTTGTGCACGATGGAATCTATAAAGACTCTGAACTAAACAATGGCACTTGGGAACTATCGGCTTTAAATACATTAAGACAAAAAATTACGTATAGCACTACTAGTAAAATAGACAGTTGCAGTTTTGAAATCATACTTATTAATACCGCTCAGTTAAAACTAAAGCTAAACAACGCTACCGTTAAAACAGAGTATTTATTTAAAATAGCCAACTAACCTTGAAGTGTAGCCTTACCATATTATTTATGTTGATTATTGGATCTGCTCAATCGCAAATCACAATGGGCTATTCTATTGGCGTATTTGGAGAGAATTTAAAAATCGATAGCTATAGTAATCCACTTGCTATAACTTCTACAACTTGTATTCAGGTTACCAATGGTGTTGCTAAGTTTTTAATTAGCGGTAAGGGTATATACTTAAACGCATGTGCAGTAAAAGAAACAGACATTAAATTAAATATCCTTGTAGCGCCCAATCCTGCCACCGAGTATACGGTTGTAAAATTTGGCACCAAGCTTCAAAACCAGGAGCGTTTTAATATTGAGTTATTTAATGCGGCGGGGCAGTTGGTGCAAAAGCACACTACTACACAGTCGCAGCTACTAACAGGGTTTAGAATCGCCACCGGAAACCTAACGCAGGGCATCTATTTTATTAAAGTATTTTCTTCTAGTATCAATGAAGTTGTAAAAATTATTAAAAATTAATTTTGTGAATAGAACCATCAAAGCATTTGTATTTTTAATTCTGTTGCTTGCTTCAAAAAGCATAGTAGCCCAAGGACAAGTAGTGCCTGATGGGATACTGTTTCAGGCGGTAGCCAGAGATGCCAACAACAATGCAGCAGGAAATAGAAATGTTTATATACAAATTTATATTAAAAAGGGAACGGTAACTGGCTCTACAGATTACAGTGAAAGTTTTAAAGTGGTATCAAACACAGAAGGAATATTTTCAATTATTATAGGTCAGGGTACAAGAATGAGTGGGCCTGCTAGCTTAAAGTTATTAGACTGGGCCAAAAGCTTATATTTTGTAAACATTAAAATAGCGATTGAACCAACACTTACCAATCCAGATTGGAAAGCCGATAATAATTATGTAGACATTGGTACGTCGCAACTTTGGACCGTTCCTTACGCATTTGCTGCTGAAGCGTCAAAATATGCAGACTCTGCTGGAACTATAACCAGTATTTTACCCGGATCTAAAGGAGGTACAGGCGTTGCTAATACAGGTAAGACCATTACGGTTGCTAATAATTTAATTACCAAAGGGGTTGGTGATTTAACCATCACTACCACCGCTGCTAGTAATGTAACATTCCCAACATCAGGTACATTAGCAACTAAAGAAGGTGTCGAGACCCTATTAAATAAGACATTAGTTTCTGCTGTTTTACTTGGTAAGCCAACTGCAGTTAACCCGGACAGTACAAGTGCTGATAGTTCTGTCGCAACAACATCTTTTGTTACTCAAAAAGTAAATAAATTAATTTCTTCCAGTACCTCATTGACAATTGGAAAAGTAAATGTTGCAGATACAGCTGCCATGTTATTCCCTTATGCGATTCGTTCTAATACAGAAGCGAGCATCAATGCAGAAAAAGCTAGAGCTCTTGCTGCTGAAGCTTTAAAAGTAAATATTGCTGATACGTCGGCGATGCTTTCTGCGCGTATTGCGAGGGATACTGTTAGTTTAAGTACCCGCATCGATGATTTAACTACAAGTACGCGCGCTGCAACTAATTTAAAAGTAAATATTGCAGACACTGCCTCTATGTTATTCCCTTATGCGATTCGTTCAAATACTGAAGCGAGCATCAATACAGAAAAAGCAAGAGCACTAGCTGCCGAAGCTTTAAAAGTAAATATTGCAGATACTGCCTCTATGTTATTCCCTTATGCGATTCGTTCAAATACTGAAGCGAGCATCAATGCAGAAAAAGCCAGGGTACTTGCTGCTGAAGCTTTAAAAGTAAATATTGCAGACACTGCCTCTATGTTATTACCGTATGCCATTCGTTCTAATACAGAAGCGAGCATCAATGCAGAAAAAGCAAGAGCTATAGCAGCTGAAGCTTTAAAAGTAAATATTGCAGATACGTCTGCGATGCTTACTGCGCGTATTGCGCGTGATACGATTAGTTTAAGTGCTCGTATCGATGCTCGAGAGCTATTGACAAATAAATCTACAAATGTAATAACAGATTCTACATCGGATACTAAATATCCAAGTGTTAAAGCAGTAGTGAATTATATTGGCTCTAGTATTACCAGCGCTGCAACTCCAGATGCAACTTTAACGAGTAAAGGTAAAATTCAGTTAGCTGGAGATTTAGGTGGTACCGCTGCCGCACCAACTGTTAGTAAGGTTGGTGGTCTTACAGCAACAATAATTGCCTCATTACCCGGATTAATTTCAGCAAATACAACTGACATTGCTACTAATTTAGCGAAACAAAAAATCGACTCAAGTTTTTTAAGAGGCTTAATTAACAATAACCTTTCTTCAATAAATACGAACTTATTAAAACAGCAAACTGATTCAGCAACACTTGCAGCTAAAATAAGAACAGACTCCATAGATTTAGTAGCAAAAATAGTATCAGATTCTACGGTATTACGTGGATTAATTAATACCAATACAAATGACATTACTACTAACACCAATAATATTGCGAATAACTCCATCAGTATCAGTCAAAATGCTACGAATATCGCTGCTAATACACTAGCTATAAACAATCGGGTTAGTTTTTCTGATATGCCTACCTATTTAGCGCCTTATTTTAAAATTGCAGACACATTAAGTATGCTCGCTAATTATCGGGCATCCATGATTGATAATGATTATAAAATAGTTGAGCTTATTGCTGACACTGCTACTTTGATTACAAGATTTAGCTATAAAGAAAATCTATCCAATAAAAGTAACGATGTAATTAATGATGGCAATTCTACTGTAAAGTACCCAACTGTTAAGTCTGTAAAAGATTATGTAGACAATGCGATTACAACCGCTACACCGGATGCAACAACAACTGTTAAAGGTAAAATACAGCTTGCTGGAGATTTGACGGGCATTGCAGCGGCGCCTACTGTTAATAGTGTGGGTGGTTCAAGTTCGTCTAATATCAACACAGCAACACTATTAGCGAATGCAGCAACAGATGCAAATACGGCAAGTACTATCGTTAAACGAGATGCAAATGGAAACTTTAGTGCAGGTATTATTACGGGATCTTTAACAGGAAATGTTATCGGAAATTTAACGGGCAATGTGACTGGAAATGTTACAGGAAATTCAAGCACTGCAACCAAACTTGCAGCAACCAAATCTATTTATGGCAACCCTTTTGATGGAAGTGCAGATTTAACGCAAGCCATTGTAGGAACATACGGAGGTACGGGTGTAAATAATGGTAGTAAAACAATTACATTAGGTGGTAATATATTAACAGCAAGTGATTTTATTACCGTAGGAAATTATAGTACAACATTAACGAGTACAGGTGCAACGAATGTTACATTGCCGCTTACAGGCATTTTAGCAACATTAGCTGGAACAGAAACATTAACAAATAAAACAATGACGGATGTTGTGCTTACAGGTACGCCTACTGCACCAACTGCATCTGCTGGAACCAATTCAACTCAAATTGCAACTACTGCATTTGTAACAGCCACCACAACATCAGCTGCAACTCCCGATGCATCAACAACCGTAAAAGGTAAAATTCAACTAGCTGGTGATTTAGGCGGGATTGCTGAGGCTCCAACCGTAAATACTGTGGGTGGATCAAGTTCCTCTACTATCAATACAGCAACACTTCTTGCAAATGCTGCTACAGATGCAAATACAATTAGTACAATTGTAAAAAGAGACATTAATGGTGATTTTAGTGCTAGAAATATTACGGCAAATTTATTCGGTAATGCTACCAATGTTACGGGAATTGTTTTAGGCACTAATGGTGGAACAGGTATAGATAATACCGGCAAAACAATTACCCTTGGAGGTAATATTAATACCGGTAAAAACCTTACAACAACGGGTGTATCAAATACAGGTGCTGATATCACTTTAAAAACAACCAACAACACTATTCTTACACTTCCAACTGCTGGTACGTTATCTACGCTGGCAGGAACAGAGGCGCTTACCAATAAAACAATCAATGATTTAACATTAACGGCAGCAGCTACTGGATTTAGTATAGCAGGTGGTTCTACAAATTCAAAAACACTTACATTATCTGGCGATGCTACCATTTCTGGAAATAATACGGGGGATCAAAACATTGTTTTAACAGGCGATGTAACGGGAATTGGCACAGGCACTTTTTCAACAACATTGGCTAGTTCAGGGGTAACAAGCGGTGTATATGGTGGAGCAACATCTGTACCTACCATAACCATTGATTCTAAAGGTAGAATTACCAATGCGACTAGTACACCTATTATTGGTGTTTCGTCCATTGGATCTTATTTAGAAAGTGGTAAAATTATTGTGGGTGATTTTAACAACCAAGCAGCGAAAGTGGATATGGGTGGTGATATTGTTATTGATAATATAGGAAGCACATCAATTGTAAATAACAAAGTAACTACTTCAAAAATATTAAATGAAAATGTTACCTATGCAAAAATTCAGCAAGTTAGTGCGACCAATAAAATATTAGGTCGAGTAAGTGCTGGCGCAGGTATCATTGAAGAAATCTCAACAACGGGAACTGGAAATGTAGTTAGAGCCATTAGTCCAACATTTACAGGGGCACCTCAAACGCCAACACCCATAGTAAGTTCAAACGATCAAACAGTTGCCAATACTGAATTTGTTACAAGAGCTATTGGTAATATTAATGCATCTTCTGTTTCCGGTGTTTTACCTGCAGCAAATGGTGGAACAGGTATAGATAATACTGGTAAAACAATTAGACTTGGCGGTAATTTAGATTTCGCTAAAGGATTTACAACCACTGGTACTACAATTTCAAATGCTTCAGATATTACGTTTAAAACAACGGGTAATACGATATTAACTTTACCAACTTCTGGTACGGTTGCTACTTTAAGTGATGTATCTGCAAGTTCTATTGGAGGGAATCAAATTACGGGTATTATTAACCCTATTAATGGTGGTACGGGTGTTGCCAATGATAGTACAAATATTATTACCCTTGGTGGTTCTCTTACAACAGGTGCTAAATTAACAACAACAGGAACAACAGGTATAAACGCTTCCGATATTACCTTTAAAACAACAGCGGCATCTGTACTAGTACTTCCAACCGCTGGAACACTTGCCACATTAGCTGGAGCAGAAGTTTTAACAAATAAAACAATTGACGCATCTTCAAATACCATTTCAAATATTAGTAATGCAAATATTGCTGCAAATGCAGCTATTGCAGATACAAAATTAGCAACTATAAGTACTGCTGGTAAAGTGGACAACGCTGCTACAACAGCAACGATAGCTAACACCGCTAATAGTATTGTATTAAGAGATATAAATGGTGCATTTTCTGCAGGATCTATTTCGGCTTCATTAAATGGTAATGCAGCAACTGCAACTAGGCTAGCAACTGCAAGAAGTGTTTATGGTAATACCTTTGATGGCACCGCCGATTTAACACAAATTATAGGAACTGCTTTTGGTGGAACGGGTAATGGTTTTACTAAATTCATTGGACCATCTACTTCAGAAAAAGTATTTACGTTACCTGATGCAAGTGCTACTATTTTAACAACCAATGCACTTGTATCTGTTGCACAAGGTGGAACCGGTGCAGCAACAGCAACACAAAATTTTATATTTGCAGGACCCGCAACTGGATCTTCTGCAGGTGCGCCTAGTTTTAGAGCGTTAACTGCTGCCGATTTACCTGCAGGAAGTGGTTCATATATAGCTAACTCAACAACACTGCAATCAAGCGCTAATTTTAATATTAGTGGAAATGGAACGGCAGGAGGTAATATTACAGCAGCCTCATTTATTGTTCCTGCTGCATCTAGTACACAGTTTTTAAAAGGTGACGGTTCTTTAGATGCAACAACGTATGCTACAGCAGGCGCTAATTCAAATATCACATCATTAACTGGATTAACAACTGCATTATCTATTGCGCAAGGTGGTACGGGTTCAGCAACCAAAAACTTTGTTGATTTATCAACGGCTCAATCTATTGGCGGGGCAAAAACATTTACCAGTGCTATTACAGCACCAAGTTTAAAAATTACAACAGGCGCAACCAACGGTTATGTTTTAACTTCTGCAGCTGATGGAACGGCAAGTTGGGCAGCACCAGGACTTTCGGGGTCTGGTACTTCTAATTACATCCCAAAATATAATGGATCTGCAACTGCTTTAGGTAATAGTAAAATATTTGACGATGGAACGAGTGTTATGGTAAATACAGCAACTTCTAGTTTAGCTGGAGGAAGCACTTTTTTAACGAGTAATGGAACAAACGGCGTACCGGCAACAAGTGGTGCTACACAAACATATGGTGCTTTAAGAATCAGAGGCGGCGATAATACCGTTATAGATTTTGGTACTGTAAGTACCAAGCCATGGATTCAATCTGGTGATTTAGCTAGTTTAGCAACGAGTTATCCTTTGTATCTAAATCCAAATGGTGGTAATATTGGAATAGGACTTGCAACCAGTGCAACGGTTACTGAAAAATTAGAAGTATCTGGAAATATTAAGGCAAGTGGAACGATTAGAGCAGGTGCAATTACGTATCCTAGTACACATAACAGTACTGCCAATCAAGTATTAACGGTAGATGCTTCTGGAAACACTTCATGGGTAACCAATATGTCTGGGGTAACTTCTGTTAGTGGCGGAACAACTGGTTTAACACCTGCAACTGCAACAACTGGTGCCATTACATTAGCAGGTACTTTAAATGTTGCCAATGGAGGTACAGGTGCAAGTACTTTAACTGCAAATGCAGTTTTAGTTGGAAATGGAACAGGTGCGGTACAAAGCGTTGCGCCAGGAACATCTGGTAATGTACTTATTTCAAATGGCACCAATTGGGTATCACAAGCGGCACCTGCATCAGGTGTTTCTGTGGTGGGTGCCATCAGTGCCACCTCAAATGCAAATGGTGCTACCATTAGTGGAACTACAATTACATTAACACCGGCAGATGCCATAAATGCTGGTATTGTTACTGCTGCTGCTCAAACATTTGCAGGTACAAAGTCTTTTGCAGATGTTGCATTAAGTGGTGCAATAAATGGTTCATCAACTATTAGTTCAACTATAGCTGGTTTTAATGCTGCAATAGCAGCTGTTAGTTCTAGTGTAACAATTAGTTCAGCTAATGCAGCAACGTATAATGGTAAGGTATTGGTTTGTTCTGGTGGATCCATTACCATCACTTTTGATAGTAATGTTCCTACAGGTTTTTCATGTATGATTTTGCAATCAGACACCAACGCCATAAATTTTTCAGGTACTAATAATAGGTATAACTATACGGCAACTTCTGGTATATACGCAATTGCTACTGCTATGTGTTATGCTGGTGGATCGGTATTATTAACAGGTGATTTACAATAATTGAAATGAGAAAAGTTGTTTGTATAGTTTTATTATTACTCAATCATTTTTTAAGTGATGCTCAAATCACGTTGCCCAATTTGCAGCCTTTGCAATATGTGAACAGTGGTTTTGGAAATGCTTTAAATTTTGATGGTACAGCAACTTATGCATTAGGTCAGTATTATACAAAAGATTCAGTGATAGACTTTACCCTAGAATTTTGGATTAACAACACAGGTACAGACGGAAGTAATGATCGGATTTATGGATCTTATTTAAACAATGCCTTACAAGTTGGTAAAAGTAGTACGCATTTAAAATTATTAGCCACCGATATAGGTGGACCTTCTACTTGGCAAACTGTTTGCACTTTAGAATCAAATATATGGGTGCATATCGCCATTGTTAGAAGTACAACAAGTTTAAAAGTATATAAAAATGCGGTGCTTGCTCAAACCTATACGGTAGATGCTGTATCTACATTGCCAAGTTTTTTTAGACTTGGATCCAATGGTAATAGTGCAGGAGAAAACGGAAATTTTTCTATAGACGAGTTGCGTATTTGGAAAACAGATATTTCCAGGGCACTCATTCAAAAATACATGTACACAACGGTAAATCCTAATTCTACTGCAGACCAAAATCCGTATGCAAAACTGGTATTGTATTACCGTTTTGATCAGGGGGAAGCTGGTGTAAACAACGCCAATGAATTAGGACTTTTTAATTCTGCAAATAGTAATTAATCATATGAAAAAAACAATTTATTTTATTATCCTACTATTTATAACGAGTTATTCATTTGCTAATAATTTAGTTGTGGGTAACCCTACCTATAATAGTGGAGCAAATTCTTTAACCTTTACCATTAAATGGGATAATAGTTGGAGAGTCAATGGCGTATCTGGCCCCAATAACTATGATGCCGTTTGGATTTTTGTTAAAAGACAACCCTGCGCAGCAAATGGTGTTTGGTCTCATGCGCTTTTGAGTACGACCTCTGCAGATCATTCTGTAACGGGTAGTTTTAATTTGGTTGCGGATGCCGTAACGGATGGCATGGGTATTTTTATTCACCGTAATGCTTCTGCTAGTAATTTAATTGGATCGCTTACGACAACAAGTAGTGTGACTGTTAAATTATCTGGTACGTATAATCCTGCGCTAATAGGTTCTAGTACAAATTCAGATAATTTTAGAGTGGTGGGTATAGAAATGGTGTATGTGCCACAATCTAATTTTTACATTGGTGACGGACGATCAAGCAACTCAAGTAATTTTTCGGCGGGAAACACCATTGGTGCTGTAGAAATTACAAGTGCCAAACAAGCCAGTGGTATTGGTGCGTATAGCAATTATGTAAGCAGCCCGGTGTATGGATGTTTTATTCCATTGCCTAGCACGTATCCATTAGGATACAATGGCTTTTATTGTATGAAGTATGAAATTAATCAGCAGCAAATAGTAGATTATTTAAATACACTTACCTACGAACAACAAGCAGCAAGACTTGCTGTTTGGGGTGCAAGATTTCCAAATGTGGGTAATACCTATTTTACCTTCGGTAACAACTATCGTCAAATGATAAAAGTTACTACGGCTGGTACCAATAATACGGTACCTGCTGTTTTTGGTTTTGATAATGTTTGGAATGCCTATTTACCAGCTGGTTATTTAAATTGGCAAGATTTAACCTCTTATTTAGACTGGTCAGGACTAAGACCCATGACAGAGTTTGAATATGAAAAAGTTTGTAGGGGTACTTTAAATCCGGTTCCGTATGAATTTCCTTGGGGAACTCAGGTTATGAATACGAGTAGTGGTGGTATGAATAATGCCAATACGATCAATGAAACCATGAACATGGTAATGGAAGGAATTGTACATTTTAACTGGGATGGTGGACCTATGCGCTCTGGTTTTGCTGCAACCCCTACTTCTAATAGGTTACAAGCTGCTGCTACTTTTTATGGCGTTATGGATATGGCAGGAAATGTATGTGAGCAGTGTGTGGGAGGTGGAACAGGGTTTAATTATTCTACGTTTACAGCAGCCAACGGAGATGGTATATTAACCAATAGAGGACTTGCAAATATTACTGGATGGCCAACCGATGGTGGTACCAATTCTGGTACTATTATTAAAGGTGGTGGATTTTATACCAATGGAGGTCAAACCGCACAAATGATGGTTTCTGATAGGCAATTTTATAATGGTGATAATAGAAACCTTAGTAATACGCGGGATAGAAATGTTGGCGGGAGAGGTGTTAGAAGTTATTAATAGGCAATAAAAAATTTAAGAATAATACAATGAAAAAAAACAAACAAATACACATGAAGCAGTTTTATTTAATCATCGTAGGCTGTTTGCTTTTTATAGCGCAAACATTTGCCAACAATTTGGTTATTTCCGGAACGCCAAGTTTTTCTTCTGCAAACCAAACATTAACCTTTACTATGGCATGGGATAATAGTTGGTCTATTAATGCTGGGCCTAGTAACTGGGATGGCGTTTGGATTTTTGTAAAAAGACAAAACTGTTCTGGTAATAATGCTTGGGTGCACCAAAAATTAAGTACCACCAGTGCAGATCATCTAGCCAAATTAGCTTCTAACAGTGCCACTTCTACCGATGTACAAGTAGATGCAGTAGCTGATGGTATGGGTGTTTTTGTAAGACGCATTGGTACCAATGTGGTGGGTAATGTACCTTCTCAAATTGTAACTGTTAAATTAACTGGCACCAATCCAACCATTACACCTGCTAATACTGACAATTTTATAATTATTGGTGTTGAAATGGTGTATGTGCCGCAAGGTCAATTTTATGCTGGAGACGGAAGAAGCCCAAATGGAAATAATTTTTCGGCGGGTACTGCAACGCAACCTGTACAAATTACATCAGCAAAACAGGCTGCTGGAATTGGAAGTGCCTTAAACTATACAAGTTCTACTGCTTATGGATGTCCGACACCCTTACCAGCTACTTTCCCATTAGGGTTTGATGGCTTTTATTGTATGAAATATGAGGCAACGACAGGCGTGTTTTTAGAGTTTATCAACTCCTTGAGTTACGACCAACAAGCATCACACTTAACAGAATGGAGTACATCAAATTTGCCCAACGTTTCTGGTGCTTATTTTGATAGACCTAATGAGTATACCCATTGGACAAGGGTAAGTACAGTAGGAACATACAATACAGTATCAGCTGTCTTTATTAATAACTATCCTTGGGCTACACAAGGGTATATGTCTTGGAGACAAACTGCCGCATTTTTAGATTGGTCTGGACTAAGACCCATGACAGAGTTTGAATTTGAAAAAGCGTGCAGAGGTCCTTTAACAACAGTTGCCAATGAATATCCTTGGGGCTCTACGGTGGTTACTTTAAATAACGTAACCTGTCAGGATTGGACAAATCCAAACTCTGCATATACCATTGTGGATGGGCCACTATTTTATTGTTGTTGGAATGGCATCTCTCAAAGGCCAGGCGCTTTTGCTAAATCAACTACCAATAGGGTGCAAGCTGGAGCAACTTACTATGGTATTTTAGATATGGCTGGAAATTTATATGAACAATGTGTTGGTGGCGCAGGCTTTGATTATTCTGGTTTTACGACTGCCAACGGAGATGGGGTTTTAAGTGCAATTGGATCTGCAAATACTGTTGGATGGCCAACAAATGGTGGCACAAACTCTGGTACTATTATTAGAGGTAATTGGATGGATAGTAATGTGTTGGGGTATGCTCAAACTTCGGATAGAAGTTTTTACCCTGGTAATGCAATCAATGCTGGTCGTAATAAATTTGC
>CAMDLR010000014.1 GCA_945901845.1 Sediminibacterium ginsengisoli | reverse complement strand
AATATGAAATGGGGGATGCTAATGCAGCTATCAAAGTAGCTGTTTTAGATTTTGGTGTTAAAAAACATATTTTACAATGCTTGGTGGATAGGGGCGCGCATGTTAGAGTGCATCCTGCAAAAACACCTTTAAGTCGTTTAAAAGAATTTAATCCTTCTGGATATTTTATTTCTAATGGTCCTGGTGATCCTGCTTCTATGGATTATGCCATTACAACGGTTAAGGCTGTTTTAGAAGAACAAAAGCCCATGTTTGGTATTTGTTTAGGACATCAATTATTGGCGCTTGCAAATGATATTCCAACATTTAAAATGCACCACGGTCATAGAGGACTCAATCATCCTGTAAAAAATATTATTACGGGTCAATGTGAAATTACCACGCAAAACCATGGTTTTGGTGTAGATCCTGAAGCCGTAAAAAACCATCCTAATGTAGAAGTTACGCACGTCAACTTAAACGATAATTCTGTTGAGGGTATTCGCTTAAAAAACAAGCCTGCATTTAGTGTACAATATCACCCCGAAAGCACGCCAGGTCCACATGATAGCCGTTATTTGTTTGACGATTTCATTCAATTAATAAAAGCACAAGCATAGTATGAAACTTGTAATCATCAATGGCCCCAATTTAAATTTATTGGGTAAGAGAGAGCCAGAAGTATATGGCACTGCTTCTTTCGATGATTGGTATCATGTGTTGGTAGCTCAATATCCAAATATCGATTTCGAATATTTTCAGTCCAATGTAGAAGGTGAACTCATTAACGAATTACAGCGTGTTGGTTTTACAGCTACTGGTATTATTTTTAATCCAGGTGGTTATACCCATACTTCTGTAGCGATTGGCGATGCTGTGTCTGCTATTACAACACCTGTTGTTGAAGTGCATATTAGTAATGTGCATGCAAGAGAAGATTTTAGAAAAATTTCGCATGTTTCTGCAAAAGCAGCTGGTTCCATTGTTGGACTTGGATTAAAGGGGTATCAATTAGCAGTTGAATGGTTTGTTAATAAGGGCGCTTAATTGTCTTAACTATGTTAAAGACGTATTCTCAAAAAGTATACCTACTTATTTTATTTGCTGCCTGCGCTAAAATAATTGCAGCTCCATTTTTAGAACTCGGCAATGACGAAGTTTATTATTGGACCTATGCACTTCAGCTAGATTTCAATCATTTTGACCATCCGCCACTTGTAGGTTTTTTAATTCGTGCAACCACACTTAATATGCACTTGGTATCTGAACTCAGTATGCGTTTAGGTGCTATTATTACTGCTAGTGTAGGTTGTTATTTTATTTTTAAAACAACCGCAGTTTTGTCAAATGAAAGAGCTGGCTTTTATGCAGCCATGTTGTATCAAGCAGGGGTGTACACAGGTTTTATTGCCGGCTTTTTTATTTTACCAGATAGTGCGCAACTTTTATTTTGGACAGCTTCATTATATGTCATGTCGCTACTGCTATTTGCAAATAAAGAAAAGAAAATAGGCTATTGGATTTTACTAGGGTTACTTATTGGACTAGCCACGCTCTCTAAAGTGCATGGTTTATTTTTATGGGCTGGCTTTGGTGCGTATTTATTATTTACAAACCCAAAGCAACTATTTAGTGGGTCGTTTATATTAGCGGTAAGTATTACACTCGTTTGCCTTGCACCTATTTTATATTGGAATGTTGTGTATGATTTCATTACCTACCGATTTCATTCGGAGCGTGTAACACATACTGGTATTGATGCCGCTAGTTTTACATCTGAACTTATAGGAGAGGTTTTATACCAGAATCCATTCGTGTATATTTTAATGGCAGCAGCTGTTGTAGCCATTAAAAAAATATCATTCCAACAAAAAAATAGTGGCCGCTGGTTATTATGGATGAGCGTGCCGCTTATTTTAATTTTTTGGATGGTAGCACTTTTTAATCCTACACTACCACACTGGTCGGGCCCTGCATTTATTCCATTAATGATGCTAGCTGGTATTTATATGGATCAAAAAAAGTTAAGCTGGCCTATTTATTTGGTAAGAGCTGCATTCGCTTTGGTCTTTTCGATTTTATTATTTCTTTTAATTGTTGTTCAAAAGTATCCGGGTAATTTTGGTAGTCAACAACAAAATAATTTAGGCGAATATTGTCCTACGTTAGATTTGAGTGGATGGAAAGATTTTAGTGCCGCTTTTAAAATAATGGCAGCTCAGGATCAATCCAATCATGTTATGGGTAAAGCACCTTCCATTATTGTAGGCAAATGGTTCCCGGCTGGTCACTTAGAATTTTATACGGCGCGTACAACCGGACTGCCACTTGTTGGTATGGGTCCACTTCAGGACATCCATAAGTTTGCCTGGTTAAATGAACTGCGTCCTGCATTAAAACTTGGTGCCGATGCATATTGTATTGTGCCTTCTAATGTGCCATTTAATATTACAGAAGCGTATGGTCAATATTTTAAATTGATTGACGCCCCAGTTGTCATTGATCAAATAAGGAGTGGGGTTGTGGTTAGGCATTTTGCTGTTTACCGCATGCATGATTGTGTCAAATTACCAACAAGTGTATTAAAGTAAACTCCTTAGAATAGTTTTTCAAAATCTCTTCTGTAAGAAATACTGGCACCAAAACGATTGCGCCTTCCAAAGCTAGATCCACTGATGTCTAGGCTGTTTTTATTAAATAGAATAGCCCTTAATTTTCTGTCTTGGGTAAGAATGAATTCTATATTTAAATCAGGAAGCCATTGCAAGTTGCCATTTTTAACACTTGACGAATTACTCAAATTAAAATCTAAGTCGCCACCAAAAGTCACTACAATTTTATCTTCAAAAAAGCTTTTACCTACTTTAAAATTTACGCGTGATCTGTTAATGCCAGTATTTGAGGCATTTGTATTGATACCGGAAGCGGCCCCTAAAAGATCGGCATTACTATATAAAGAGGTGCCTACATCAAACCGTAAACTCTTGTCACCGGTAAGCTTGTACAGCATATTGGAGAACATTTTATTGATCTCTTTGGTTAGTATCTGAGAAAGTGTATTTACGCCAATCGTGGTAAACATCGTATTGGCATTGCCGTTTCCTCCATTTCCAATAGTTGGAGGAGCAAAGGAGTTGAATACAATTAAAAATGAAACCTGTTTTAGAATTTCATTGTCGTCTTGCTCAAGCCTGGCTAAATATTGCACCAGTTCATTATCTGTTTTTATGGGGCTGCCTTGCGGAAAATCTAAAGCGAAATTAATAGATGGTTTTGTTAATTTATCCCTAAGCTGCGCAACTACATATACCGGTCCACGGTATCCCTTAACAGCGCCACTCATATTTAAATTACCTACTAAATCATATAGTGCAACTTGCTCTGCGGTATACTGTGCGTCAATTTTAATATTTGCTTTGTTTGGGTCGCCAGTCCATTCGATATAATTTCCTTTGTTGGGTATCAGTTCAAAAGGTTTTTTGATAATCGATTGAAAACTAAAATCATAATTTCCTTTGTCAATATTATAGCGACCGCGAATGGTAAGTGGCTCAGTAGTACCAGATCTAATTTTTAACCGGCCACTTCCATTTGCTTTAATGATATCGCCCGATATGTCATCTAAAATAACATCAATTTCCGCTTTGTTATTGGCTGTTAGGTCGAGGTCTACGAGTAAATTAAAATCGGAATTTTTATTTTCCGTTTGAATTTCGGTACCGTACTTTTTATAGGAAATAAAATCTGCGGAGGCCGATTCTTTAGATACCGCGTTGGGTAAAACAATGTGTGAACTATCTGTAGATTCTGCTACAAGTGTAATTTTTGCATTTGTTGAAGGTCCCTTAAAACTAAAGTTAGCCTTGCCTATAGCTTTACCATAAAATACTGAATTGTCTTTTGCCTTGGTATCAATGAGAAGCAAGTTGTTGGTATTAACGTCAAAATCAAAAGCCATGTTCTGAAACTGCTTTTCATACAATTTACCAGATCCGTTTGCTATGTTATTGTATTTATCTTTTACGGTGAATTTTCCGAAGTCAATGCCGTCTTCTAAAAATTGAATACGTAAGCTGTCAATTTTATAATCAACCTGTGTGTAATCAACTTTTAATGTTGCATTTTGTACCAGTACTTCTCCTAGTAGTGTTGGGCTTGTTGGGTTTCCTTGTATACTTAGCTGCCCTGTAGCCCTTCCATCTACATCAGAAAAAATACCTGTTAAAAACTGTTCAACAAAGTTGATACGGGTATCGTTTAATTGAATATTGGTGTAGAGTGGTTGCTGAGAGCTATCAGATAGGTTGTAAAAGCCTTTTGCGCGTATTGTATAATCTTTGTTATCAGATTCTACAAAAAATGGGAGGTTCCCTGTTTTTGCATCGTAACCAGCAGTAATATTTACAAGTCCTACTGAATCATTATCTACCCGAAGCTGACTGGTGTTAATTCTTGCATCTGCTTTTAAATCAGAAAAAATGTTTTTTAGTGTAATATTTCCATTGGCAATACCTTCAAATCTTGGTTGCTGAATCAGCAAATTTGTAATATCGCCAATTACAAGGTTATTGAGCTTTATGTTTAATTGATTTGTATTTCCTCCGTCTTCCTCCTCGGTTTGAATGAATACTTCTTGTGTACCTTGTATAAATTTCACATTACTGGCATGAACAAAATTCTTGCGAAGCACCAGTTCCCCTTCTTTTTCGAGGGTCCATTTTTTATTATTTAGGGTAAAATTAGACGGCTTCCACCCGATTCGGACGCCATCTTGCAGGGTATATACTTCTGCTTCTAAATTAGCATCATTAAGATTACTAGATGCACTGGTTTTTACTTGAACAATTGATTTGTCGTTTTTTGAATCTGTAGAAATGATAGAATTAGGGAAACGAATACTGTCTCCAATGCCAAAATTATCAATATTTGTTAATAGGGCCAGGTTGTTTTTATCACCCTTTGCTTTTATTCTAGCACCCGTTATAGCATAGTCATTGATTTTTCCATATGGTATATTGGCTGTTGCACTTAATTGATAGGTTTTGGTATTTATCGTTCCTTCAAACGACAAGTCATTAAATCCACTCCAATTTTTATTATACAAACTTATATAGGGGTCTATATAGTTGGCATTTGCTTTAATGGTAAAGTTCTGGTCTGCGCTGAGTTTCCCGGGAGCCTCTATATAATTAGGATAGTAGTGGTGAAAAAAAGATTGTATGCTTTTTGGCAAGTCGGCGACATTAAATTGACCGTTAATACTTGCATTAAAATCGTTGCTGTTTATTGTAATTAATTTTTCGTTTCCAACCAACGATGACTGAAGCACTAGTGAATCAAAATTTAATTTGGTGGTTGAATCATTTATATTTGCGTTCAAAAACTTAGCGTTTCCTATAAAGTCATCTAAATTACTCCCTGTAAAATTGGCATCTAGTAGTCCTGTAATTTCGATAAACTTTGGATACAGTTTAAGGGCTTTTAGATTTGAATAGGCAAGATCCCCTACAATGTTAAATGCAGGAATGTTTTGGTTGAAGTTAATTTCGACAGAGCTCGTGAAATTTAAATTAGGGTCATTAATGATAATATCGCCACTAAAATATTTTTTCTGAAAAGTACCATTTGTTACGATACTTTTATAATTGTAGTTTTTGTACTCAATAGCTCTTATATCTCCACTAATACTTGTTTTTAATTTTTCAAGATTAAAACTTGAGCCTTCGATACTACCTTTAAAATCTATGGCACCTAAATCGGCATTATTCGTGAATTTACCCAAGTTAAATGCAAGAGTCTCTAAATTTCCTTTGTAACTGGCTTCTCCTTTTTTAGGAAGTTTTAAATTAATATCTGTATTAATACCCCCCAGCGCCGAACTAAATACCCCTTTAGTTACAAAATCAAACGTAGTACCCTTAAAATCTCCTCTGTATAAAATGGTTCCTAAAGAAGCAAAGTTTGGGTTTTTGATATTTTGTATCGCAGGAATAAACTGGGCTAGGTCTTTGTAATTGCTTTGCGCAAAACCTTTTTCTAAAGTAATTTGTGTGGTCTCAATTGCTGGTAAACCCTTCATCGAAAAGGTACCTGTTAAAACACTATTACTTCCAGTTTTTAGTTGAAGCTGATTGACTGTGAAATTTTCAACAGTGCCTTTGTAATTACCAGAAAGTAATGCCTTTGTTTTAAATATAGACATAGCAGGTGCAAAAAACGTAATATCGTCTGTATGAATAGTAGATTCTTTGATATTGGCAACCATTACAACATTAGAGTTGTAGTTATTGAAGTCTTCATTAAAGTTTGTAAACTTCATGGCATAGTAGTTACCAATACGCGACCTGTTGGTTTGAAGGTCTAAATTGGAAAACTCCATGATGCTTGGATTAAACGTAAAGGAAGTGTTTAATTTTTTTACGACAAGGCCGGATCTTTCTTTAGCCGAAAGTGAAATGATGGCTTTTATTTTTTTTTCTGATATAAATACATTTTTTATAGAAGCGTTGATTCCAAAAAAATTAAGATGTGTGCCATCAAAGTTTGGGTATGGGTTTTCAAAATCGCTATCAATGGCAAGTGCTCCTTTGTTGATTATAATTTCATCAGCGTTGATATTGAGCGGATTTTTTTTTGATGGAGGCGTATTTACTTCTATGGAATTACTAGGTTGTAGGGCAGGAATTACTTTCATTACAAAAGTAGGTTGATCCAAACTGACAGTCCCAAGTTTAATAAATCCTGTTGTACTATTTATTTTTTTGCAATCAGCTACTAGGCTAACAACACTGGCTTTCATATAAGATCCTGTCCATTCGTCTTTTTGTTCGAATCGTATAGACTTTAGATCTATCTTTTTGATATCGTAGCGGGTACTACCACTTTTGCTACTGGTATCATTACTGTTAAAATAGGATGAAATAAAATCGTAATTCCATTTTTTTGTTTTCCTATTTGTTTTGATTACCGCATCTTCTATTCCAATGTAACTAAGCGTTGCATTTTCTTTCAGGAAAAACCAATCTGTAATTCTTATTTTGCACAAGTTGGCAAATAGGAGGGTATCTTTATTTTGATCATGTATTAAAACACCCTCGATATTTAATTTATTAAATGGTGAAATAGAAACTTTTCTAATACTTACCTGAGCGCCTATTTTTTTAGAGATCGATGCGGTTATTTTTTGCGCAATATAATTTTGTACTGGACTTGTATTTAAAAGTAGAAGTACTAAAAAGACACCCGCAATAATTGCAAGTAAAACATTTCTCGTTATTTGTAGTTTTCTTTTCAGTGTATTTAATATTCAGACATCCATGATTAGTAACCTGCTACAGCGTCATCTCCTCTTTTATCGGCAACTGTAATTCTTTTACCTGTGGGTCCAATAAGGATACCTTCAGTTCTACCAATGCTGCCTCTATTTTTGATTCGGTAGCCCATTTTTTCAAGTTCAGATTTAGTATCTTGATTAAATGTTTTTTCTATACTTACATCATCAGGGAGCCATTGGTGATGAAATTTCGGACTATTAATAGCGTCTTCTAAACCCATATTAAAATCAACGAGATTAACAATGGTTTGAAATACCGATGTTGGTATGGTGGTGCCCCCAGGTGTGCCAACTGTTAAAAATGGCTTTTTATTTTTTGTTAAAAGTGTTGGCGTCATAGAGCTAAGCATTCGTTTATAAGGTGCTATTGAGTTTGCTTCTCCGCCAATAGCGCCATACATGTTGGGGCTACCAGGTTTAGCACTAAAGTCATCCATTTCATTGTTTAAAATAAAACCAGCTCCGCCTACCACCGTTTTGTTGCCATAGCCTCCATTAAGCGTTGTAGTTACTGCAACCATATTGCCCTCTGGGTCAACAATACTAAAGTGTGTTGTTTCTTCAGAAGTTGATGTATTTCCAGCTCCGATTTGTTCACTAGAACCGGCTATGCCTGGCTTATAATCCAACATTCTATTTTTGATATAAACGCTATTTAGTAGTGTTTTTTGAGGTACTTTGTAAAAATCAGGATCTCCGATATGCGCAGCTCTGTCAGCGTATGCGCGGCGCTCTACTTCGATCATAAGCTGCACGGATGCTGGTGTTTGAAACCCCATTTTTTGAACATTAAATGGTTCTATCATTTTTAACATCTGACCAATTAAAATGCCACCACTACTTGGAGGCGCAAAACTAATCACATCGTATCCTCGGTAATTAAATACAATGGGTGTTCTGGATTTTGCCTGGTATTTTTTTAAGTCTTCAAGTGATATAATACCACCACCTCTTTTCATTTCTTCAACAATAAGTGCTGCAGTTTCACCTTCATAAAATCCTTTGGCGCCCTCTTTTTGAATTCTTACAAGGGTATTAGCGAGTGCTACTTGAATAAGGGTGTCTCCAACTTTCCATTTTGTTTCCTTAACAAATGCAGAAGGCCTCGTTGAATATTGTATAAAATCTTTTTTTGTTCCGTTTAAACTAGAGGCCTCTTTTTCTGTGATTACAAAACCAAAGCGGGCTAAATCGATTGCAGGCTGAATGAGGAGCGCGAAAGGAAGTTTAGCATGTGCGTAGGTGGCAAAAATACCTGCCACTGCACCTGGAACACCAGAAGCCAAATGTCCATTTTGAGATAGTGCGTCTTGTGCATTTCCAGCTGCATCCAAATACATATCTCGGGTGGCTTTTTCTGGTGCTGCTTCTCTATAATCGATGCCAATAAGGGTGCCATCTTTTTTTCTGGCAAGTGTAAATCCGCCCCCGCCAATATTGCCTGCTCCCGGGTATACAACGGCAAGTGCAAATTGTGTTGCAATGGTTGCATCAAATGCATTGCCACCTTGCTTCATAATTTCGGCACCCACCATGCTCGCAAGTGGGTGTGCACTTGAAACACTTGCTTTATTAAAAGTACCTGATTTTACAACGCTGTACTGGTATGGATTTACAGCTTTTGTTGGGCCAACAATCGTATTTTCATATTGACCTATAACGCTGCTGTAGATGCAAAATAAGAGGACGGTAAAGATTGTTGATTTCATGGTTGAAAATTACTCAATTTTTGGGTAAATCTGGGCCATTTTTTGTTACTTTCACGCATTGTTTAACAAACTGTTCTTAATTCAAATGACAGCCCTAATAGGCCTTTCAACAGCTATGAAAAAATGTTATTTTTTTGCCCTGCTCATATTCATGGGGTTACAGTTTTTTAGTGGTCATATAATTGCTCAGCAAGTAAGTCAAAACAATGGTGGCGTCATGTCTAGTGGTTCCATTTTGCAGTCTTTAAGAAAGCTGCAAGTATTAGGTTCTGTGTTATATGTAGCTGCCCACCCCGACGATGAAAACAATAGCTTTTTACCCTATTTAGCCAAAGAAAAAATGTACCGAACAGGGTATTTGAGTTTAACAAGGGGTGATGGTGGTCAAAATTTAATTGGCCCAGAGCAAGGGATAGAACTTGGTATGATTCGAACCAAAGAGTTATTAGCGGCCAGAGAAATAGATGGGGCCGAACAATATTTCACCAGTGCTTACGAATTTGGTTTTAGTAAAAGTATGGATGAAGCACTTCAGGTATGGGACCGAATAAAAGTATTAGCAGACGCTGTTTGGGTGATTCGTAATTATAAGCCTGATGTAATTATTGCGCGCTTTCCTCCGGACGCGCGCGCAGGTCATGGCCACCATAGTGCATCTGCACAAATTGCAAGGGAAGCATTTATTGCAGCTGCAGATCCAACTCAATTTCCGGATCAGCTCAAAAATGGTGTTACTATTTGGCAGGCAAAAAGGCTCTTATGGAATACGTTTAATTTTGGAGGCCCTAACACAACAAGTAATGATCAATTTAAAATGGATGTTGGTATTTATAATGCACTGGAAGGAAAAAGCTACGGAGAAATTGGCGGTGAAGCGCGCAGCATGCATAAAAGTCAGGGCGAAGGTAGGCCCCGCCGAAAAGGAGAAGTACTAGAATATTTCACGACCGTTTTGGGAGAAGCGCCCACGCAAACTTTGTTGGATGGTGTAACGCTCGATTGGACCAGGCTTGGGCAAAATGCTACAAGTATTTCAACTTCAATTGATGCTACAATTACTGCATACAATCCGTTGCAGCCGGCATTATCACTGCCTCTACTCGTAGATGTTTACAAACAAATAAAAGCCCTTCCTGAATCGGTGTGGAAGTCTCATAAGTTGCAAGCTGTGCAACAAATTATTGAAGCAGCAGCAGGCTTGTCTTTGGAGGCATTTACAGTTTCAGAAAAAGCGGTTCAAGGCGATTCAATTAGTTTTTCTTGTGCTATTAATAACAGATCTACTGCTAGCGTTTCGTTAGAAAATATTGTTGTAACAAATCAAGCGTTTAAAAAGCAGGTTGGACAACAATTGGTTCAAAATAAAAATTACAATTTCGCGGTAAGCCTAGTTCCAGTGGTTGCAAAAAATCAATTTCAACCATACTGGTTACAAGATCCTAAAAAAACCGATGGTATGTTTGAAGTTACAAATAACCAGGTGTTAGGGAAGGTATGGAATGAGCCTACATTGTCTGTTCAGTTTAATTGTACGATTGAAGGTGTTTTTTTTACAATAACCAGGCCAGTACAATATAAATATGTAGACCTTGTTAAAGGTGAATGTGTACAGCCATTTATTCTTATTCCGCCGTATGAGCTCGTTGTAAAGCCTACTGTGGTTTTAACAAATGTACTTTCTGAAAAAGGAAAAAAATACCAAGTTACACCGTTGCAGCTTACTGTGTTATCAAATCAAAATAAAAGGATAGACGCAAGGGTTGAGTATCGTTTACTTGATCAAAAGTTAGCCAAACAAGTCTATCAAAAAAGTATCGATTCGGCGTTTAAAAATTCAAAAATAAACACCATTGAACTGCCACTTGCAGCATTTTATGATCAGGCTAAACCGGTACCGTCGCTTCATGCATCTGTTGCCATTACAAATAATACAGGAACGCAAACGTATAGTGAACATGTTCGAAAAATAACCTACGATCATATACCAAATACGCATTATCTAACTCAAGACCTTGTGAAAATAGTGGATGCCCCAATTCGTGTAAAAGGTAATAGGGTAGGCTATATTGCGGGTTCTGGTGATTTAACGGAAGAGGCGCTTGTGCAACTCGGATACCGCGTAGAAAAAATTACAGCAGCTAATTGTACTGCCGAATATTTGGCGGGATTTGATGCGGTTGTTACAGGTGTAAGGGCGTATAATGTCAATGGATTTTTAAATGAGGGATATCAAGTGTTATTAAAATATGTGGAGCAAGGCGGAAATTTAATTGTACAATACAATAGGACGGGAACAAATGGATTAGCACCGCCAATAGGTCCTTATCCATTTACAATTAGTGGTGGATCTCGGGTAACAGAAGAAAATGCAGAAGTCGTATTTGAGGTTCCGTCGCATCCTGTTTTGCAATCACCCAATGTAATTACCTCAAGTGATTTTGAAGGTTGGATTCAGGAGCGTAGTACCTATCAAGCTACCGCAATAGATGCCCGTTATGAGGCGCCACTTTCTATGCATGATAAAAATGAAAAATCCTCTAATGGATCTTTAATTACCTGTTCATATGGGAAAGGCAATTTTGCATATGTGGGTCTAGCACTTTTTAGACAATTGCCAGCAGGTGTTTCTGGCGCGTATAAATTATTAGCAAACTTAATTGCTTTACCAAAACGATAATTATATGTCATTAATTGATTGGGTTGTTTTGGTGGTTACGTTTATACTTATTATTTCTTATGGTTTGTATAAAAGTAATGCAACAAAAAATTTAGAAGGTTATTTTTTAAGTAACCGATCTATGCCATGGTATTTGGTATTATTAGGTATTATGGGCACACAGGCAAGTGCTATAACTTTTTTATCGGCACCTGGTCAAGCCTACACCGATGGTATGCGTTTTGTGCAATATTATTTTGGTCTACCACTTGCTATGATTGTAATTGTTGTGTGGTTTGTGCCGGTGTTTAGTAAATTAAAAATTTTTACAGCCTACCAATTTCTCGAACAACGTTTTGATTTAAAAACTAGAACCTTTACTTCTTTTTTGTTCTTATTATCTCGTGGGCTTTCTACGGGTATTAGTATTTATGCACCCTCCATTATTTTATCGTCTCTACTAGGATGGGATATTTATTGGACCAATATTGCGATGGGCGGGATGCTCACTTTGTATACAGTAAGTGGTGGTTCTAAGGCAGTTGCTTATACCCAGCAGTTGCAATTTGTGATCATATTTATTGGCATGGTGGTGTCGGGTTATTATTTGGTGCACCTGCTACCGGATGGTCTCGGATTTTCGGATGCATTAAAAGTTGGCGAAGTGTCTGGTAAATTAAATGTAATTACGACAGGTAATTCGGGCAGCGGGTTTGATTTTAAAGACCGGTACAATATTATTAGTGGAACCATTGGCGGCTTTTTTTTAGCACTCTCTTATTTTGGTACTGATCAATCACAAGTGGGCAGGTATATTACTGCAAAAAATGATCGTGAAAGTAAATTAGGGCTCTTATTAAATGGAGTTGTAAAAATACCTATGCAGTTTTTAATATTGCTATTAGGGGTTTTACTATTTACATTTTATCAGTTTAAGGAGTCTCCTATATTTTTTAATAGAACCGTTGAAACCAAAGCCTGGTCTACACCTTACAAAGATTCATTGGCTTCCATTCAAGATCAGTTTAAGGCCGCACAGGCTAAACAATTGGAATTGAATACGGCACTTGTGCAAACTAAAAAAACAGATACGGCACTTGAAAGTAAAATTCAAAAAGGGGCCGCTTCGTTAACGGCATTACAAAAAAACTATAAAAATGTAATTGCAACTGCTGTACCAGGAGCAGACGTAAATGATACCAATTATATTTTTTTACGTTTTGTAGTTGATTATTTACCCGTAGGACTTATTGGCTTATTAATAGCCGTTATTTTTTTAGCGGCATGGGGTTCTATTGCAGCGGCACTGAACGCGCTTGCCTCTTGCACCGTTATAGATTTTCATTTGCGGTATCGTTCAAAATCAATTGATGGAACAACACTTACACAATCTGCCACAGATTATAAAACGTCTAAATGGTATACATTGGCTTGGGGTGTCTTTTGTATTTTAACGGCACAGTTTGCAACGGGTATGGGAAGCTTGATAGAAGCCGTTAATGTACTTGGCTCTTTATTTTATGGCGTTATTTTAGGCATTTTTTTAGTAGCTTTTTATGCTAAAAAAGTAGGCGGTACAGCTGTGTTTTGGGCGGCTATTGTAGGTGAAATATTTGTTATTGTTTGTTTTTTACTAGATAAGTATAATATTGTGGGTATTGGATTTTTGTGGTTAAATGTTATTGGTGCTGTCTTCGTTTTTCTTTTATCTATCTTGTTTTCTAAATTAAATAGGCATGCCATTTAAAGCTGTTTCTTGGTCGCTCGGTGCAACTATTTACGAGGTTAATGTAAGACAGTATACCAAAGAGGGGACCCTGGTTTCATTTGCGGCGCATCTTCCAAGATTAGCAGATATGGGCGTTACTGTTTTATGGTTCATGCCCATTACACCAATAAGTTTAAAAGGTAGGCAGGGTACTTTAGGTAGTTATTATGCCTGCAGTAATTACACGGCTATTAATGATGCGTTTGGAACGCCTCAGGATTTTAAATCACTTGTTGATGCTGCCCATTTGCTTGGCATGAAAGTTATTATTGATTGGGTAGCCAATCATACCGGTCAGGATCATGTTTGGACAATTTCAAATCCAAACTTTTACATGCAAGACGCCCATGGAAATTTTACAGAAAGAAACGGATGGAGTGATGTTATCGATTTAAATTATGATAACCGAGATATGCGTGCCGCCATGATTGATGCCATGCGTTATTGGATTGATGCTACTGGTATTGATGGTTTTAGGTGTGATATGGCGCATTTGGTACCACTTGATTTTTGGGTAGATGCAAGACAAGTACTTGATAGTATAAAGCCTCTCTTTTGGCTAGCAGAGTGTGAAGACCCGCGTTATTTTGAAGCCTTTGATACCACCTATGCTTGGGCTTTTATGCATGCAAGTGATACTATTGATAAGCAGGAGCCCAACTTAAATCCGGTATTGGTACAACTTGAAATGTATGCAAGCGAAGGACCAAGTACACAAAAATTATTTTTCACGTCTAACCATGATGAAAATAGTTGGAATGGAACCGAGTATGAAAAGTATGGTGTAACGGCTAAAGCATGGGCTGTATTTACAGCTACTTGGGGCGGGTTGCCACTTGTTTATAGTGGTCAAGAAATTCCCAATCATAAACGGTTATTATTTTTTGACAAAGATGAACTAGACTGGTCACCGCAAACAAAACAACCAATGTTGCATGCTTTTTATAAGGCGCTTTTAAGCCTCCGTTCACAAAATGACGCAGTTGTATTTGGCCAAAATCAAATGCTTCAAACGCCATATCCAAACAGTATTATAGGCTATATAAAAAAGCACCAAAACAATGTTGTTTTGGTGCTTCTCAATATTTCGGAACATAACAGATTGGCTTTTGAAATTAGCCATCCTTTGCTATCTGGTACTTTTGAACAAATATTTTCAGGCCTGCATTTTTCATTTTCTGGCAATGAAAAATTTGAGCTACAAGCGGGTGAATATTTGGTGTATCAGCTTATTCCTCACTTAGATTAAGCGGATAGGTATAGCTTCCTTCAAACCCAGGATAAAATCCTTCAAGTCTTACTACGCCAGATTTTATTTTTGCTAACATTTCATTTAATGCTTCTAGGCTTTTTACTTCAGATCCATTCAAACTAATTATTACAAATCCATCCTGCATTCTACTTTTCTTGAGTAATCCTTCGCCTACTTTTTTAACCACAACACCACCTTCTACTTCATTGGCTGCTGCTACTTTTTTATCTAGGTTCTCAAATGTGCCACCTAATTTTTCAATGATTGACGTATTTTTAACGATATCGGTGTTGCCCACTTTATTTTTTAATGTAAGTGTAACGGCATTTTCTTTTCCACCACGTTTGTAGGTGATGGCTACTTTATCTCCTGGCTTATGTTTGGCTACTTGTTCTTGTAGTTCTGGGCCAGATGTAATATTGACTCCATCAATTTTTGTAATGATATCGTATTTCTTAATGCCTGCTATTGAAGCTGCTCCACTTGCGGGTACATCTGTTACAAAAACACCTTCACCTTCTTTGATACTGATGCCAAACTCTTTTTCGTAAGCAATTTTTTGTTCGTCTGTAATATTCTCAGGTAAAAAGTTGATACCAATATAAGCACGTTGAACTGTTCCAAATTTTACAATATCGGTCACTACTTTTTTTACAATATTTACAGGAATTGCATAAGAGTAACCGGCATATGAACCAGTAGGAGATGCAATTGCAGAGTTAATGCCAATAAGTTCACCAGTGGTATTTACGAGGGCACCACCACTATTGCCTGGATTAACTGCAGCGTCTGTTTGTATAAAGGCTTCTACCGGTCTGTCACTTTGTTTTCTGTTGATATCAATAGATCTTGATTTAGCACTAATAATACCTGCTGTCACAGTGGCATCTAGAGTTAATGGATAGCCAACTGCTAAAACCCATTGACCTAATTTAGCTTCATCACTATTGCCATAAATCAAATAGGGTAATCCTTTTGCTTCAATTTTAATAACCGCAATATCGGTGCTTGGGTCTGCACCAATTAAAGTTGCTTTGTAGGATTTTTTATTACCAAGTGTAACGTTTATTTCATCGGAACCATCAATTACGTGGTTGTTGGTTACAATGTATCCGTCCTCTGTAATAATAACACCACTGCCGCTTGCGCGCTGTTCGGGCATTACGCGAGGACCACCACCAAAAACATCACCAAAGTCGTCGCCAAAGAAATCAGAAAATGGATTTCTTCCACGTGGACTTCCGCCACTAATTTGTTTTTCCTTAGTTTTTGTTTTGATATGAACTACAGCTGGAACCGTAGTCGTAGCTGCTGGGGTAAAATCTACAGCAGCAGCTGGCGCATTGTTGTTATTGAATCCTGCATAATTAAAAGGTAATTTATTGGGGTCCTGCCAACCGGCCTGTTGGTATGCATTAAATTTGCTAAATCCCCAAACACTTACAATTGCTGTTGTGGCGCTAATGGCTACCATTGTGGCCACCGTCTTGAAATTCATATTCATCATTACTTGTTTTAAAAGATTCTACAATTTACATGCCTTTATGGTACAAAAAAACAAAGCTGCAATTTTGTCTGTACGCCGCCTGTCTTATTTAACATTTTTTTTACGCAAAGGGTTTACAAAGTCTGCAAAAATGCCAGCGTGTCTGTGCCATCGGCATAGTCTGTTAAAGAGGGGGCTTGTGCCTTACCAAAAGGTATATAGCCATGACCCACAATGCACTGTATATCTGTATTTTTGGTTAAATGACTCAAACTCTCAGGTGAACTGTAAAATTGATAATGCACCTGGCTAACCGGGGAAAATGGGCTTTCGTTTTCGGCAAAAACAAGCGAATCGTTATTCATATAATATTTATTGCCCATAATTAAGAGCGCCAAGTGGTAGTCATAATTGTGCTTGTACTTATGAAAATCTAGGTAGTATTCGTATTTTTTTAGCGCCGTTAAAAGTGGTATAAAATCATAGTTGGTAGGGACATATAACTGGGTAACATTTCTACAACCAAGGCCAAAATAAGTTTGCATATCATCTGCTAATACATCAAGCTCTGCGGCTGTTTCGGTGCCATCTATAATAGCTACCGATGTTCTATTGCGTCTTATAATATTTGGAAATTTGCCAAAATAATAATCAAAATATCGGCTACTATTATTGCTGCCAGTTGCGATGTATGCATCGAGTCCAGCAAGTTGTGGTGCAAAAAATACCATGCCCGAAACACGCTCATCCATTTTAATAAGTTCCGAGGCAATATGTTTTATTAAAATTTCATCTTTTGAAGATGGCTTGATTACGGCGGTATGCCCTGATATAAACACCGATAAAAAATCGTGGAAACCTACTAACGGGATATTGCCGGCCATTACCAGTCCCACTTTTTTAGGCTGGCTTTGCTGGTTTGGAACATGATACTGAGCCGCCCAATTGGTTAGCAATTGGGGGTCCAAAAAGCTATTTGTGATCGAATGCACAGCCTTTTCTACAAATTCGGGGGCAAACCAGGGGTTTTCACGCGCAGCTCTTTCCTTTGCTTCGGCCCATGCTGGCTCATTTCCGGCCATATAGGCACTTAATTTGTTAAGTATTTGAATTCGTTCTTGTAAAATCATTTGTCGGCCGTATTTTTGATACTGCAAATGTAAATTCAGTAACCCAAACAAAACCATTTAATATGGCTATTAAAATTACAGACGAATGTATCAACTGCGGGGCATGTGAACCCGAGTGTCCAAATAACGCAATTTATGAAGGTGGGGTAGAGTGGGCCATCGCTGATGGAACTTCTGTAAAAGGGAGTTTCACATTAATGGATGGTAGTGCTGTTGCAACAGATGCCAGACTTTCTCCAATCAGTGTTGATACGTATTATATTACCCCTAATAAATGTACCGAATGTCAAGGTTTTCATGAAGAACCACAATGTGCTGCGGTATGTCCTGTAGATTGTTGTGTACCTGATGAGTTGTACAAAGAAACGGTAGAAGAATTGCTTTCTAAAAAAGGCAAGCTACACCTCTAATTTTCTTTTAATAGTGTAGGGTTTATGAAAAAAAAAGTAGCACTGGTTACCGGTGGTTTAAGTGGTGAAGCGCAAATTAGTTATAAGAGTGCTGTAACCGTAAATGGTAATTTAGATCGAAATAAATTTGAAGTGTATCAAATCGATATCAATCCAACGGGTTGGTGGTATACGCCAGAAAATGGCACGCCTGAAAAAGTTAATAGAGATGATTTTTCTATCACTGATGGCGGCAGTAAAATTAATTTTGATGTGGTGCTTTTATGTATTCATGGAACGCCCGGCGAAGATGGAAAATTACAAGGCTACTTTGATATGTTAGGTCTCCCGTATACAAGTTGCGATGCGGCTACTTCTGCATTAACTTTTAATAAACGTTATACGGTTGCAGTGGCGGCATTTGGTGGCATATCGGTGGCTAATTCAATACACTTATTTAAGCACACCCCCGTTTCTCCAGAAAATATATTAGCCAAATTGCAACTACCTGTATTTGTAAAACCCAATAACGGTGGAAGTAGTATTGGCATGAGTAAGGTCACTACTGCTGATGCTTTAGCGCCTGCGCTAGAAAAAGCTTTTAAAGAAGATACGCAAGTACTGGTAGAAGAATTTATTAATGGTAGAGAATTCACCATTGGCATATTTAAAACAAAAGAGGTATTACAAGTATTACCTATTACTGAAATTGAAACAGCCAACGAATTTTTTGATTTTGAAGCCAAATACCAAGGCAAGAGTGTTGAAACAACACCTGCTAACATTAATGCCACCATGCAAGAACAATTGGAGGCCGCCGCAAAACGTGTATATGAAGTTTTAAATTGCAGGGGTGTGGTTCGTGTCGATTTTATTTACAATGAACAAAAAGGCTTGCCTTATATGTTAGAGGTAAATACGGTGCCGGGCCAGTCTGCGGCTAGTGTGATTCCGCAACAAGTAAAGGCAATGGGCCTGAGCTTACAAGATTTTTATACTTCTATTATCGAAGAATCGATCAATTAAAAATGCATGAAAAACCTACTACAAAATATAGTGCAAAAGCCGCTTTGGCAAAACATTCTCATTGGAATTGGGTTTCTCTTTCTTTTATTCATTATATTTTTTTTATCACTGGGTTGGATTACAGGTTATGGAAAAACAGCCAAGGTGGGTTCTGTAGTTGGGCAAAGTTATATTGCCGCACAGCAACAATTAGAAAAGGAAGGATTCGAAGTAGTGATACTTGATTCAATTTATGTAGACAGCATTGCTAAACTTGCTGTTATCAGACAAACGCCAGAAGCAGATGAAATTGTAAAAGCAGGACGAACTATTTATTTAACCATTAACCGAATGGTGCCTCCACAAGTTGAAATGCCATCACTTGTGGGGTTTTCACTTAAAAGTGCCGAGCTGTATTTGCAAAGTTTACAGCTTAAGCTAGGTGCTATCACATATAAGCCAGATTTTGCGCGAAATGCAGTTTTGGATCAATTATATAATGGTGTACCTATTGCACAAGGCGTAAAAATTCCGCTTGGTTCCAGTATTAGTTTGGTTATTGGAACCGGGTTGGGTGGAGAAGAGACAGAAATGCCAAACCTAGTGGGGTTAACCTATCAAGAAGCATTAAACCAACTTTCATTGCAGGGTATTAATATTGGATCTGTTTTATCTTTAGAAACTATAAATGATTCGGCTGCATCTTTTATATTTAGGCAAACGCCGGGTTATTTGTCTTCTAGATTAGACTCACTAACAGGAATGCCAATTCCAAATAAAATTAGACAAGGTCAATTGGTAGATTTATATTTAAGTAACACGCCGCCGCCTAAAGATTCTATTAGCGGCCTACCAATTAAAAATTAAATAGTTTTTATATGCAAACAATAACTGTAGAAGCGCTTAAAGAAATATTGGACGCTGGTGAAAAAATTAATTTAGTGGATGTGCGTGAACCACATGAGCACGCCGAATTTAATATTGGCGGATTATTATTGCCACTTGGTCATGTTCAAAGTATGCAAATTGATGAAATTGAAGATCTGAAAAACCATAAAGTTTACTTCTATTGCAGAAGTGGTAATAGAAGTGGGCAAGCATGCTTACTGCTAGAAACAATGGGCTTTACAGACGTTGTAAACGTAACAGGCGGCATGCTTGCTTGGAAAGAAAAGTTCTAAAATTTTATAGTAAATCCTATTAAATAATTGATGGTTGCCATTGGGTAGTAGCCATTTGCTATAATAGTTTCGCCTCCATACACATATGCGTAGCTATAACCATTTGGTATGTATCGTTGGTTGCTAATATTATTTACCCTTGCTGTCAATAAAAAAGAACGATTTACTTTTTTTGCAAACTCGTAACTTCCACTGATGTCTTGATTGGCAAATGCTTCTAATGATCTTTCTTGTAAAGTACTATTGTCTAAATATTGTTTGCCGACCCATTTAGTTTGCAATTCTATGGTAAACTGTTTAACGGGTTTGTACGCAAGGGTAGAAGCAGCAATAAAATTTGGTGAAAACGCAATGTCAGTATTGTTTCTTGTAATGGCATCTTGATTGCCAGTATCATAGTTGTCTATAAACTCCGTAAATGATTTTATTTTATTTCGGCTAAACGTTATATTGCTAGATAACTGTAATTTACTCGTTAGTATCGTTGTGTGCATGAGCTCAATGCCTAGTCTGTAAGAATTTGGCACATTCATTCTGGTGTATGCGCCCACATCATTGATTTTTCCTGTTAACACCAACTGGTCTTTGTAGTGCATGTAGTAAAAGTTAGCAGTCCATGTTGTTTTTTTATTTCTTTTTTCGAGCCCTACTTCTAGGTCTTGTAATTGTTCACGGTTGGGTTGTGTTGCCGCGCCCACTTCAAAATCATCTCTATTGGGTTCTTTGTGTCCTATGGCATAGCTCGCATAATGTACCCATCCATTTTTATTGAATTGGTATCCAATTTTAGGATTAAAAAATCCAAAACTTCTATCAATGTTAAGTGTTGGGTTGTTTTGGAATCCATCCATCCTATGTGTAACATTTCTGTATTGAAGATCGATGTAGCTGCTAAAATTACTAGCCCAGCTATGCTGCCATTTTGTATATAAATTGGCTTCTTTTTTTATGGCTGGTAAATCGTAATATCTTTTAGGAGAAAATGAGTTTGCTTTTTCTACCCAAATAACTTCTCCAAAATGTTTTCCAATATAGGTGCTCCATCCGCCACCAAACGAAATTTCCTCATCGTTTTTCTTGTATTGAAGCGATATATTTTGACCGTAAAAATCATTATCTAACCAGCGTCTTCTAACGAGGTCTGAACTCGTATGTACTGTGGAACCTGAAGTTATGGCTGGAATACCATATCTCGAAAAACCCTGATCTGATTTATATTCTTCATAATAACCGGCGCCTTTGGTATAATAGCTTGATATTTGCAAATCTAAATTTTGCGCTACTTGATGATTAAAAAATAATTGGTAATGTGTTTGCGTATAATTATCGGTTTGATTGCTATATGGCTCACCCGATTTTTCGGTACCAGCTGGATTAAAAGTTCTATTATTTTCTAAGTCACTGTCAGATACGCCATACCATGCCTGGTATGTTTTTTCTTTTCCTGAAAAAGTAGTGAAGCGAAGGCTCGTTTTACCTTTTATATATGCACCACTCACATAGTAGGAGCGTAAGTCACTAAAGGCTCTATCAATATATCCGTCACTTTTAATATTGCTTACTCTGGCATCAACAGTAAAATATTTATTGATCAGACCGGTACCAAATTGAATGGTATTTTTTAAAGTTCCAAAAGAACCGGCGCTATTGCTGGCACTAAAATATGCTTTCTCATTTAGTTCGTGCGTGGACAAATTAATGCTAGCACCAAACGCACTTGGTCCATTGGAAGAACTACCCACGCCTCTTTGAATTTGTATACTACTAACCGATGATGCAAAATCGGGTAAGTTCACTAAAAAAGTTCCCATACTTTCTGCATCATTATAACCAATACCATTAATAGTTACATTAATTCTTGTAGCATCGGTTCCTCTAATTCTGATGCCTGTGTAACCAATGCCATTACCTGCATCTGATTGCACCACTACTGATGGTGTTTGGTTGAGTAAGAAGGGAAGGTCAGGCCCTACATTGTTTTTTTGAATGTCGCTCTTGCTTATATTTTGTTTGGCAAAGGGCGCTCTTTCGGAAGCTCTAATGGCTCTTACTTCTAGAGGGGGGAGTTGGACGCTGTCTTTTTGTATGCTTTGCGCAAACAAGGTTTGACAAGCGGTTACCAATAACATTGTTCCCAAAAACTTTTTCATCTTTTTTGTTTTAAAGTTTATAAATGGGAACAGGGAGAAAGCTATGGGAGGCACTAAAATGTGAACACCTTCCCTTCGCAGGCATTACCCTGTTCAGGTTCTACGGGTATTTTCTCAGCCTATGGCAAAACATAAGCACCCCGAGGAATTGTTGACACAAAACTAATTATAAAAATCTTTCCATGGGTTGTAACTTTATGTTGGCTCTTACGTTTTACGAAAAAATACCCATGATGTTTAAGAAACAATCGGTTTTAGTAGCTTTTGTGCTACTGATTTTGTCAAGTGCATGTGCCCAAACAACTAAAAAAATGGTTGTTGATGGTGCTGCCGAGGATCGAAAACTGTCGGGATTTACCACTATTAATGTATCAGATGCATTTGATGTATATATATCGCAAGGAAACCAAGATGCTGTGGGTGTGAGCGCAAGTGATGCTTCGGCCACAAAGAGTATTAAAACCTATGTTGCTGGCGGGGTACTTTATATCAGTTTTGAATATAAAGGGAGGGGATGGTCTAGTTGGAAAAACAATAAACTAAAAGCTTACATCACTATAAAAAATCTGGAAAAGTTAGCCGTATCCGGCGCTTGTAATGTTTCTTTTGTGGACCCTATCACATCTGATAGGTTGCTCGTTAGCGTTTCAGGAGCCAGTGATATTAAGGGGCCGCTAAAAGTTAATAGCTTAAAAGTAGGGGCGAGCGGCGCTTCCAATATTAGTTTGTCTGGTTCGGCCACAGAAACAGACTTTAACATCTCGGGGGCTTGTTCCATAAAGTCGCTGGACCTTGTTACAGATAATTGTGCTGTAGTAGCTTCAGGTGCATCTAGCATTCGATTAACTATCAATCAATCTCTAAAAGCCAACATTTCTCGTGCTAGTGATATCAGGTATAAAGGAACGGTGAGCATGTTTAACTCCAAAACTAGTGGGGCCTCATCTATTAAACCGCTATAAATCGTTGAAATATATTTGGTAAACTAGACGTCTAGCGTTACCTTTGCCGTCCAAATATCGCGAGGTAGAGCAGCGGTAGCTCGTCGGGCTCATAACCCGAAGGTCGGAGGTTCGATCCCTTCCCTCGCAACAAAAAAGACCTCAAATCGGGGTCTTTTTCTTTTAGTAGCTACCTTTAAGGTGCCATAAATAAGTTGTAATGAAAGCTGGATTTGTAAATATTTTTGGAAGACCCAACGCCGGCAAGAGTACCTTGCTCAACGCCCTTATAGGCGAAAAAATGGCTATTGTGTCTCCTAAAGTACAAACCACCAGACACCGTATTAAGGCTTTTTTAAATAACCCAGGGGAGTACCAGATCATTTTTTCTGATACGCCTGGTATTATTGATCCACGTTACAAGTTACACGAGCGTATGATGCGTGCGGTTAAGACGGCTCTCGAAGACGCCGATTTAGCCCTTTTAATCGTAGACGCCAACGATAATTTTGAAGAAACCAGTGCCATTTTCGAAGCCCTCAAGCTAAAAGTGCCAGCCATAGTGGTGCTTAACAAGATAGACGCGGCTGCCAATGGCAAAATAGCTGAGGCTACCGAGTTTTTTGCTGCTAAGGCTTATTGCAAGAAAATGGTAAAGATATCGGCGCTTCAAAAAGTGCATTTGCAAAAGCTTTTGGCCGAAATTTTGACATTTTTACCCGAGGGTATGCCTTTTTACAACGAGGATGATTTGAGTGACATGCCCACCAAGTTTTTTGTGGCCGAGCTAATTCGGGAAAAGATTTACCATTTGTATGGTGATGAAATTCCTTACCATAGCGCCGTACTTATAAACGAGTTTAAGGAAAAGGAAAATATCATTAAAATTCAGGCCGATATTATCGTGCACCGCGAAACCCAGAAGGCTATTATTATAGGGGAGCGTGGGACGATGATTCGTGAAATTGGTATCCAGGCCAGACAGGATATTGAAGCCTTTGTAGGACAAAAAGTGTTTTTAGAACTCTTTGTAAAAGTGCGCCCTAAGTGGAGAGATAATGATCAACAATTAAAAGAATATGGTTATCAATAAATTGGTTAACAATTAATTAGATACTATTACTTAAATATTTATTTTAATTATTTTATAATTATATTATGAGCTATACAGTCGCAATTGTTGGAAGGCCAAACGTAGGTAAGAGTACGTTTTTTAACCGCCTGTTGGAGCAGCGTAAAGCCATTGTGGATGACATTAGTGGTGTCACCAGAGATCGTCAGTACGGGGTAACAGAGTGGAATGGCAAGAGCTTTAACTTAGTAGATACCGGTGGATTTGTACCCGATTCTTCGGATATGTTTGAAACCGAAATACGTAAGCAGGTGAAAATTGCCATGGAAGAAGCCAACGCCATTATTTTTATGGTAGACGTTGCTACGGGTATTACTGATTTAGATGATGCTATGGCGGACATGTTAAGGCGCACGCCCAAGCCGGTTTATGTGGTGGTAAACAAGGTAGACAATGGAACGAGAGAGTTAGAAGCCACCGAATTTTATGGTATGGGTTTTGAGCACAACTTTTTTGTGTCTAGTATTTCAGGTAGTGGTACCGGAGATCTAATGGACGCTATTTGTGCCGGAATTAAGCCAGATGACGCCGAAGTTGAAATTTCAGATGCCGACATTCCAAAGTTTGCCATTATTGGTCAACCCAATGTAGGAAAGTCGTCTTTACTAAACGCACTTGTAGGTGAGGAGCGTACGATAGTATCTGATATTGCTGGAACAACCCGTGATACCATTCATACACATTATAATTTATTCCAGAAAGAATTCATATTAATAGACACGGCGGGTATTCGTAAAAAGTCTAAAGAAAAAGACGACCTCGAGTTTTATTCCATTATTAGAGCCGTTAAGGCCATGGATGAGGCCGATGTTTGCTTTATTGTGATTGATGCCCACAAGGGTGTTACCGGACAGGATATCACCATCTTTAGCTTGGCTGCCCGCAAGGGAAAGGGTGTAGTTGTACTTGTAAATAAGTGGGATCTCGTCGAAAAAGAGACGAATACAGCACGTGACTACGAAAAAAACTTGAAGCAAAAATTAGCGCCATTTACAGATGTCCCTATCTTATTTGTTTCGGCTAAAGAGAAAACAAGGATATTTAAAGCCATCGAAAGTGGGTTGGAGGTTTTTGAAAGCAAGCGACGCAGAATACCAACATCTCAATTAAATGAAGTGATGTTAAAGGCGGTGGCTGCCTACCATGCACCCGTTGTTAGAGGAAATACAGTAAAAATTAAATATATAACGCAGTTGCCTACACCGGTGCCTTCGTTTGCCTTTTTCACCAATTATCCAGAAGATATCAAGTCGCCGTATCGTAATTACCTCGAAAATCAGCTCAGAAACAGCTTTAATTTTAAGGGGGTGCCCATTCGCATATACTTTAGGAAAAAATAAAATATAGGGCAAAAAATTTGTCAATTTGAATCTTACCCCTATCTTTGCGCCCAATTATTAACTCAAAAAACAAGTACAATGAAAAAAGTATTCGCAATCTTAGCTGTAGTAGCTTTCGTAGCATGTAACTCAGCTGAAAACAAAGAAGCAACTGCTGACAGTACAGCACCTGCTGTTACTGAAACTCCTTCTGGTGATACATCATCTACAGTTTCTGGTGATACATCAAAAGCTGCTAGTGATACAACTAAAGCTGGTAACTAGTCGTATTTGTTTTAAACACATACTTCTTGCAAGAAGGTCCTCACGACAAAGTCGTGAGGATTTTTTTTTTGTGCCAGTTTGTACCGGATTGCTAAGATTGTACCAGCTTGGCATCAATATTGTTTAGTTCTATGTGCAATAGATTAGAGACGGGCCTCCGGCCCGTTGTGACAATTTGACCCAGATACCATGATAAAAGAGAACATGTTTTTTAGATCAGAGGAGGATACAGACTTTATGCCCATCATCCCCATGAATGAGCAGGAGTCTGAACAGGATAAAAATATGGTAATACCTTCAGCGCTTGCCATTTTGCCACTGCGCAACACGGTATTGTTTCCGGGGGTGGTGCTTCCTATTACGGTGGGGAGGGATAAAAGCATCAAAGCGGTGAATGATGCCTATAAAGCAGACAAACTTATTGGGGTGGTGTCTCAAAAAGACGCCAATATAGAGGAGCCGGTGGCCGAAGATTTGTGTAGCGTGGGTACGGTGGCTAAAATTATCAAGCTTATTAAGATGCCCGATGGTGGCACTACTATTATCATACAGGGTAAAAAAAGGTTTGAGCTGGTTTCGATGCTCACCGACGATCCTTATTTTAAGGCAAGCATTAAGTTATTTGAAGAAGATGCAAACCCAGAGGGAGATGATTTTGCGGCTATTGTGAGCAGTATTAAAGACCTGGCTGCGCAAATTATTCAGCTGTCGCCCAACCTTCCAACCGAGGCTGGCATCATTTTAAAGAGCATCGAAAACCCTTCATTTCTCATTAATTTTGTAAGTAGCAACTTAAATAGTGATATTTCAGAAAAACAAAAGTTATTAGAAATCAATGATATAAATGCAAGAGCTGAAAGTTTAATTTTAATTTTGCAAAAAGAGCTACAGTTTGCGGAGCTTAAAAATAAGGTGACCAATAAAACCAGAACCGAGCTGGATAAACAGCAGCGTGATTACTTTTTACAGCAGCAATTAAAGAGCATCAAAGACGAGTTAGGGGGTGATACCAATGAGCGTGAAATAGCCGACATGAAAAAGAAGGCCGAAGGTAAGAAATGGCCAGAAGCTGCAAAAACTGCATTTGATAACGGAGTGGCAAAATTGGAGCGTATGCACCCAACCACCCCCGATTATTCGGTGGTGTACAACCACCTCGATTTAATGCTGGACCTTCCGTGGGACAGTTATACTTCCGATAATTATGACCTTAAAAATGCCAAAAAGGTACTAGACCTAGACCATTATGGCATGTCTAAAATAAAGAGCCGTATACTTGAATATTTGGCGGTGTTAAAGCTAAAAGGCGACATGAAAAGCCCCATTTTATGCTTCTTAGGCCCTCCGGGTATTGGTAAAACCTCACTTGGTAAATCAATTGCACATGCCATTGGGCGTAAATACGTGCGTTTGAGCCTGGGTGGTTTACACGACGAAAGTGAAATTAGGGGTCACCGCAAAACCTATATTGGTGCCATGCCGGGCCGTATTCTTCAAAATATTAGAAAATGCAAGTCATCTAATCCGGTTATGATTTTAGATGAGATAGACAAAATAGGTGCCGACCACAGGGGCGATCCTTCATCGGCTTTATTAGAAGTGTTGGATCCGGAGCAAAACAGTAATTTTTATGATAACTACTTGGAGCTCGAATACGACCTTTCAAAAGTGTTGTTTATTGCTACCGCCAACAATATTCAAAATATTCAGCCGGCCCTTCGTGATCGTCTAGAAATTATTGACCTCAGTGGCTACGCCGTAGAAGAGAAAGTTGAAATTGCTAAAAAGCACCTCGTGCCTAAGCAAAAAGAAGCCCATGGCCTCGAAAAAATAAATTTTAAAATAGCCGACAAAGTCCTTGAAAAAATTATTGAAAACTATACCAGAGAAAGTGGCGTGCGTGAACTTGATCGTCAGCTGGCATCGGTGATGCGTTTTCAAGCCAAAGAATATGCTACTAAAAACAAAGTAAAAACAACGTTAACCGCGCCAGATATCGAAAAAATACTCGGTCAAGCGCGTTATAGTAATGAATTATACAAGCTGGCCAATATGCCAGGTGTGGCCGTGGGTCTTGCCTGGACCTATGTAGGTGGTGATATTTTATTTATAGAAACCATTTTAAGTGAAGGCAAAGGTGAATTAAAGCTTACCGGTAATTTGGGTAATGTGATGAAGGAAAGTGCTACCACTGCGCTAAGTTATTTGCAAGCCAACGCAAAAAAATACGGCATCGATCCTCAAATTTTTGCAAAGAAAAATATTCACGTGCACGTGCCAGAAGGGGCCACGCCAAAGGATGGTCCTAGCGCGGGTATTACCATGCTTACTTCTTTAACCTCTGCATTTACAGGGAGAAAAGTAAAGCCTTATTTAGCTATGACTGGTGAAATTACCCTGCGCGGGCAAGTGCTTCCAGTAGGGGGCATTAAAGAAAAAGTATTAGCGGCTAAAAGATCTGGTTTAAAAGAAATCATTTTGTGTGCCCAAAATGAAAAAGATGTCAACGAAATTGACAAGGCATTTATTAAAGGGGTAACTTTTCATTATGTAAAAACAATGCAACAGGTTGTAGACCTTGCGCTTGTTTAAAACAACAGAAAAATTTCTTTTATGCGCGTACGTTTACTCTTTGTTTTTTTATGGCTTGGAGTGCTGCAGGGTTTTGCGCAAACACAGGGAGGCAATCCAGTTTTTAGTTTTATAAAAAATTCGGCCACTGCAGAGGTGGCAGCCATGGGTGGTTCAAATGTTTCACTGATTGGCAACAATGTGGCAGCCGGTTTTTCAAATCCATCATTATTGAGGTCAGGGCATCATGGTCAAGTCGCTACTTCTTTTTCTAGTTTACTCGCAGGCATTAACCAGTATACTGCTATGACAGGTTATCACTTAGGTGGTCAAACACTTGGACTTGGCGTTCAATATATAAACTATGGTAGTATTGATCAAACAGATGCAGCTGGTAATTTATTAGGTATGTACCGGCCGTCCGATTTGGCGGTTCAAATAGGAACGAGTAAGCAACACAAAGAAAAATGGTGGCTGGGTACTGCAGCAAAATTTATTCATTCTAATTACGGGCAGTACCGCTCTTCTGCACTTGCTGTAGATGCTTCCCTTATTTATTTTGATGAAGCATCTGGTATACAAGCTGGAATGGTGGTTAGTAATATGGGTATGCAATTAAATGCTTATGCAGGCGCTGTAAAAGAAGAACTTCCTTTTGAAATTAACGTTGGTGTTTCAAAAAAATTGGCCGATGCGCCACTTCAATTTTCACTTACATTACAACAACTACAACGCTTGAATTTATTGGGGTCGGATACTAGTTTTATTGTTTCTGAATTTGGAAAAAACTATTCAACTTTTGATAAGATGATGTCGCATGTAGTATTGGGGGCGCAATTAACACTCGCCCAAAATATTAATTGTAACTTAGGGTACAATGTGCTTAGGCGTCAGTCTTTAAATGGATACAATATCACCAATGGATTAAATGGTGTTACTTTTGGAGTAGGTGTTTTACTCCCTAAATTGTATATCAATTATGCTACTGGTTTTTACCAGCGCAATATGTTTTATCAGTTGTCGCTTAATTTTAATTTTGTAAATAAAGCGCTTTAGTTCCCACCGCTTTTTTTTGGAAGTACCGCTTTTGGTTTTTCTTTTGTTTTTTCTATTGGTTTGTTTTCCGGTTTTGTTACAACAGCTGCCGGTGGCGTTGTTTGTTTTTTAGAATCGGAAGGTTTTGGATCTGTAGCTGGTTTTGTATCGGGCGTTTTTTGCGACTCTGGGGCAATATCGTCGGCTTTAATATTGTCCGGTATTTCATAATCATCTTCTGTGCCTGTTCCAATATTCTCACTTTCTCCTCCTAATAAAGGTGAGAAATTATTCAAATAATCCAACATAATTTCATTGTCAATAATTTCAGGTTTTGTAAATGAAAGTTTTGTATCAATCCCACACATTTCATCTTTAGCTGCTTTCCCAAAAAAGTATCCCCAAATTGGAAGTACGGCTTTGCCACCCTGTCCCCAAACATTTGATTTATCAAAATGAATAAATCTATCATCGGCACCAACCCATCCACCTGCAATAAGTTGTGGTGTATAACCAATAAACCAGCCGTCACTATTTTCGTTGGTGGTTCCTGTTTTTCCTGCAATAGCCATCTCAGGAACATAGCTCCAAACACCACGTCCTGTTCCTGCGCGCATAACACCTTCCATCATTTTTGCGATAGAATAGGCGGTTAGTTCACTAATTATTTCTTTTCTTTTTGGTGTAAAAGTAGCAAGTACATTTCCATGACGATCTTCAATGCGCGTTATATACATAGGTTTTACATTAAAGCCTTTGCCAGGAAACATGCTATAGCTTTGCATCATTTCAAACAATGAAATTTCACAGGAACCTAGTGCAATTGAGGGGTACGGTTCAATCTTTGATGTTATATCAGTCTTTTTTAAATATTCAATAAGTCTTTTGGCGCTGTTATTACTTTCTGTGTCTAGTTGCTTTAAAATATAAGCAGATGCACAGTTTCTAGATTGAGCCAGTGCAGAAGCCATACTCATAGATTGGCCAGTACATGTTCTACTCGTTGCAGGAACTAAGCCATATCCAGTAAACTTTTGTTGTTGATCGTACACTGTTGTATTAGGGGTAAAACCGGCTTCTTCAATAGCTAAACTATAGAGTAGGGGCTTCATGGTAGAGCCCACTTGTCTTTTTGTGTTAATATTAACATGATCGTATTTAAAGCTCTTATATCCAATTCCACCTACCCATGCTTTTACTTCACCTGTTAAAGGATCCATTACCATAAAGCCTGCCTGTAACATTTGGCGGTGGTACTTAATGGAGTCGTAAGGCGTCATTAAAGTGTCTTTTTCACGTTTATCATTCCATGCAAAAATGCGCATGTTTGTCTTTGCATAAAATGTTTTTTCGATGTCTTTTTCATCAACGCCTTCTTCTTCTAAATTATGCCATCTATCAGATTGCTTCATTGCATGTAAGAGAACATTTTCGTGTCCTTTCCATATACTACCGTCTTTGATATTTGCTTGTGTATTAAAAATCTTTTGCAAATAGTTCATATGCTTGCCCACAGCTTCTTCCGCGTATTGTTGCATACTAGGGTTTATGGTCGTATAAATTTTTAAGCCATCTCTAAATAAATTATAATTATCGCCATTTTGCTTGGTGTTTTCTTTGCACCATTTTTTTAGATCTTCTCCAAGTATCATTCTAAAGTATGGACCAAGACCAGCATATTCATCCATTTTTTTAAAGTTGAGCTCAATTGGATTGAGTTTAAGTTTATCAGCCTCTGTTTCAAGTAGATAGTTGTTGCGAACCATCTGACTTAATACCGTATTTCTCCGAACAAGCGCTAATTTTGGATTGCGTCTGGGATTATAAAGCGTTGTCCCTTTTAACATGCCAATAAGAATAGCAGATTCTTGCACATTTAAGCGGTCTGGCTCTTTTTGAAAAAAAGTTTTAGCCGCGTTTCTAATGCCAAATACGTTATCACCAAATGAGACAGTATTTAAGTAAAGTGTGATAATTTCTTCTTTGGTAAATTTTCTTTCAAGTTTTATAGCGATAACTGATTCTTTTGTTTTTTGAATGATTCTTAGTAAAATATTACTTGTGTTCCAGTTGTCGGTAAATAAATTTTTAGCGGTTTGCATGGTAATGGTACTGGCGCCTCCTTCACTTCCTAAAAAAAACAGCGCCCTGCCTAATGAGCGTGGGTCTATACCTTTATGATCATAGAACCGTTCGTCTTCGGTGGCCACAAGCGCATTTACCACGTGCTTGCTTATGTCTTTATATTTTACATTGATACGGTCTTCTAAATAGTATTTACCCATGAGGGTTCCATCCTGTGCATATACCTGACTCGCAAGTGATGCCGTTGGATTTTCGATATCATCTATAGAAGGCATGCTACCTAGCCAACCAAAATTGATCATCAGTAAAAAAAGCCCTAGACTTCCTAAGCCCCAAAAAATGATGCGCCAAAAGACACGAACAGGTTTTGACATTTTCATAATAAATTTATTTAGTATAAAACACCTTCTTCTTTTTTAGCAGGCTGTTTATTGATTTCTTTTTCTATTTTCTCTCTTTGCTTTAATACCTCAAGTATTGCTGCGGCTTTTTTTGCAATAGCACTTCCTGGGTAATTGGCAGTAATTTTACTTAATTTTATTGCAGCAGTGCTATCTTCTTTATTTTTCATAAGTAGGGTAGCTTCCATAAACAAAAACTGTGGCGCCCAAATATCTTTGCCATACTTGTTTGTTACTTCCTCTTTTAATGCGAGTGCTTTTTCGTATTCTCCCTTAGAAAAATATTCATAAATAATATGGTAGCTGAGGTCGGCACTAGTACTGTTGTTGAAGATAGGTTCTTTTTTTACCAATAGCTTACTGCTTGGAAATGTAACTTCGAAAAGTTTTTGTACCGAATCCGCCTTATTTTGATTGCCTATAACACGGTAGCAAAGTGCTAAGTTGTGGTATACAATGTCTAGTGAATTATTGGTTACAAATTTGCTTGTATAGAAGCTGTAGGCTTTGATGGCCGAAGGATAATCTGATAAAGTTAGCTGAAAAATTTGTGCATTATCAAGTAGCGCCTTCGCCCATTTTTCGTTGGAGGCTTCTAGTTGTTTAGGTCCTGTAGGAATCGATTCCGCTAGGGCGTCAAAGCTAATAGCACTGCTACTATCTTTACTTGCAACATCTGAAGTGGCAGCCGTAACATTTACGTTACTAGCCCCAATGGCCGCATCAAGTGCTGCTTGCCGTCTCCAATTGTCTGAATTTTGTCTATTACCCCAAGTTGTTTTAAACGTTGTTAGTCCATTTGATCTTTGGGCCTTGTTCAAAAAATAAAAATCGGTGTTGGCGCCACTACTAAATAAATCAAAAGTAGCGCCTGCGTCTGCTATTTTATCTGTACCTGTATCATCTTTTTCTTTACGTAATTGTTTGTATAATTTTCTCAAAAATACAGTTCGCTCAATTTCCGGTAGTGCTGCAATTTTTTGTAAGCTATCTTCTAATTCTATAATTATTAAATTAGTATTTATCAGTTGTAAGGCCGGTTTCCTAGTTTCAATTTTTTCTTTTTGAACGACTTCTAAATTTTGCAGGTTTAGACTATCATAATATTTAAAAGCGGCTCCATATTTTTTTTGGTCATAATTGATATCGCCTAGTAGCAAAAATGATGTTTGTTTTTGCACTTCGTTTTCACCACTATTTTTTATACTTTCTAATAAATAGGTTTGAGTAAGGGTATAATTCTTTTTTGAAAGTTCAATAGAAGCTGCTGCAAAATAAATAACGTCTTTGTAGGCTTCGTATTTATCTCTTTTCGCCATTAGTAAGAGTGCTTTACTATCTGCGCCTGTAGATACGGCGAGTCTATTTAATGCAACGTTGGCATAAATCTCTAAATAAGGATCTTGCGCTATATCAATGGCTTTTTCATAGTATTGTTTCGCCTGGTTATTAAGTCCGCTTTTTTCAAATAGTTGCGCAGTTAGGTAGGCTTTTCTTGATTTTTCTTTTTTACTCGCTGCAAAGGGAATTGTTTTTGCTAAAAAAATAGCCGCTTGTTCGTAACGTTCTCCTTTGTAATTACTATAGGCTGTTAATTCATCGAGTGCTGGAATAAGTCTGGCCGGGAAAATTTTATCTGTTCTTAATAAAGCCATTAAACCGGCAGCTTCCGATTGTTTATTTTGCTCGAGGTAGGTTCTTATCATCCACAAAAAACTTTCGTTTCTGCTTGGGAGGGTAGTGGTTATCTTTTTCCAGATATTTCTTTTTTCATCGGTTGAAATCGTAAATATGCCATTTGCATTACTGATATTACTTCCAATAGGAATATCAGAGCCTTCATCTTTAGGTGCAAAAGCATAATTGACATACTTAAAAACACCAAGGGCCGAATCATAATCCTGACGGTGTAAATACGCTTTCCCTAAAATGATATATAAATTATCCACCCAATCACTGCGTAAATCATGTAACAATATACCGGCCGTACATTTGTAAATGATGGTATCAATTTCGTCTTTGGCGGTGGTTTCTAAACTATACGGATAAAAGGGAAGTATCGTTGCATAATTTTCAATTTGTTTTTCAGTGGCTCTTTCAATAATCCCATCTAGACGCATGGTTGCATTAAAAACATAATTATACCTGGTAACCGTGTTGTTAAATATTCTTTTAGGTAGCCTGAAACCTTTTTCTCCTGTTTTTTCGGCAGGGAGCAGTCTTTCGGTGTAGGGTTTATTTTTTTGCAAACTTATGCCCGTATAGGGTTGGGCAACTGATTCTTTTGCCAGGCCAACCATCAAAATAAATACCAGTACATAGGTTTTCATGAATCTTAAAAATAGGCCTTAAAAATACATTTATTTCTGTTTTGAGGGCGTAATAAAACAACTTTAAGGGCTACCTTTATGCTTATTTAACAATATGGAGCCGATACCCGCTAAAAACGAGCCTACCCGCCTAGGGACCCATTACCGATTGGTTGTAATGGACGATGACACTTTTGAAGAAGTTGTTACCCTCAAACTCTCTAGAACCAGTGTATATGTTGGTCTAAGTACCCTCTTTGTGTTTCTTATTGGTATAACTATTGTTTTTATAGCATTTACCCCACTCAAATATTATATCCCTGGCTATGGAACACGTGAAGGGCGTGCAGCACTTCAAAATTTAAAAATCAGAACCGATTCATTGGAGCAGGTTATTCGTTATAATGAACAATATTTTAATAGCATTAAAAAAGTGATGGAAGGAACTGATAAAGGGATGCAATTAGATACTGTTCCGCTAGACATTCCAAAGGCAGACGTGATTAACGATTAAATGTTTGTACGATTAAATTATCCGATGCCTCAAAAAAATCAAAATTCATTTTTGCAATATGCTAGTGTAGCAACGCAACTTTTGGTGGCGTTTGCATTTGCCGCCTTCGGCGGCAAATGGCTGGATTTCAAATTTTTTTCTCGAACCCCCATATTTATCTGGATACTCCCACTACTTGTAGGTATTGGAATGATTGTAAAAGTGATCAAAGACACCGACAATAAAAACGGCGCCAATAAACACACCGACAATAAATCAGACACAAAAAAATAAACGATGTTTCAAAAAGTAAAACTGCTGTATCCGATAATTGCGCTATTCATGTTTGTAAATGCAGCCGTACTCTTTGGTGAGCAGGAACTTATCAACTATAAATTTGTGCCCAATGTTTTAATGGCGGCAAATTTAATACTGTTTGCCGTTACGCTTATTGGATTATTGTCTCTTATCAATGCTTCTAAAAACGCTAACCCCAATGTACTAGTGCGCACCGTCATGGCTGGGATGGGGCTTCGTTTAGTGGGCATTGCTGTAGCAGTGCTTTTGTATATTAAAATGTCAGGCGCTGGCATTAGTCCACGCTCTGTATATGCTGGCTTTGCGGTGTATCCACTCTACACCTGGCTTGAAATCAGACTCTTTTTAAAATTGAATGTCAAAAAGTAATGCCCATTAACGAGCATCCGATGCAGGCGTTGGCTGGTTTTTTACCAGACAAAAGTTTTGAGCAGGTACTTGCGTATTTGCATGAATACCGGGTGCATTTAACCATTACCAAACAGCGTAAATCGGTACTTGGCGATTACCGTCATCCGGGTAGGGGCGCCAACCACCGCATTAGTATCAATGGTAATTTAAACAAGTACGAATTTCTTATTACGTTTTTGCACGAGCTTGCGCATTTATTGACTTTCGAAAAATTTAATGGCCGCGTAGAAGCACATGGCAAAGAATGGAAATTTTGTTACGGGCAGTTGTTGCAACATTTTGTGGCGCAACAAATTTTTCCGACCGAAATTGAAAAAGCACTTCAAAAATCTATTTTAAATCCAGCAGCTACTGCTGGTGGTGAAACCGAATTATTGATGTTACTTCGCGGCTACAACGAAAAGCAAAAACCTGGGTATGCACTGGTAGCAAGTGTTGCAGAGGGTTCGCTATTTGTAACAGACAATGGCCGGGTATTTTGTAAAGGGCCACTACGCCGCAAACGTTACGAATGCGTTGAGGTTAAAACCGGACTACGATATACCTTTAGCGCGCTATCAGAAGTGAAGCCCATTAATTGTGCGCAGTAATCCTTATCAATAATTTTACGCAGTAAATCTCTTGCATAAAAAAGCCCCCAACAGGTTGGAGGCTTTTGAAATTTTTCTATTCGTTAATTAAGCAACTGCTTTTTTAACAAGGTCTGCAGCTTCGCTTAATTGAATCGCCGATTGAACTTTAAGTCCACTCTCATCAATTAATTTTTTAGCTTCTACTGCGTTGGTTCCTTGTAAACGCACAATGATCGGAATATTGATATTGCCTAATTTGTTAAAGGCTTCAATTACACCAGCAGCAACACGGTCACAACGAACGATACCGCCAAAGATGTTAATTAAAATAGCCTTTACATTCGGGTCTTTCATGATAATTCTAAAACCTGCTTCTACGGTTTGGGCATTAGCCGTACCACCTACGTCTAAAAAGTTAGCTGGCTCACCACCACTTAATTTAATCATATCCATGGTAGCCATCGCAAGTCCGGCACCATTTACCATACAACCTACGTTACCGTCTAGTTTTACAAAGTTTAGGTTAAACTCGCCTGCTTCTACTTCGGTAGGATCTTCTTCAGATACATCGCGCATGGCTAGTAAATCGGGGTGGCGCATCAGTGCGTTGTCGTCAATATTCATTTTACAATCCACCGCAATGATTTTTTCATCCGATGTTTTGAATAGTGGATTGATTTCGAGCATGCCGCAATCTAGATGTACGTATGCATTATATAAGTTGGTTACAAACTTGACGCAGTTTTTAAAAGCGTCGCCAGATAGGCCTAGGTTAAAAGCAATTTTACGTGCTTGAAAACCCTGAAGTCCACCACCTGGGTGTACCCACTCTTTAAATATTTTTTCTGGTGTGTTATGCGCTACTTCTTCAATGTCCATACCACCTTCGGTACTGTACATTACTACATTCATACCTTTTGAACGGTCTAATAAAATAGACAAGTAAAATTCTTTTACTTCGTTAGGACCAGGATAATAAACGTCCTGTGCAATTAATATTTTATTAACGAGTTTACCGGCAGCACCAGTTTGAATGGTAACTAGGGTTCCATCGAGTAAATTACCCGCAATTGTTTTTACATCATCTTCGCTTTTAGCAACCGCTACACCACGCTGCTCATTTCCTACAACCTTACCCTTGCCTCTACCACCTGCGTGAATTTGGGCTTTAATGACCGCAAAATTATTGCCGGTTTGGGCCTTTAAAGTGGCATAAGCCGCAGCTGCCGCATCTACTGTTTCTACCGCTACACCTTCCTGTACGGGAACGTTGTATTTTTTTAGAAGTTCTTTAGCTTGGTACTCATGAAGATTCATACAAAAAAATTTTTGCGAAGATAAGCGAAACGGCTTTACATTAAAACCCTTAATTTTACCTTAATTAATCGCATAAACACTTAAAATTCAATACAATTATGAAAAAAGTTTCCTTTTTCTTATTAGGAGCCGCATTTTTAGCGAGTTCTTTGGCTTTTGTAGCCCCAAAAAATCCAAAAGCGCCTATCACCCTAGCTGTTCAGTCAGATAAGAGTAGGGTAGACTTTATTGGTTCAAAAGCAGGCGATTTTCACACTGGTACCTTTGCTGTGAAAGGTGGAAGCGTTCAAGTAGAAGGTGGTAAATTAGTAGGTGGTTCTTTTGTTATTGACCTTGCTAATTTAAAAGTAACTGATGCAGCTGGTGAAAAACTTGCAGGTCACTTAAAAAGCGCCGACTTTTTTGACGTAGCAAAATTTGGAGAAGCAACCTATACTATTTCTTCTGTAGATTATTCAAGCGCCACTGCTTGCACCATCAACGGTACTTTAAATGTTAAAGGTGTTGGTGTTCCAGTAAGCTTCGCTTCAAATATCAGAAGCGCTTCTGAAAAAGGTCTTTTTGGTCAAGCTTATTTTAGCCTTGATCGTACTTTGTTAGGCATTGCTTATGCAGGTCCTTCTAAAGACGTTCAAATTGCTGTGCATTTGTTTGCAAAATAATTTTTTATACCCCCTTCGAGATAGAAAGCTCCAGCAATTTTTGTTGGGGCTTTTTTATTGATTGCCCATACTGTTTGCTAGAACAACCGCGTTGTATGCATTCACAATACCGCCTGTTTTTGAGAGGGTGTTAAATTGAACAGCGATGCTGCTACTGCCAGGTTGTAAACAGGGTGCAGTTGTAGTTGGCGTGAACACTGTTTTTTCTAATATTGTTTTGACCTGGTTGGCTGTTAAGCTAGGGTAGTAGGTACGTAATAGTGCAGCAACTCCAGTTACAATAGGAGCGGCCATACTAGTACCGTCTTGATTGCCATACGTGTTTCCGCCAGGTAAGGTTGAGTATATTTTTACACCAGGTGCAAAAAGGTCTACATTTTGTTTGCCATAGTTGCTAAAATCTGCGGCGATACTAGCTTCGGTAATAAGGGGGTCACTACTCGCACCCACCGTAATAAAATTAGTAGCCGTTTTTTTAAATGGCGCTAAATAACCGTTTGGATATACGGTAGTGCTATCTAAATTATTATTTTCATTGCCGGCTGAGTGCACTAGTAAAACATCTTTTTGTTCGGCGTATGCAACGGCACTATCCACCCAATATTTTTCGGGCGAATAGGCTTTTCCAAAACTCATATTAATCACTTTGGCACCATTATCTACTGCATATTTAATGGCAAGGGCTACGTCTTTATCATATTCATCTCCGTCGGGTACCACACGCACCATCATAATCTTTACAGCATCTGCAACACCCTCTATACCGGTAGCATTGTCTCTGCTCGCTGCAATAATACCACTAACATGCGTGCCATGGTTGGGCGTAGGTCCCATAACATCGTTGTTGCCATAAAAAGCGTCAGAAAAATTATAGTAGTTGTCTCTAACAATGAGGCTTCTTTCGTCGTTGGGTAATTTTTCTTTGGCTCCAAATGCAACATTTTTACCTTCGATGTATTCATCCATTTGCGCAATGGTAAACGTGTTCAATTCGTTTTCATCTAATTGCATGAGTCGGTGAAGTGATAGGAGTCCTAACTTGGCTTCTTTACCTGTAATGCTGGTGGGGATGAACTTTGTGAGTGCTTCTCTATTGTAGCTCACTACATTCATTTCTTGTTTTAGTACTTTGTCATGCTTTTTAAAAGCACTCGATAGCATTTCAACATATTTTAGTTGGTCTTTTTCTTCGTCGCTATAATTTAATTCGGTTTCTGTTTTTTTCCAAGTGGCATATATCACTTTATCTGAAGCGCTAAGTGTATTGGTATCCAATAAAGGGTTTAAAAATTTTGCTTTGTATTTGTGGTAAATTCTGGAACGCTCATCTGGTGCTCTTTTAACGCTTTGTCCATTTTTGCCGCCTAAAAAATTCCATCCGTGCACATCGTCTATGTATCCGTTTTTATCATCGTCAATACCATTGCCAGGGATTTCTTTGGTATTCGTCCATAAAATATTTTTTAAGTCTTCATGTGCGGTATCGATACCTGAATCTAAAACTGCAACAATAATGGGAGTGGCTTTTTTATTTTTGCTACTTAGATAATCATATGCTTTTTGTAAACTAATACCTAATACCTTATCGGAACTGGGGTCTAGTGCTTGCCAGTTTTTATTGGTCATTTGCGCCTTTGGAGCGTTGAAACTGCAAACGAGTAAAAAGATAGATCCAATGGATTTTACAATGGGGAAGCGTATTTTCATAACGCTAAATTACATGTTTCTGAGGTTTAATTGCAGGCGTCATTTCTTAATAAAACGATAAAAAAATGGAGCGATAAAGCTTGCATATTAAACGCGCGGATTATTTAGCTTGGCTATGCGCTAATAACTGATCATAAACGCTTCCGTAGCTACTTCCAATAGGTATTTCCTTTTCACCTACCCAAATTTTACTTTTACTAAACCGGTCAATTTTAGAAATGGGTACAATGTAGGAGCGGTGCACCCGAATAAAGTCTCGAGGCGGTAATTTTTCTAAAATACCCTTGAGTGTCATTAAGGTTAAAACAGGGCTCGGTTTTGTATAAATTTTAATGTAGTCGTCTAGTGCTTCAATTAGGTCAACGTCTTTCAAATTGATTTTCATAATCTCATAGTTCACCTTCACAAAAATTGAATTGAGTTGAACTTCTTGCGCACTTAAAAAATCGGTATATTCTTTAACCTTATAGGCAGCTTTTAAAAAGCGGTCGTATTCGAATGGTTTTAATAAATAATCTACGGCATCTGCATTAAATCCTTCTACCGCAAAATCTTTATAGGCAGTTGTAAAAACGACCATTGGCTTCTTGGGTAGGTTTTTGTAAAATTCAATGCCAGTAATATCAGGCATTTGGATATCTAAAAACAAAGCGTCTACTTTATTTTCTTTTAAATAGACTAAAGCTGCATCCGTGTCACTAAATGTTTGAACAAGTTGTAAGAACGATATTTTCGAACAGTATTCTTCAATAATTTTTAGTGCAAGCGGTTCGTCATCTATGGCAATGCATGTAATCATTCAATTAGCTATTAATTTTTAAAGAAACTTGGTAGGTATTATCTTGGTTGCTTATGTTGAGTTGATAATTGCCCGGGTATAAAAGTGCTAGCCTTCTTTTAGCATTGTTAATGCCAATGCCCGTACTATCCAAATGGGTTGAAATGTTGGTAGCCACTGTATTTGTTGCATTAAATTCAATTTGATTACCCGTTGCATGAATTTGTATGTCAATAGTTGTAGCTTCTTTTGTACTTACGCCATATTTAAAGGCGTTTTCTACAAATGGAATAAAGAGTAGGGGCGCAATTTGTAAATCATCGGTTATGCCACTTGAATTAAATACAACCGATACTTTATCGGTTAAGCGCATTTGTTGCAACTCAATGTAATTTTTTGTAAACTCAATTTCGTTGTTGAGCGGCACAAAATCTTTTTCAGTTTCAGATAAAATATACCGCATAATGGACGATAGTTTCATTACGGCAGGTGCCGTTTGTTCGCTTTTTACAATAGCTAAACTGTAAATATTATTGAGTGTATTAAAAAAGAAGTGCGGATTGATTTGCGATTTTAAAAATGACAGCTCGGTATTTAATTTTTCATTTTCTGTTTCTTTTTTATTTCGTTCGGAGCTCAACCAGCGCTGCGTTACTGATATGCATGTTCCAAAAGATAAAACCAATAAAAATAAAACAGTATTGTAGGGATCTGCCAGTCTTCTAGACATTCTTGGTGTTCTGGTCATTTTTTTATCGCCTTTAAAGGATGGATTGATAATATAATTACCATTTTGTTCAATGTATTCAGGCGTCGCAAAAATGGTAGCTACTTGTTTGGGTGTAAACAAGTAAATGTTTAATGAAACAACCACAGATAAAATATACAACCACCATTTTCTATTGATCAGTAATGCAGGTACTAAATATTGTGTGTTGAGGTAATAAAAAAATATAATAAATACGTAATTGATAATAATGGTAGCCATCATATGATCGCTCATATTAAATTCACGAAGCCTTGGAAAGAAAACGAGGTATGGTACCGAAAACAAACAAATCCAGGCCACTAAGTGGGTAAGGAGGTTCAGTATTTTTTTATTTTCTTTCAAAGTGGAATCAATTAAGTGGTATAAACATAATAAAACTAATAGCCCTACCTTAAACAATAGGCATAACTGGGTGAAATAAAAGGCTTAATCGGTAGATAGCTATTTATGAAAAATGCGCTTTGATTTGTTGGATTGTGCCAGTTGTGGAAAATCCTTCTACAATCGGGTTAATCACTACACGGCCACCTGATGCCATCACTTCTTTGGCGCCCACAATTTGATCCGTGGTATAATCGCCCCCTTTAACAAGTACATCGGGTAAAAGGGCGGTAATCAATTCGAGTGGCGTTTGTTCATTAAAAATCACAACAGCGTCTACGACTGCTAAGTTTCTTAATATAATGGCACGGCTCTGCTCGTTGTTAATGGGTCTTGCATCTCCTTTTAACTGTTTTACACTGCTATCACTATTAAGTCCTACTATTAAGTAATCGGCTTCTTTTGCTGCTGCACTTAATGATGCAATATGCCCTTCATGTAATATATCAAAACAGCCATTGGTAAAGGCAATCGTTTTACCTGTTACACGCCAAGCAGCAACCTGTGTTAAGAGCCTTTCTACAGAAAATTCTTTACGTTCAATAGCCTCAATTGCTTTCATGGGAAATCTTGTTTTTATTATAAATAGGTAAGACAAGTAAGCAGATGCTTCCAACAATAAGAACGATTATAAATTGTGCAAACCATTGCAAGGTTCCATTGGCAAATCCAATTTCAAAGGGCACACCCATTTTCTCTACAATTTTAGCAATGAAATACGCATAAGCGCCAATACCACCAGGGGTTACAATCATACCAATACTACCAAATGCAAGTGCTGCAAGGGCTGCATTAAAGCCTAGGCCAGCAGTGCCAGCAGTGGCACTAAGTCCTACCCAGGTTCCTACGATATACAACACCCAAATAGTAACACTGTAAAAAATAAATAAGCCTTTTTGTTTAAGGTATCTAATGCTTGATACGCCTTCCCAAATGCCCTTGATAATTTTTTTGGCAGACATTACAAAAGGGAGGTGACCATATTTGCGACTCCAAATTTTTAGTAATACAACGAGTAGCACAACAGCACCTACTACAATCCCAATTTTTTGCATCGAAAATTGCCCCGACTTGTTTTCAAAAAGTTGTCTAAACAATTCTAAACCATAAGAGGCAATTAAATTTGTTTGTGTTAGAAGTGTAATGATAAAAACAATAGCTAGCGAAATGACATCAACAGCTCTTTCTGCAACAATGGTTCCTACCAATTTTTCGGCAGGTACTTTTTCATATTTGGCGAGTAGGGTACATTTTAAAACTTCGCCTAAACGCGGAATAGCAAGGTTGGCCAAATAGCCAATCATTACTGCAAAAAAAGTATTTAGGATGCTTGGTTTATATCCCATCGGTTCCATAAGTATCCGCCACCGTAAAGCGCGTACAATATGACTAAGTGATAAAATCAAAAACACGGGAACCATGAGCCAGTATTTTGCACCTTTTAAAGTTTCTATGAACTCATCCCATTTATTAGCTGGAATTTGTCGCAAACTCCACCAAATTAAAAATAGGCCTAGTCCAAAAAAGAAGGCATATTTAATAATAGCGCTGATTTGCTTTTTCATGGTACTTAATAAGGTCGAAACAAATGTAAGGCCTTCTACCATTTAATTGAATACAATTTTTATCATATATATTATGTAAATAAATAATATATAAACTTTTCACGAATAGCTAAATTTGTCAATTTTTTTGGTCTAAGCATTGTGCTAGCTCGATTCCTTATAATTTTCGTACCTTTGCCCTCTTAAATTAGGCTCTAGGTATAAAATTGGGAACTCATGTCTACAAAGAAAAGAATACTGTTTATTGCTACCGAGATGTCTCCTTACTTGGAGTTGACAGAGTTTGCAGAAATCATTACCAAACTAGCCATTAAAAGTAATGATAGTGGTTTAGAAGTTCGCTGTATCATGCCGCGTTTTGGGGTGATCAATGAAAGAAGACATAGGTTGCACGAAGTGGTTCGTTTATCGGGTATCAATGTTTCTGTAGATGAAGACGATTACCCATTACAAATTAAAGTGGCTTCACTTCCAAATGCAAGACTTCAGGTATACTTTTTAGAAAATGAAGACTTTTTTAAGCGTAAGCAAGTATTTCATGACGAATCAGATACATGGTTTGATGATAACGCATTAAGAACTATTTTCTTTTGTAAAGGCGCCCTAGAAACTGTTAAAAAGTTTGGTTGGCCTCCCGATATCATTCATTGCAGTGGCTGGATGACCGGCCTCATCCCTGCATTCATTAAAACAGCCTACAAAAAAGAACCTGTTTTTGGCAATAGCAAAGTTGTTTTTACCATTGGTCAAAATACCTTTGAAAATGAATTAGGGCCAGATTTTATGAAACAGGCACTGATCAATGCAAACGTAAAAGAAAAAGATTTGGATGCTTTTAAAGCAGCCAATAACACCGCCCTTTTTAAAGGAGGTGCTAGCTTTGCCGATGCTATTTCCTTTGGTTCCGATCAAATTGATGCGAGCTTGACAGCCGAATTTGCGAAAGTAAAAGGCAAAAAAGTGGTTCCATTTAAAGGATGGGATTCGGATTTAACAGAGTATTTAGAATTGTACAACGACCTTGCGGGCAAGTAATTAGACAAACATGTATTCAAAATTTACAATACGTAATTTTATAGGTTTTTTTGGTTTGATGTTGATGGTTTTCATGAGCTGTACTAAAGTTCCTTCCACCGAACTTGGTGCTGGTTTAATTCCAACAATTGATGGAGTAATTACCAAAGACACCATATTAGAAGTAATCACAGATACTTACATGGACAACGATTCTGTGCGGGTGTATAAAAATGACAACCATGTTTTGGGTGCCATTTCCAACGACCCTTTATTTGGAAAAGCTGCAGCCTCCATGTATTTCGAGCTCGCACCGCCGTTTTTCCCATATGCAATTCCGGGCGCAAAAGATAGTATTCGTGTAGACTCTGCCGTTTTAATTTTAAGTTATAAATATGCATATGGTGATACTGCTGCGCCATTAAAATTGACCGTTTCAGAAATTGATCCTACAACACCTTTAATTTCCAATTATAATTATGCAGCTAACTATCCATCTGCATATAATATTAGAACCAAAGGAACACTTGCAGATCCAATAAACATTTTTATACCACGTTTAAAGGATTCTGTGAACAATAGGTATGAGCGCGCAAGCCATCAAATTAGAATTAAATTAAGGTCTGATGTTGCTAGGCGATTTATTAATACCTACGACACAACTAATGCATATCGTACCGATTCTGCATTTAAATCTTTGTTTGCAGGTTTTGCTTTAACCGTAGATCAAGCTGCGCCAACAAATGCGCTTATTCATATTAACCTCGCAGATACCAACACAAAATTTGCCCTGTATTATAATTCATCTTCTGCAGGTGCAACGGTAAGAGATACTGCTGTTGCCTATTTTAGATTTAATTCTTTTTCTGGCGGTAGTGCTAATCTAATTTCTCGTAATAGAGTAGGAGCAGAAATAGCAAAATACACAGCCACTACAAATAAGTCAGATTCTATCGTATATGTGCAATCGGGTCCAGGCGCTTATGTGCGTGTGCGAATTCCGGGTCTTAAAGGACTCAGCAATAGAATTATTCATAAGGCCGACCTTATTGCAGAGCAGGTTCCAGACGATGCCAATTTGTTTACTACTGACAACTATATGAGGCCTCCAAGGTATTTATTGTTAAGTGCTATTGATACTGTTGAGAATAGGAAATACAATATCCCCAACGACTATATCTTTTCACCCAACCAAGGCCCCAACAAATCTACTTTTGGCGGATCTGTTTTATCTAAATCGGTTCCTGGATATTCCAGCATTGCAGCTTATTCTTTTGACATGAGTAGGTACATTCAAGGTATTGTAACCAGAAAAGATCCTGTGTATACGCTTCGCATATCGGCACCAACGAACGATTCAATTTTATACAGAGAGCCTTACCCACAAGTATCAGCGGTACAGATATATTACCTCGGTCCTCAAGAAGGTAATGATGTTGGTAATGGTCGGGTAAGACTAGGTGGCGGTTCGCATACCCGTTTTAGAATGCGATTACGTATTATATTTTCTAGAATATAAGTAACTAATTACTACTTATATTTGTGTTTTATTATAAGCTATAAACAAAAATTCATGCCTTATTTATTTACTTCTGAGAGTGTTTCTGAAGGACATCCAGACAAAGTAGCGGATCAGATTTCTGACGCTTTAATCGACAACTTTTTAGCATTTGACCCACAATCAAAAGTGGCTTGCGAAACTTTAGTGACTACAGGTCAAGTTATTTTGGCCGGTGAGGTAAAATCTAAAGCATATTTAGACGTTCAAACGATTGCGCGTGATGTGATTAAAAAAATTGGTTATACCAAAAGTGAATATATGTTTGAAGCGGATAGCTGTGGTGTATTAAGTGCTATCCACGAACAATCTGCAGATATCAACCAAGGTGTTGATAGAAAAAAGAAAGAAGAGCAGGGAGCTGGTGACCAGGGTATGATGTTTGGTTATGCAACCAACGAGACCGATGATTTTATGCCATTGGCACTTGACTTAGCGCACAAAATCTTAATTGAACTTGCTGCATTAAGAAGAGAAAACAAGGCTATTAAATATTTACGTCCAGATGCTAAGTCTCAAGTAACACTTGAGTACAACGATAAAAACGAGCCTGTACGTATTGATGCAATTGTGGTATCTACGCAACACGATGATTTTGATAAGGAAGGCAAGATGTTGGCTAAAATCAACAAGGATATTGTTGAAATTTTAATTCCACGCGTAAAAGCAAAGTACAAGAAGTACGCTAAATTATTTAACAAGGATATCAAATACCATATTAACCCAACCGGTAAGTTTGTAATTGGTGGACCACACGGTGACACTGGTTTAACAGGCCGTAAAATCATCGTAGATACCTACGGTGGTAAAGGTGCACACGGTGGTGGTGCTTTCTCTGGTAAAGATCCTAGTAAGGTAGACCGTTCTGCAGCATATGCAACGCGTCACATTGCTAAAAATTTAGTAGCTGCTGGTGTAGCTTCTGAAGTACTCGTTCAAGTTTCTTACGCGATTGGTGTTGCTAAACCAACATCTATTAACGTAAATACCTACGGTACTGCGAAAGTAAGATTAACCGATGGTCAAATTGGTAAGTTGGTAGAATCTATTTTTGATATGCGCCCTTACTTTATTGAGCAGCGTTTAAAATTAAGAACACCGATGTATAGTGAAACAGCTGCTTATGGTCATATGGGTCGTAAAAATGAGACAGTAACTAAAACATTTACAACCCCAGATGGTAAATCAAAAACCATGAAAGTGGAATTATTTACTTGGGAGAAATTAGATTATGTAGCAAAGGTTAAAAAAGCCTTTGGTTTAAAATAATAGAAGTCTATAATAAAAAGCCCCTGCTAATTTTAGTGGGGGCTTTTTATTTAGTAATATATTTGACGCGCGTAACAATTAATATGCATCAAAAAAATCCTTGGACCATAAAAAATAGCAAACCCATTTACCAAAATGCGTGGATTGATGTCACTGAATTTGAAGTGCTTAATCCGGCTGGTAATCCGAGCATTTATGGCAAGGTTCATTTTAAAAATATTGCGGTAGGTGTTGTGCCCATTACACCAGATATGCATACCTATTTAGTAGGGCAGTACCGCTTTACGATAGATGCATATAGTTGGGAAATTCCGGAAGGGGGCTGTCCGGAGGGCACAGATACACTCGAGGCAGCCATTCGGGAATTGAAAGAAGAAACAGGACTTGTAGCTGCAAAGTATAAAGAGCTAATGCGCATCCATTTATCCAACTCTGTTTCCGACGAACTCGCTATTATTTATTTGGCTACGCAGTTAACGCAGCAGGAAGCAGAACCTGAAGAAACAGAAGCTTTACAAATTAAAAAAGTATCTTTATCGGACGCTTTTGGCATGGTAGCAGACGGAACAATTACCGATGCCATGAGTGTGGCTGCACTTACTAAAATAGAGTTATTACAAGTGCAGGGGCTTCTTATCTAATTTAATTTCACATGGCAATCAAACAATCGACATTAATTATTGGACGTCAACCACTCGTAGAGGCTTTGCAGTCGGGGAGATCTATCGATAAAATTTTATTTCAAAAAAACATTTCTGGCGAAGCCATTTTGCAAATTAGGCAGTTGGCGCGTGAATACAATGTACCCATTCAACTCGTGCCGCCCGAAAAATTAAATGGATTAACAAAGGCCAATCATCAGGGCGTGGTTGCCATTGCGGGTCTTGTGCAATATTTAGATTTACAACAAGTAATTGATCATGTGGTAGAAAAAGGGGAAGCGCCATTATTTGTTATGTTAGATGGCATTACAGATGTACGCAATATTGGAGCCATTGCAAGAAGCGCACTCTGTTGTGGTGCACAGGCGCTCATTATTCCGGACAAGGGAGTTGGTGCCCTGAATGCCGAAGCTGTTAAAAGTAGTGCCGGTGCACTTGAGCATATTCATGTATGCCGTGTTAATAGTTTAATTAAGGCAGTTGATACCCTGCATTTAAATGGCATACAAGTATATACTTCCGAGATGCGCGCCGATAAAAAAATATACGAGCTTACTTTAACGGATCCATGTTGTGTGATTATGGGCGACGAAGGAAAAGGCGTGCAGCCATATTTAGCAAAAGCAGCAGATGCATTTTTTACCATTCCTATGGCCGGCACTTTTGATTCTTTTAATGTGGGTGTTGCTACAGGTATTGTATTATATGAAGCTATGAAACAGCGTTTATTACAAGCTTAATATTTACCGTATGAAGTTTCATTGTGAATTTGATATACCGGCACTTCAAAGTCCTATTGGACATAGGAGTCATACGCTCATGATTGGTTCTTGCTTCACAGAAAATATGGGTGAAAAATTAGCGAAGCATTTGTTTCATGTATTAGAAAACCCAAATGGTGTTTTATTTAATCCAGTGTCTGTTGCAGAAGCACTCACTCAATATATCGACGCGACAACTTTTACGCGTAACGATTTATTTTATTTTAACGAAGCATGGCACTCTTGGAAACACCATAGTAGGTTTTCAGGTACTATGCCAGAGGAAGCGCTTGATAAAATAAATGAAGCCACTGCTGCGGCGCATTTGTTTATAAAAAAAGCATCACACTTATTTATAACACTCGGATCTGCCTGGGTGTATCAGTTAACAGATCAAGCCAACGGATATGCGCCTAATTTTGTGGCAGCCAATAACCATAAAGCGCCAGCCAGTTGGTTTACAAAAAAACTATTAACGCCAGCAGAAATTGAAGCGCTTTATATACCACTTGTTGCACGCTTACGAAATTTAAATCCAGGGTTACAAATTATATACACCATTAGTCCAGTACGTCATGTGCGTGAAGGCATGGTTGAAAACAATAGGAGCAAGGCGGCTTTAATTCAGGTGGTCCATAGCCTTGTGGAAGCGGATGCTCATAGTTATTATTTTCCTGCTTACGAAATTGTAATTGATGATTTACGTGATTACCGTTTTTACAGTGAAGACATGGTGCATCCCAATTACCACGCTACTCAATATGTTTGGGAAAAGTTTTTACAGGCATGTACAACACCAGAAACTAAACATCTAATCAAAGAAATTGCTGCTATTAATTTAGCTGCTGCACACAAGCCTTTTTATGTGCATTCTAATCAGCACCAACAATTTGTTCATAAAACAATTGAAAAAATTGAAGCTTTGAGTGCGCAGTATCCTTATTTAGATTGGAGTAAACAACTTGAATTGTTAAAGGCGCAACTGCTTCCTTACATTATTTAGTGAATACGGTCGCCTCTAATTTCCATCGACTCCATCACTTCTTTTTCATACGTCAACCATTCGCTCCAACGACCCAAGGTTTTTTCTTTTCCAAAGTATAAGTTAGCTAGGTCAATAAACAAGGTGTAATGGCCTGCTTCGCTTTCCATAAAACGTCTATAAAACTTT
>CAMDLR010000013.1 GCA_945901845.1 Sediminibacterium ginsengisoli | reverse complement strand
TCGACGTAAATGAGCATTTGCTAAAAGTTTCAATAACTAAACAAGCATAACATCAAGAATATGGCTACAAAGAAACCAGCCCCAAAAGCAGCACCTGCTAAAAAAGTAGCAGCTCCCGCTAAAAAGGCGGCTCCGGCCAAAAAAGCAGCTCCCGCTAAAAAGGCGGCTCCGGCCAAAAAAGCAGCACCTGCTAAAAAAGTAGCTGCACCTGTAAAAAAAGCGGCTCCTGCAAAAAAAGTAGCACCTGCTAAGAAAGTAGTAGCACCCGTAAAAAAGGCTGCACCAGCAAAAAAAGTAGTACCTGCTAAACCTGTAGTACCTGCTAAAAAAGTAGCAGCGCCTGTAAAAAAGGCAGTACCTGCTAAACCAGTAGCACCTGCAAAAAAAGTAGCAGCTCCAGCAAAGCCAGCGGTTCCAGCAAAAAAAGCGGTACCTGTTAAGGCAGCGCCTACGCCTGTTAAAGCAGCAGCACCCGCAAAAAAAGTGGCGGCTCCAGCTAAACCAACAGCACCCGCGGCAAAGCCAGCGGCACCTGCTAAAGCTGTAAAACCTGCAAAAGTTGCGGCAGTTAAAGCGGTAAAACCACCTCCTCCAAAAGTGATTGTAAAAACAGCACCTGTAAGACCCGGTGGCAAAGTAGTATTACCTAGTAAGCCAATTCCCAAAATAGCACCTGCACCAGTGGTAAAAGCAAAACCAACGCCACTTCCTCCAATGCCTAAAAAGCCGGAAGTGAAATTGCCGCCAGCACCGCCTAAAAAGCCGGTGAGAAAACCATTAGAACCTATTAAGGATGTAAAATTACCAAAGACAAATACAAAGTCTAGCGTGCCTTACAGTCCTGGATATACACCATTAGAAAAAAGAGTTCAAATTGTGACGAGAAGTACTCAAACACTCGTTAAATACAGCGATGCCGAACTTAACGAGTTTCGTGAGCTTATCAATAAAAAATTAGAAGCTGCCAAAAAAGAGCTTGTATACTTGCAAGGTTTAATTACCCGTAAAGATGAAATGGGTGGTGACAATGACGATGCACGTTACATGACTATGGAAGATGGAAGTGTGAGCATGGAAAGAGAGCAATTGTCTCAAATGGCTAGCCGTCAAATTACGTACATCGACCATCTCGAAAAATCAATCATGCGTATTGAAAGCAAAACATATGGTATTTGTAGAGTAACGGGCAAGTTAATTGATAAAGCACGTTTACGCGCTGTACCGCATGCTACGCTTAGCTTAGAAGCTAAATTAGGACTAGTAAAACCAAGTCCTGATCAACAATAAATTTAGATCTTGATCTATAATAAAAAAGGGCTGTCTTAATTAGATAGCCCTTTTTTTATGCGCTGATTTATGTTACTTCTATTATTTTACTTCTTGCATATCAATAAGCCTTTTGTATATACCACCCTTTGCAAGTAAGGCGTCGTGTGTGCCGCGTTCTGCAATTTCTCCTTTTTGCAATACTATAATTTCATCGGCGTGTCTGATGGTAGATAGTCTGTGCGCAATAACAATGGAGGTTCTATTTTGCATCATTTTATTGATGGCGTCTTGCACCAGTCTTTCACTTTCTGTATCGAGTGATGATGTAGCTTCATCTAAAATTAAAATGGGTGGGTTTTTTAAAATAGCCCTAGCAATGGTAATACGTTGACGTTCACCGCCACTTAGTTTGCTACCTCTATCTCCAATATTTGCATCGTACCCATCTTCTTTGCTTTCAATAAAGGCTGCAGCGTTGGCCACAGTAGCGGCGGCTGTAATAGCTGCTGAGCTTGCTGTTTGGACGCCTAATGCAATATTTTGTGCGATGCTATCATTAAATAAAATAGGCTCCTGTGTAACAATGCCCATGGCAGCTCTAACGCTTTGTAAACTATAGTCTTTGATGTTGATGCCATCAATGAGCACCTCACCTTCCGTTACGTCATGAAAACGCGGAATCAAATCTGCTAAGGTACTTTTACCAGCACCTGATGAACCCACCAGTGCTACTGTTTTTCCTTTTTCAATAATGAGGTTGATGTTTTTTAAAATAGTAGCATCGTCGTAAGAGAAACTTACATTTTTAAACTCGATGCGGTGCTCAAAATTTTCTAAAACTGTTGCATTAGGCTTGTCTTCTATGGCAACAGGCGCTTTTAAAATTTCTTCAATTCTTTCAATAGCAGCACTGCCTCTTTGTGCATTATAAAAAGAACTGGATAAAGATTTTGCAGGATTAATGATTTGCGTAAAAAATAAAATGTAGGTAATAAAACTTTCTGGTCCTAAACTTGCTTGGTTATTCAATACCAGTCTTCCACCAAACCATAAGATACAAGAAAGTACAATCACACCTAAAAATTCGGACATCGGCGATGCCAAATCTTTTCTAAAATTCATTTTATTGCGGATATGATTGAGCGCATTATTATTGTCTAAAAACTTTTGCAGTAGTATTTTTTCGGCATTGAAAGCCTTGATAACCCTCAGTCCCCCAAGGGTTTCGTCTAAAATTGATAAAAGTGTTCCTAGTTTTTCTTGGGATGTTGTTGATTGTTTTTTTAGGCTTCTACTCAGGCGCCCAATTACAAAGCCGGTTACCGGAAGTAGAACGAGTAAAAATAAAGAAAGTACGGGGCTTAGGAAAACCAAGAAAATTAAAATGATTAAAATATTAAGCGGGTCTTTAATAAGTCCTTCTAGGGTACTCATCACACTCCATTCAATTTCGTTGGCATCGTTACTCATTCTACTAATAATATCACCCTTACGTTGTTCTGTAAAATAACCAATAGGAAGGTCTAATAATTTTTTATACAAATCGGAACGAAGCGTTGTCATTACATAATTGCGCATAGGTGCTAACACCCTAAAAGACAAATAGGTAAATAAATTTTTAAAGAAAATAGCGGTAATAATAATACCACAAATAGCACCAAGTGCATACACGGTTCCTTCTTCAATGATGAGCCTAGAAATAAAATATTTAAGGTAGTTTAAAATGGTTCCGGCAGATAAGCTTGCGCCCGCCATAACAGGTTTAGCTGTGATGAGTTTTTCGGTACCAAATAAAAGCTGTAAAAATGGAGCCAGCATGGCCAGCGAAACCAGTGAAAAAAGGATGGACAGCAGGTTAAACACCACGTAAAGGACAATATTCCTTTTTTGGGTACGGAGGTAAAACAGAATTCGTGAAAAACGCTTCATAAATGATAAAATCGTTAAAACAAGGCAAAGTAACTAATTTTACAGCCAATTAAACGCAAAGAACATGGAGGAAGGTAAACGTCAACGTCAGGTAGCAGGAGCAATACAGGAAGAAATGAATGATATTTTTAGAAGGCTAAACCTTTCTATGATAGCCGGTGGTATGGTTTCCATCTCATCCGTGAAGGTAACGCCCGACCTTTTGGAGGCGCGTATTTACTTAAGTCTTTTTCAGGTTCCAGATGCTAAAGAAGTGATGAAAGTGATTGAGTCTAGGGCCTGGGAGATCAAAAAGGAGCTAGCCGACCGTGTAAAGCATCAGTTTAGACGTATTCCAGTATTACATTTTTACCACGATGACACCCTAGATTATGTGTTTAAGATGGAAGAGATATTTAAACAAATCAATGTCGAAAAAAAGGCTACCGGTGAATCTGATGGTGCTAAAGACGGTGCTAACGAAGCATTCAACGATGGTGATGAAGCGGTTCAAGAATCAAATTAATTTAGTCTCGTGCAATATTTATTTGCTTGGCGTTATTTTAAATCAAAAAAGTCTACAAGTGCAATCAATATTATTGCATGGGTAAGCGTTACTGCAATTGCAGTTGGCGCGGCTGCACTCATTGTTATTTTAAGTGTATTTAATGGCTTTGAAGATTTAGTAAAAGGCCTCTACACCGATTTTTATGCAGACATGCGCGTGCTTCCTGCGGAGGGGAAACAAATAACCCTGGACAGCAATACAGTGTATAAAATTACTTCTATTGAAGGTGTTACTGCAGTTAGCAAAGTCATTGAAGAAAAAGCATTGCTTGCCAATGGCGACTACCAGAGTATTGTTGTTGTTAAAGGTGTAGATAGTGTTTTTGCAAGCACCAATAATATTGGAAAACATATTGTAAGAGGTGTTTATGAAATGGGTGATGTTCAAAACCCAGGCATTGTGATGGGTGCAGGCATCGAAAATGCGGTAGGTGTCGATGTTACAAAAGGTGGATTTCCATTAACGCTCTATACGCCTAATAAAGGCGCGGGTTTTGATGCCGTAGATGGCATGTTTGCATTTAATATAACAGCAAAGGGCGTCTTTGCAGTACAACAAGAATTTGACAACAAATTTATTTTCACCAATATTGATTTCTTGAGGTACATGCTTTCCATGACGCCAAATCAAGTGAGTGGTCTAGAATTGAAAATTAATGGACGTCCCGAAAAAATAAAAGCAGCCATCCAACATGCAATAGGTAAAAATTTTACAGTTGAAACGCGTTACGAGCAAAACAAAAATTTATATGCTGTCATGCAAATGGAAAAGTGGATCATTTATGGCATCCTAAGTTTGATATTAATTGTTGCAGCATTTAATATGATTGGCGCACTTACAATGCTTGTATTAGAAAAGCAAAAAGATATTGCAGTACTAAGGGCCATGGGTTCAAGCACTGCGCTCATTCAAAAAATATTTATTACTGAAGGGCTAGTGCTTGCAGGGGTAGGCACTTTTATTGGAACAGCACTCGGCACAATCATTTGCTTACTGCAATTAAAATTTAAAATTATTACGCTAGGTGGTGGCGGTAGTTTTATTATCGATTACTATCCTGTAAAATTAATGGCTACCGATTATATACTCGTAGTTACCACCATTGAAGCAATTGCGCTCTTGGCCGCATGGATTCCTGCTAAAAAAGCAAGCCAACAATTGTTATCCTTAAAAAGTTAGTAATCACCCAGTGTTTTTGGTAATTGAGAAAGGGCGTCTGCAAGTTGCGCATCGTTAGGTGCAATGCCATGCCACTCATGCGTGCCTTCCATAAAGCTAATACCTTTACCCATTTCTGTTTTCATTAAAATACAGATAGGCTTTCCTTGACCGGTAAGTGATTTTGCTTTATCAAGTGTTGCAACAACGTCTTCCATATTGTTACCATCCATATCAATAACAGTCCAGTTAAATGCCTCAAATTTGGCGCGTAAACTGTCTAGGTTCATTACTTTTTTAGTAGGGCCGTCAATTTGTTGACCATTCACATCGATGGTCGCAATTAAATTATCGCAATTGTTATGCGCCGCAAACATCACTGATTCCCAAATTTGTCCTTCTTGTAATTCGCCATCGCCATGTAAGCAATACACAAGCTTAGCATCACCATTAATTTTTTTAGAAAGTGCTGCACCAATGGCAACACTCATGCCCTGACCAAGTGATCCACTAGCGATTCTTACACCAGGTAGATGTTCGTGTGTAGTTGGGTGACCTTGTAAACGGGTATTTAATTTTCTAAAAGTTCCAAGTTCGCTCACTTCAAAATAGCCAGATCTTGCAAGAACTGAATAAAATACTGGAGAAATATGACCATTGGATAAGAAAAACAAGTCTTCACCCTTTCCGTCCATAGAAAATGCAGGATTATGGTCTAGGGTATTAAAATACAGCGCCGTTAAAAAATCAGTACAACCAAGAGATCCACCAGGATGTCCGCACTGAACACCATGCACCATTCTAACAATATCTCTTCTAACTTGAGTAGCCGTATCTTTTAGGGTTTGAATAGACGCCATAAATTGTTTATTTGCTGCGAAGATAAAATTCAAATTCCAATTCTTGTATGAAAAATGACGCTTTCGGTACTATTTATTAGTTTTGCCTTCAAATAGATACAATATGTCTGAAGAACTTGACTTAATAACAGTAGACGCCGAAGATTCTATGAATAAGGCGATAAGCCACCTAGAGCTCGAATTAACCAAGATTAGAGCCGGTAAAGCCAGTCCAACCATGCTTGATGGTATTATGGCCGATTACTATGGCGCCCCAACGCCTATCAGCCAAGTGGCTAATATTAGCGTTTTAGACGTAAGAACCATTAGCATCCAGCCATGGGAAAAAAACATGCTTGCTCCTATTGAGAGAGCTATTATGATGGCAAATATTGGCGTGACGCCTCAAAATGATGGTGTTCAGATTAGACTCTTTATGCCACCCCTTACCGAAGAGCGTAGAAAAGAATTTGTAAAAAGAGCCGCAGGCGAAGGTGAGCAATCAAAAGTTGCCATCAGAAATATTAGACGCGACGCCATCGAGCAAATTAAAAAATTACAAAAAGACGGTTTAAGTGAAGACGCAGCAAAAGATGCTGAAAAAGTAGTTCAAGATATTACCGACAAATTTATTGCACTTGTAGAAAAGAATTTAGCTACAAAAGAAAAAGAAATGATGGCGATTTAAAATCGCTTACTTCTTTTGTTTATTGACAATATAAACACCGCATAAAATAATACCGAGCCCAACAAATCTTAACGGATGGATGGGCTCGTTGTAGTATAGGCCTATAGCAAGTGAAACAAATGGGATGGCGTAGGTTACGGTAGATGCAAAAATAATACCAGCCCTTTTTACAAGTACATAAAATAAAATAGAGGCGATAGATGTATTGATGACACCTAGTATACCGCCTGCTATACTTGCTTCTATCAGTGATGGGTTAGAAAAATCGTAATCAAAATATCCAGTACTAAATAATATAATGCCGGCAGGAATCATGGTAAAACAAAAAGCGACAGAGGCAATATTAATGGCGCTCACTTTTTGCATTTGACTTCCTACCATATTTACATTGAGGCCGTAAAAAATGGTAGCCAGTACGACAAAAAAGCTATAAGAAAAGTTATCAAATTGTAAGGTTTTACCTGCTGTTACTGACAATAGAAGACCCGCAAATCCAAGTAGTATGCCAATTATTTTTTGCTTACTCGATTTTAAATTAAAAAAAGCAATACCCGCAATAATGGTAAAAAGTGGCGTGAGTGCATTTAAGATGCCAGCAAGTGCGCTATCAATTTTAGTTTCTGCAATACAAAATAAATAAGCTGGAATAAAACTACCCATCACACCGGATAGCACCACCATAAAAAGTTTGTTTTTGGGTATCTGCTTGAGTGCGTTATAACAAAATGGCAAAAGAGCCAGTCCCGAAAAAATCATGCGAAGGGAAGCAACTTGGTAAGGGCTTAAGGGAAAGGATCCGCCCTCTTTCATGCCTACTTTCATGAGCATAAAGGAGCTTCCCCAAATAATCGACAAAACAATAAATAGTACCCAATTAATCAGCTTTTCCCGCACGGCATTGAATTTTGGCGAAGTTCCCCAATTAGAACCTAATAACAGCCCATTTTCTAACAATTTATGGCCCTAAATACCACTAAAGTGGATAAATTTTAACCCCAAACTGCAGATTTGAGGCCCGAAGGGGTTTTCTTTGTAGCAAAAGTGTGAAGCTGTGAATGTTCCCAATTATCAAATTAAGTTAGATCAGTTTGAAGGTCCCTTTGACCTTTTGTTGTTTTTTATAGAAAGAGACGAACTGGATATTTACAATATCCCCATCACTAGAATTATTAAAGATTTCTTGGCGTTTATTCATCAAGGAGAAAAGCTAAATATTGAACTCTCGAGCGAGTTTATTTTATTTGTATCTACCCTCATGCGCATCAAGGCAAGACTACTTCTGCCGCGTAAAGAAATAGATGCTTCAGGAAATGAAATCGATCCACGCCAAGAACTGATTGACAAAATATTAGAATACAAGCGCTTCAAAGAAGCCTCTGCGCAAATGGCTGATATGGAAGCCGTGCGTATGCTCATGGTAAAACGTGGTAATCTTCAAAAGGAACTCATTTCTATTGGAGAAGATGCATCAGAAGGAACTGAAATTCAGAACATCACGATGTTCAAGCTGATGAAAGCTTTTGAAAAAGTAATGCAGCGTGTGCATGATCGTCAAAACCAACCTGTGCATACGGTGGTGCGTTACAACTACACGATGGAAGGTAGTAGAGACTATATGTTAGATTTTGTGCGCGGTGAAAAAACAGTTGCTTTTGAAAAAATATTTGAAATTTGTAACGACCGCGTTCACGCTTTATTCCTGTTTTTATCGACCCTCGAATTAACCCAGCAGAAATACATGAAACTATTGGTGGGCGAGGGTATGAACAACTTTATTATTGAATGGAATGACAACCGCGAAGAAGAACTAAAAGAAGAAGGTCTTACAGATGAAGACCTTCCAAGTAGTTTTACCGATGAAGACGTTCCATTAGAAATGGAGTAATTTTTTATACAGTTTGTAACGCTTTTGTAGTAACGCTTTCTTTTACAGCCGCTTCAATACCTGCTGCATCATAGGCGCATTCGCTGTGTAATTCTTTAAGTGTACCATGTTCTACAAGTCTATCCGGAATACCTAAAATGGTAACATCCGCTTTATAGCCATTGGCATTCATAAATTCTAGTATTGCAGAACCAAAACCACCTACAACCGTTCCATCTTCTACCGTTACAATTTTAGAATAGTTTGTAAATACTTCGTGTAGTAACGCTTCGTCAAGTGGTTTTACAAATCTGATATCATAATGCGCCGGATCTATTCCTTCCGATCTTAAATTTCTGATTGCTGTTGTAGCAAAATTTCCGGGATGACCAAAACTTAAAATGGCCACCTCTTTTCCGTCTTTTATTTTTCGGCCCTTTCCAATTTCAATAGCTGTTAATGGCGTTTTCCATTCCGGCATAACACCTTCACCTCTAGGGTACCTAATTACAAAGGGCAAGCCCGTGCTATCAAGTTGTGCAGTATACATAAGGTTACGTAGCTCCTGCTCATTCATAGGGGCACTCACAATTAAATTAGGAATGCAGCGGAGGTATGAAATATCATAACAGCCATGGTGCGTAGGTCCATCTTCGCCCACAAGTCCAGCTCTATCTAAACAAAATACTACGGGTAATTTTTGTATCGCTACATCATGCACGACCTGATCAAAAGCACGTTGCATGAATGAAGAATAAATATTGCAAAACACACGCATACCTTGTGTGGCCAGGCCTGCACTCAGTGTAACCGCATGCTGCTCACAAATGCCTACATCAAATGCACGATCAGGCATTTTATCCATCATAAACTTTAAGGAAGAACCACTAGGCATAGCAGGTGTAACGCCCATGATTAATGGGTTTGCCTCTGCTAATTCTACAAGGGTATGTCCAAAAACGTCTTGGTATTTTGGTGGCTGAGTTGTTTCAATTTTCTTCTTAAAAATTTCACCGGTTACTTTATCAAACAGTCCTGGTGCATGCCATTTTGTTTGGTCTTTTTCTGCAAGCTCATAGCCTTTACCTTTTGTTGTAATAACGTGTAACAATTTAGGTCCGGGGATGTCTCTTAAATCTTTGAGGGTATCTACAAGGTTGGTAATGTTATGGCCATCGATAGGTCCAAAATACCTGAGTTGTAAAGCTTCGAAAAGGTTACTGCTCTTGTTTACCATGCCTTTCACGCTGGCTTCTAATTTAGAAGCGAGTGATCTTGAGGTAGATTTTCCTACTGGCATTTTGCCTAATAAGTTCCATATTTCATCCCTTACTTTATTGTAAGTTGGCGATGTGGCAATATCTGTTAAATATTCTTTGAGGGCACCCACATTTGGGTCGATACTCATACAGTTGTCATTTAAAATAATGAGCACATCACTATTCGCAACGCCCGCGTGGTTCATGGCTTCAAAAGCCATACCTGCTGTTAAGGAACCGTCACCAATAACAGCAATTGACTTTCGGTTTTCACCTTTGTATTTGGCAGCCATTGCCATCCCGAGTGCTGCAGAAATAGAGGTAGAAGAGTGACCCACACCAAAAGTGTCGTATTCGCTTTCAGATCTTTTCGGAAAGCCACTAAGTCCTTTATATTTTCTATTGGTCACAAACTGGTCTCTACGTCCTGTTAGTATTTTATGTCCATATGCCTGATGGCCTACGTCCCAAACAAGTTGGTCGTAAGGAGTGTTGTAAATGTAATGAAGGGCAACGCTTAATTCAACAACGCCAAGGCTGGCCGCAAAATGCCCACCATGCACACTCACAATGTCGATGATATATTGGCGTAGTTCATTGCAAACTTGATGCAACTGATCTTTGGGGATCTTTTTGAGGTCATCGGGGTTATTGATATTCCCAAGTAGTGCTCCTGGCCTTATTTCCATGCAAAAAGTTAGTTTAGGTTGTAAAAATAGGTATTTCGTGTGAAGCAAAACACCTTTCCTACAATAGATACATCACACAAAACCAAAGGTTCACCCCTTCGTCACTTTATTTTATGCCAACCAAGGTTGGTTTTTGCCTTTCTTCCTTAATTTACCCCTTTTGGCTCCCTTAATTTTTATATTTGTAGTTATGTCTAGAAGAAATAACCGTGTTTATTGGTGGTGTCAGTTAGGCGGCTGGTTTTCCTATGGGTTAACCATGATTTTCTTCGCTTTCATTTTTGACAGCAAGCCCAATCCCGTTTTTTATCCAAGACTGGGTATTACTATAGTTTCCGGTATCTTATTTACCCATTTATTTAGAACCCTGATTGTTAGGCTTAAGTTAAGACCTCCTTTCCCTTTTCAGAAATGGTGGCTACTCATGCTTCTCTTTTTTGGTATCGTTGTTTTTTGCAGCTTAACCAACAGTGCCATTGTGGAGTGGGTTGGGCTCTATAATCCAAAAATTAAATTTTCTGTAAGTACGCGTTTCTTTTCCAATTTAATTTTTGATTCGCCCATGATATTTATTTGGGTGAGCATTTATTATGTCTGGCACTATGTTCAGTTGGGCCGAATGAATGAAATTCAAAAAGTAAGACTTGAAACGCTTGTAAAAGAGCTTGAATTAAAAACAATTAAAGCGCATATCAATCCACATTTTATTTTTAATGCACTCAATAGTATTAGAGCCCTAGTAGATGAAAATCCTGAGCGTGCCAGAACAGCCATTACAGAGCTTAGTAATATTTTGCGCAGCAGTATGCAAGCCGAAAAACTTGAAACCGTGACACTGGAAAAAGAGCTTTCTATTGTAAAAGATTATTTAGCGCTTGAAACCATTAGATTTGAAAGTAGGTTACGTGTTGTATATCACATCGACGAAGACACACTCGATCAGCCCGTGCCGCCAATGATGCTGCAAACACTTGTTGAAAATGCCATCAAGCATGGTATTGGTAGGCAAAGAGAAGGAGGCGTTGTTGAAATATGGTCCGATTTTAAAAACGAACACCACCAACTTATGATAAAAAATACAGGCGCTATAGAGGAAGATTTAGATATTGATAATAGTGGCTTTGGTATTAGTAGTACCAAAAATAGACTCGCATTACTTTTTGGTAACAAAGCAGACTTTTTTATTCAAAACACAAAAGATCATATGGTGGAGGCAGTTGTTAGACTTCCTTTAGCACCCAACAATAAATAATTTTAATAGAAAATAATATGGCCATAAAAGCAATTATTATTGATGACGAACGACTAGCGCGTAATGAGTTAAAAAAATTATTGTTAGATCATGCCGACATTGAAGTGCTGGATGAAGCATCTAATGTAGATGAGGGCATCGAAAAAATCGAACAGCACAATCCCGACCTTATTTTTTTAGACATTCAAATGCCAGGAAAAACAGGGTTTGATTTACTAGCAGAAGTAGAGCGTGCACCTAAGGTAATTTTTACCACGGCCTACGACGACTATGCCATCAAAGCATTTGAAGTAAATGCCCTTGATTATTTATTAAAACCCATTGAGCCCAAGCGCTTGTCGGACGCTATTCAAAAATTACAGGCCGAATTGTTTAAAGAACAAATTGGTTTTCATGGTAACAACCGAGGTCCATTAACAGAATTAGACCAGGTGTTTGTGAAAGATGGGGAGCGTTGTTGGTTTGTAAAACTAGGTGAGATTAGGCTTTTTGAGAGCGTGGGTAACTATGCTAAAGTATTTTTTGATAGCAACAAGCCGCTCATATTAAAATCTTTAAATGCACTTGAAGAACGCCTCGATGATCGCATGTTTTTTAGGGCCAATCGAAAGCATATCATTAATCTGCGTTGGATTGATAAAATTGAACCTTACTTTAATGGTGGACTCATTGTAGAGTTAAAGGGTGGCGAAAAAATTGAAGTGAGTAGACGTCAAACCGTTAAGTTCAAAGAAATGATGAGCTTGTAAGCTTCTAAATAATTAGCTGTATTTTAGTTGCCTTCAACATACAATTCAAATAAATGGTTTTTATGAAAAAAATAAATATGCTAGTTTTTGTTTTACTACTTGTTGTTTCTGCACAGGCGCAAAACGTAGATAAGCTAATTAAAGAAAAAGAAGTAAGACGTATCGAAACGATACTTGCTGCAGACGATATGCAGGGGCGTAGGACCTTTACGCCGGGTATCGAAAAAGCGTCTGCGTTTATTGCGGATGAGTTTAAGGCCACTGGTCTTCAAACCCTTAATAACAGTGGATCTTACTTACAGTCTTTTGCGATGGTGCGTACTAAATTTTTAGGTACATCTGGAACTTTTGACGGTACTACACTCGATAAAAAAGATATTGTTGTTGTAACCACGCAAGCTAATTTATCAATCAATGAAACAGCTGGTTTTGAAAAAATAACCATTGGTAAAACAGCCAACTTGATGAGTGAAGCGCGCAAGCTTACGGGCTTAAAAAAGAATGCGCTTGTAATAGTGGATACTAGTTTTGCAAAAATATTTAGTGGATTAACGAGGCTCAAGTCTAATTTGTTTAAATCTGACAAATCGGTGGTTTTTGTTTTAAGTACTATAAACCCTACTAGCTATAGCATTGAAGCCAAACATGAAATTACCGAAATGCCACTTGCCAATGTCGTAGGTGTACTTCCTGGTAAATCTAGACCCGAAGAAATTGTAATTTTTAGTGGACATTATGATCATTTGGGAATTACCAGTAAGGACAGAAATGGCAATGTTGTAGCCGATTCTATTTTTAATGGCGCCAATGATGATGCAGCTGGCACCACGGCTATGATGGTACTCGCTAAATATTTTAAAGCGCTCAATAATAACGAACGTACCCTAGTATTTGCTGCATTTACCGCAGAAGAAGTAGGTGGCTTTGGCGCAACTTATTTTTCAAATCAATTTGATCCGGCTAAAGTAATGGCCATGTTTAATTTAGAAATGATTGGTTCCGAAAGTAAGTGGGGTAAAAACTCTGCGTTTATTACAGGGTTCGAAAAAACGGATATGGGTAAGATTTTGCAAGCTAATTTAGAAGGCACTGATTTTACTTTTTATCCAGATCCATATCCTGCTCAAAATTTATTTTACCGTTCAGACAATGCAACCCTTGCTAGACTGGGTGTTCCGGCCCATACCATTTCTACAACAAAAATAGATACCGACCCCTATTACCATAAAGCCACCGATGAAATTGGTACCATTGACATTGATAATATGACAAGAATTATCAAGGCTATAGCACTTAGTGCTCGTGGTATTGTTAGCGGTAAAGACACACCAACGCGTGTGAATACCGCCGATTTGAAATAGAAAACAAGCCAACGTTACTACTATTTTGTATCCAGCGAATAAGGATGGATACTAGTATTGGCGTTGGCTTGTTAGTTATTTACAAACTACTAATACCCATCATAAGGCCAAGTCCAACCCACGTTTGCACCTCCTTCTGGTACTGCGTCATAAATTGGCCAACCATGCGAAGCAGATGCTGGCAAAAATGATTTATCGTTCCCAAATCCCCATCCTTGATTTCTTAGGGCGCCTGCAAAATAAGAGACCCTCGAAATTTTTAGTTGCTTGATAATATCATCTTGCGAGCTCCTTTTAATTTGGTAGTCGATGCTGCCATCGATAGTTGTGCCAGCAGCTACTTTAACAGTTGTGCTCAAAGAGCCCGTAAATGTGATTTCTGAATTGTTATCGTCTTCATAGATCGCAAAAACCTGTTCTTTGTTATCGGCAACCCAATCAGCGTCCCAAACTGCATACACGCGGAGCCATTGTTTTTTATGAATGGTGCCCCGTTCAAATTTTACAGATGTTTTATCTTCAAATTCGGTGATCTGATGACCCACTAATTTAAGGTACCCACTTACTCTACAATAGGCAATTTCGGAACCGCCCCCGTTGCCGGTAAAACTAATGAGTCTGTCGTATTGCGACCTACAAATGGCATCACCAACATATATCCGGTTAATGCTTGGAGGTGTTGTAACTGTGGGAGGATTTAAATTGGCATCCTGTGTTTGATAAGGCTCTATACCATTGATGCCTACAATATGTGTGGGATGGGTAAGAGCATAGTTGTCATTGACAACAACAGGTCGGTATTCTATAAGTGTACCCCCACTATAATAAGGCTGAAAACCAAGGGCCTCATCAGCTTCGGCGCTGGCTGCCACGAGGCTAGCTACCGGACCATAGCTGTCACCGCTTGCCGAAATATCATATTCGGAACTGTACGGAAAGTAAATACTCACTTGGCTATTATTGTTCTGATTGTTGGTTTGATTGTCTGCGCCAAAGGGGTTGTTGTTTAAGTTTTGAACTGGCAGGTGAATGGTTTGAATGACTGCTAAAAAAGCAAGCAGTTTTGTGTCGTTTTTATCGCGTGCAGTTTTCCAAAAGTTGTCTGAAAATGCTTGAAGGGTTACATTCCATTTTGTACAGAGTTCCACAAACTTTTTGTTTGCTGGAAGTATGCTTTGACCCGGATTGATGAGGTCTTTTAATAAAACCGATTCGTCGGTGTAGGCTTTGGAATAAACGGCGGCATTTACCAGTTTTAGGTTCTTTTTTTCTGTATAGAGGTCCTCTAAAATAAGTGTGATTTTTTCGAGGTTACTAACCAGTTCGATTTGATCAGAGGTAATTGGTTTTTGGTATACTTTACTTTCATCGACACCACCATTTTGGTAGTCGGTTGCATTTTTTTTACAACTAACAAATGCAGTAAGAAGCGTTAGTGCAAGCAAGCCTTTTTTTACGTTCAATAACATAGTGCTTAATTTAAGGTGAATAGAATGTGGTTGGATAGCTATCTACTGCAACCTATTCTATTCAACACCTGTTTATGTTACGTGAAAACCGCAGAAATTAATTCAAGGCTCAAGTAAATTATTATTGCGAAATAGTTCTGATACATCCCGCAGGTGCAGGCAAAAAAATAACCGACCAATTGGTCGGTTATTTGACTTCAACAACTATTAACTTTTTTAAAAACGATAACTCAATCCTCCTCCTAAGTAGGTATTAACATCACCGTGTACATCATTTGAAAAATCGGCACGAAAACCAATAAAAAAATGATCCTTAATGGCAAATTGTTGTTGCACTGCAATGCGGTAACCCATGCCGAAATGATTTTCTGTTTCAAGTACTGATTTCCGAATGACACCATAAAATGTATCGTAAATAAAACCTACACTTTTTTCGGAAGTTGATTGTGTAATACCTAATGTTGGACCGATTGTCACACTAAATCCATCCATTGAATGTTTAAAGGGGTGGTATTTAAAGGTAGCCCAGCCCGATGTTTTACTGGTTTGACCATAACTTGATTCCTCAAAAACTCCATTGGGGTGTAAAATATGTACAGGCTTTCTAATACCCGTTTCAAAATTGAGTCCAAAGCCAACTTGAAAAGCAGGAAAAGGGCGCACCGATTTTTTAAAAACTGATTTTTCTACAGCCATTAAAAGTCCATAACCATTTACATCACCTGTGCCAAAAAACACCTGCCCCACTGATAAGTGTGCTGTATAAGTAGGCTTTGGTTTGAATTTACTAGTACTTGTATTTGTTTGTGCGCAGATAGTGCTAGCCATCATTAGGCTTGCTGCAAACAGGGTAACCGGTAAGATGTTGTTGATTCGCATCGGGGGTGGATTTATGTTATTAAATAGATCTGTAATTGATCATTCACAACTGCAACATATGTTGTTAAGTTATAACATAACCCTGTATTTACCGCAGATTTAAGAATCCATTAAAAACTGCGATAAATACGAGAAAATAGATAGTTTATCCCGCTGTTATTTTGCCCGATGCGTGAATCGCTGCGCTCATTTCTTTGATGAGGCTTGGGTCTTTTTCGATGGCATTACCAATAACAATCATATTAGCGCCAGCTTTGCAATTGAGGTATGCTTTTTCAGGATCTGTAATACCGCCGCCCACAATCAGTGGAATGTCAATAGAACCTGCTACAGCGCTAATCATAGCCTCCGAGATAGGCGTTTGAGCACCACTGCCTGCATCCATGTATATGAGTTTCATGCCTAGCATTTCGCCAGCCATAGCAGTGCACATCGCAATTTCATGTTTATTGGAAGGAATAGGCGCCGCATTAGAAATGTAGGAAACCGTGGTAGGCGCGCCACCATCAACCACCATATAGCCAGTTGGCATGATTTCAAGCCCCGATTTTTTAACAAAAGGAGCACTTATTACGTGCTGTCCTATCAGTAATTCTGGGTTACGCCCTGATATCAAAGACAGGTACAATAGGGCGTCTGCGTATTTTGACACTTGTGAAGGGGATCCGGGGAATAAGATAACCGGGATGTTACAAGCGACTTTTATTTGCTGTACACAAGCATCTAAGTGATTGGAAATAACCAAACTTCCGCCTACAAAAAAGTAATCTACTTTTGCCGCTAAAGCCAGTTGTATTAGATGTTCTAGGCTTTTAGCATCTACTTTATCGGGGTCTATTAAGACCGTAAAAAGCGGGCGACCTGCTTTTTTTGATTCGAGTAGCTGTAAATAAACGTTCGGGCTCATGAAGTGGTACAATAGTCGTCCTGCAAAAATGCAGAAAAGTTTTTGTTAAACGCAATTATCTCGAATTTGTTTCTGCGATTTAGCATTCTAGACATCTGTTACTCCTTCATTTTCAATGAGTCATGTAAAATACCTGCTAAATCCCCCTTTTTACTAAGGGAAAAAGCGCAATACCACCCTAATATTATTTTTTTTGTTGCTAACATTTGGGGGAAAATGGGTCAAATTCAGTCCTGATTTGAACTCTCAAATTGTTCAAATTCCTTATCCACAGCCTGTTAATATTTAGGGTCTTGTTTTGTGCTCAGGTAAAGATATTTTCGTCAACCCCTTAACAATTTTGATGTTTGTTAGGGACCCATTAAATAATTCGTTTAAATCGACACCCAGTATGGCCAACGCTCGCACAAAAAAAGGCTTACAATTTAGCCGCCGATTCACCAAGGATGGTGTATCTCCTTTTGACTTATTTGAGTACGACTACCGTGATAGCGTAATCAAAAACCCGAATGGTGAAAAGGTATTTGAAATGACAAACGTAGAAGTTCCTAAACAATGGAGCCAAATTGCTACGGATATCTTAGCACAAAAGTATTTTAGAAAAGCTGGCGTTCCACAAGCGGATGGTTCATTAGGAAGAGAAACTTCTGTGAAGCAGGTTGCACACCGTATGGCAAATTGTTGGAGAGTATGGGGAGAGCGTTATGGTTATTTCGCAACTACGAGTGATGCACAGGTATTTTATGAGGAATTAGTATATAGTATTTTAAACCAAGCTTGTGTGCCTAACTCGCCACAATGGTTTAATACAGGATTACACGAAAGCTATGGCATCACCGGTGGTGCACAAGGTCATTATTATGTAGATCCAACGGACAAGCAATTAAAGCGTTCAACAAGTGCGTATGAGCGTCCTCAACCGCATGCCTGCTTCATTCTAAGCGTGAGCGACGACTTAGTAAATGAAGGTGGTATTATGGATTTATGGACACGTGAAGCGCGTATTTTTAAATATGGTTCTGGGGTAGGAACTAACTTCTCTCAAATTAGAGGAGCCAACGAAAAATTATCTGGTGGTGGTTCTTCTAGCGGCTTAATGAGTTTCCTTAAAATTGGAGACCGTGCTGCTGGTGCGATCAAATCTGGTGGTACAACACGTAGAGCAGCCAAAATGGTTTGTCTAGATTTAGACCATCCAGAGATCATGGAGTTCATTAACTGGAAAGTTCAGGAAGAGAAAAAAGTAGCCGCGCTTATTGCAGCTGGTTATGATAATAGTTACGAAGGAGAAGCGTATGCAACTGTTTCGGGTCAAAACTCAAACAACTCTGTACGTATTCCTAACGCATTCTTTAAAGCATTAAAAGAAGATGGCAATTGGGATTTAAAAGCACGTACCGATGGACGCGTTATGCAATCTATTCCTGCACGTCAAGTATGGGATGCAATTTCAGATGCTGCATGGCAATGTGCGGATCCAGGAACACAATACGATACCACTATTAACGAGTGGCATACTTGCCCTAAAGGTGGTCGTATCAATGCTTCTAACCCTTGTTCGGAGTACATGTTCTTAGATAATACTGCATGTAACCTAGCTTCTATCAACCTACGTAAATTCTTTGACGAATCAGATAATTCGTTTGATGTAGAAGGTTTTGAATATACGACAAGATTATGGCAGACTGTACTCGAGGTATCTATTTTAATGGCGCAGTTCCCTTCTAGAGAAGTGGCGCAATTATCATACGATTACAGAACTACAGGTTTAGGTTTTGCCAACCTTGGTTCTATGTTAATGGTAAGTGGTATTGCCTACGATTCTGAAGAAGCGCGTGGTATTGCTGGTGCCATCACCGCTATCATGACGGGTATTGCTTACAAAACATCTGCAGAAATGGCTTCGTTTTTAGGTGCTTTTGATAAGTACGAAGAAAACAAAGAAAACATGCTACGTGTAATGCGCAACCACCGTGCTGCTGCTTACGACGCAGATGATGCGTATGTAGGATTAGAAATTAAGCCTCAAGGTATCAAGGCAAAATATACACCAGATGTACTTTTAAAAGCGGCAACCAAAGCTTGGGACGGCGCAGTACAATTAGGTGAAAAATATGGTTACAGAAATGCACAAACAACGGTAATTGCACCTACAGGAACCATTGGTCTTGTAATGGATTGCGATACAACAGGTGTGGAGCCAGACTTTGCACTCGTGAAGTTCAAAAAATTATCTGGTGGTGGATATTTCAAAATCATCAACCAGTCTGTACCACAAGCGTTAAAGAATTTAAAATACTCACCTGCAGAGGTTGATGCGATTGTAAATTATGCAGTGGGTCATGCAAGCTTCGAAGGCGCGCCACACGTGAATTCTGCTGCTTTATTGGCAAAAGGATTTTCTCAAGCAGAAATTGATAAATTAAATGGTGCTGCTAAATCTGCATTCGAAATCGGATTTATTTTTAACCGCTTTACCCTAGGTGATGCTTGTATGGAGCGTCTAGGATTTAAAGAAGAACAATATGCAGATTGGAGCTTTAATTTATTAGAAGCCATTGGTTTCACAGAAGAACAAATTGAAGCAGCAAATGACTACGTATGTGGTACCATGACAATCGAAGGTGCTCCATTATTAAAAGACGAGCATTTATCTGTATTTGATTGCGCCAACAAGTGTGGTCAAAAAGGTGAGCGTTATATTCACGCACATGGTCACATCAGAATGATGGGTGCTTGTCAACCATTCTTATCGGGTGCGATTTCAAAAACCATCAACCTACCAAACGAAGCAAGCGTTTCTGATATTTCTGAAAGCTACATGTTAAGTTGGGAATTAGGCTTAAAAGCAAATGCGATTTACAGAGATGGTTCTAAATTAAGTCAACCATTAAGTAATAAATCAGATAAGAAAAAGAAAACCGATGATACTGTTTCTGAAGCTGCTGAAGTAGCTACTGCAACTGCATCAGAAGCAGGTTCAAGCATTGTTGATTTAGGTCAATTAACCGTTGAAGAATTATTAGAAGAGGTTCAAAAAAGAATGAATGCTTCTACCGATACCAAATTAAAACGTTTGTTATCTGGCATCGTAGAAAAGAAGTCATTGCCTTCTAAGCGCAGAGGCTTTACACAAAAAGCAAAAATTGGCGGACAAGTTATTTTCTTACGCACCGGTGAATATGCAGATGGCACTTTAGGTGAAATCTTCATTGATCTTGCAAAAGAAGGCTCTACTTTAAGAAGCTTTATGAACTGCTTTGCTATTGCAATTTCTGTAGGCTTACAATATGGTGTGCCGCTAGAAGAATTTGTAGAGAAGTTTGTATTTACCAAATTTGAACCTTCAGGCATGGTAGATCATCCAAATATTAAAACAACCACTTCACTTGTAGACTTCGTGTTTAGAGCGCTTGCTTACGAGTACCTAAATAGAACCGATTTAGTGCATGTATTAGACCGCCCACAAGTAGAAAATACAGGCGATGATGGTGAAGCAACTTTACTAGGAAAGCCAGAATTAAGCAGTATCCGCGTAACTGCGCCTGCTACTACAACGGCTCCTGCACAAAAATTACAACATGCTACAGCTACAGCAGCAGCTCCAGCTGGAATGGACGCTGTAAATGCAGCAGCAAAGAACATGCAATCTGACGCCCCAGCATGTAATACTTGCGGACATATCACCATCAGAAGTGGTACTTGTTACAAGTGTTTAAACTGCGGAAACAGCATGGGTTGTAGCTAGTTAAACAGAGTTTACATCTATTTTCACAAAACCGTTCCAAAATCAATTGGAGCGGTTTTTTTTGCTCAAAAAATCTTATTTTCAATCCTGATAATTAATACCTGTAAAAACTTTTCATATGGGAGAATTTCAAATTAAAAAAACGGCTAACCAGTACGACGCAGTAATTGTGGGATCGGGTGCTGGTGGTGGTATGGCTGCTTACGTTTTAGCGAGTGCGGGACTCAAGGTTTGCTTATTAGAAGCAGGTGCCGATTATGATCCAGCAAAGCACTCTTCTCAATTAAAAAATCCATGGGAATCTAAACGCAGAGGTGCCAGTTCTAAGTACCGTCCGTTTGGTGAATTTGATGGCTGTTTTTGGGGCTGGGAAATTGATGGTGAGCCGTATACCATGGCTGAGGGGTCTCAAAAATGGGATTGGTGGCGTGCCCGTATGATTGGTGGAAGAACCAATCATTGGGGTCGTATCTCCCTTCGTTTTGGTCCCAAAGATTTTAAACGACATAGCATTGATGGCCTCGGTGCCGACTGGCCTATTGGTTACGAAGATGTAAAACCATATTACGATAAAATAGATCAACTACTAGGTGTGTTTGGTACCAATGAAGGATTAGAAAATGATCCGGATGGCATTTTTTTACCACCACCAAAGCCAAGGCTGCATGAACTATACATGAAAAAAGCTGCGGTAAGCGCAGGCATCCCAGTGTATCCTTCACGACTTTCAGTTTTAACTAAACAAATTAATAAAGATAGAGGCGAGTGTTTTTACTGTGGTCAGTGTAATAGAAGTTGTAAAATTGCCGCCGACTTTTCTTCTTCAACAGCCCTTATTAGACCTGCGGTTCAAACAGGTAATGTAGATGTAATTACACAAGCCATGGCCCGCGAAGTGCTTACCAATAAAGAAGGTAAAGCAACCGGTATCGCTTACGTTAATAAAATGGATGGATTGGAGTATCAAGTACAGGGCCGTGTGGTGGTGCTTGCAGCAAGTGCTTGTGAAACAGCGCGCTTAATGCTTAATTCAAAATCACAACGTCATCCAAACGGAATAGGCAACAGCAGTGATGTGTTAGGTAAATATTTACACGATTCTACGGGTGCTGCATTAGGTGGTGTGTTACCAGATTTATTTGATCGCAAACGTTACAACGAAGATGGTGTTGGTGGTATGCATATTTATACACCTTGGTGGCTTGATAATAAAAAAGCAAAACTAGATTTCCCGCGTGGATACCACATTGAGTATTGGGGTGGCATGACGCAACCTTCTTACGGTTTTGGATTTGGCATGCAAGGTTTAAACGGAAAATTTGCAGTGCATGGTAAAACAAAAGAAGCTGGTGGATATGGTGCTTCTTTAAAAGAAGACGCGCGCTTTTTTTATGGAGCTAGCGTAGGTATGGGTGGAAGAGGAGAAGCTGTTCCAAACATTGATAACTATTGTGAAATTGACCCAACTGTGGTTGATAAATACGGTATTCCGGTACTTCGTTTTCATACCAAGCACTCTGATTATGAAATCAATCAGGCCAAGCATATGAAAGAAACCTTCAAAGAAATCATGCACAATATGGGTGCTATTATTACTTGGGGTGGAGAAGATGATGCGTCTAACAATTACGGCCTTTCAAATCCAGGAAACATTATCCATGAAGCAGGAACAGCGCGCATGGGTAACGATAAAAAAACATCGGTGTTAAACAAATGGAGTCAGGCGCATGATTGCGAAAATTTATTTTGTGTAGACGGAAGTCAGTTTACTTCACAAGCCGATAAAAATATCACTTGGACAATTTTGGCACTTAGTATGCGTGCAAGCGAATACATTGTAGACCAACTTAAAAAACAAAATCTGTAACTTTTAATACGATTATTATGGACAGAAGAAAATCCATCAAAGCCCTTGTTGTAGGTACCGTTGCTACGGGAGTAGTTGTACAAGCCTGCAAAAGTTCTGATGATAAAAAAGTAGCAGCAGAAGCGGAAGCACTATTAGCTGACCGCATGCAAGAAGAAAAAGACCACTTAAAAAAAGTGGAGGCAGAGCCCGAATTTTTTACGGCGCATGAACTAGCTACCATTACCGTGCTTTCAGATATTATTGTGCCCAAAGATGCTATTAGCGGCAGTGCAACAGAAGCCAAAGTGCCCGAGTTTATTGCCTTTATTGTAAAAGATATGCCAGAGCATCAAACGCCTATGCGTGGTGGTCTGCGCTGGCTTGACATGCAGTGCTTTAAGCAGTTTGACAAAGCTTTTGTAGACTGCACTGCAGCAGACCGGATTAAAATGGTGGATCAAATTGCCTATCCAGAAAAAGCAGATCCTAAAAACAAGCAAGGCGTTACCTTTTTTAACCTCATACGTGATTTAACGCTTACTGGTTTTTACACTTCAGAAATGGGTGTTAAGGATTTAGGGTATGCGGGTAATATTCCTAATAAATGGAATGGTGTACCTGCCGAAGTTTTAAAAGAGAAAGGCCTAGCCTATACCGATAAAGAAAATAAAGAGTGTGTGCGTTATTCTTAATTAGCTCACACCACTTCCTGGGTTGATATTGTCTGATGGATTGATAAAATGTAATTTACCATTTGCATCTTCAGCCATAAGTATCATACCGTTACTTTCTATCCCCCTCATTTTGCGTGGTGCTAAATTAACCACAACCGTTACTTGCTTTCCAACAATACTTGCTGGTTCAAAATGCTGGGCAATACCTGAAACAATGGTGCGTGTTTCAAAACCCAGGTCTACACTGAGTTGTAATAGTTTGTCGGCTTTTTCAACTTTTGACGCGGCAACAATAGTTCCTACACGTAAATCTATTTTAGCAAAATCATCAAATACAATTTCTGGCTTCACGGCAGCTATTGCAGACGTTGTTGGCGCTGTTGTTGACGTTGGCGTTGGCGTTGTTTCCATTTTTTTAATTTGAGCAGCATCATTTAATTTTTGTATTTGCGCTGCAATTTCTTCGTCTTCAATTTTTCTAAATAATAATTCTGGGGCGCGAAGGGTATAGCCTACGCTTAATAATTTTAAGCTGCCCGCATTTTCCCAGTCTAATATTTTGTCAACCACTTTTAATAAGTGACACATTTTTTTAGCCGTAAATGGTAAAAATGGTTGCCCCAATATGGCTAGGTTAGCCGTAAGCTGTAAACATACATGTAAACAGTTGTCTATTTGTTTTTGTGCAGCCGGATTCTCGGCTAGTTGCTTGGCAACAATCCAAGGCTCTTTCTTTTGCATGTAACCATTACCAATTCTGGCAAGTGCAATCACTTCAAAAAGCGCTTCTCTAAAACGGTAACCTTCAATAAGGTCACTTACTTTTTTAGCGGTAGCAGCAATCGCTTCTTTAACAGCGGTGTCTTCTGAATCTTCTATATCTGCGTGGTAAGGAGGCACTTTGCCGTTACAAAGCTTGTGCATGAGCACCAGTGAACGGTTTACAAAATTGCCAAACACACTTACGAGTTCTGAATTAATGGCGTCTTGGAAACCCTTCCACATAAATTCGCTATCCTTTGTTTCTGGCGCAATTTGAGTGAGGTAATACCTAAGGGCGTCAGCCATTTGACCACCACCATTTTCTTTGTTGACAAAGTCGGTGATGTAATCCTGCATGTCTAATTTCCAGTTTCTGGAAGTACTCATTTTGTCACCTTCCAAATTCATAAACTCGTTGGCAGGAACATCGGTGGGTAAAATATTTCCGTGGAGTTTGAGCATCACCGGAAAAATAATACAGTGAAAAACAATATTATCTTTTCCAATAAAATGCACTAGCTTGGTGTCTTTATCTTCCCAATAAGGTTTCCAATCGTTACCGGTATTGAGGGCCCACTGTTTAGTGGCACTGATATAACCAATAGGTGCATCAAACCAAACATAGAGCACTTTCCCATCGGCACTTGCTAAGGGCACTTTTACGCCCCAATCTAAATCACGGGTAACAGCGCGTGGTTGCAAACCGCCATCAATCCAACTCTTACACTGCCCAACCACACTGGGTCTCCAGTCGTTTCCATGTTCTTCTAAAATCCAATTACGTAAAAAATCTTCGTGTCTATTCAGTGGTAAGTACCAGTGCTTAGTAGTTTTTTTAATGGGTGCATTGCCACTTAGCGTACTTACTGGATTGATGAGCTCTTCGGGACTTAAACTCTTGCCACATTTTTCACACTGATCGCCATAGGCACTATCATAACCACAAGAAGGGCAAGTGCCTTTAATGTAACGGTCTGCTAAAAATGTTTGTGCGCTCTCGTCAAAATATTGTTCCGTTTCTTTTGTTTCTAAATCACCTTTGGCTTCAAGTTTTGTAAAAAATGCTTGCGCTGTTTGGTGGTGCAGCGGATCACTGGTGCGGTGGTATACATCAAATGCAATACCTAAGTCCTTAAAGTTTTGCTCCATTAAAGGATGGTACTTGTCAATAATGGCCTGCGCCGTGGTACCTTCTTTGGTAGCCTGAATAGGAATGGCGGTGCCATGCTCGTCACTCCCGCAAACAAATACCGCATCTCTTTTTTGTGCTTTTAAATAACGCACGTAAATATCGGCAGGAAGATAAGCGCCCGCCAAATGACCTATATGTTTTTGCCCATTCGCATACGGAAGGGCTGCTGTAATTAAATATCGTTTGGGTGTACTCATAATAGGGTACAAAAGTACAAATTTAGCTGCGTTGTTGGGCGCCTTTTTGAATGGGCTTGTCAGTACTGGTTGAAATTGCTAAATTGCCGCATGATCAAAATTCCACCCTACCTTAAAAAGGGCGACACTATTGGTATTGTTTGCCCATCGGGTACCCTTACGGCTAAAAAAGCGGCAACATGTATTAGTACCCTAGAGGCTTGGGGTTACAAGGTAAAAATTGGTAAAACCCTTGGTACGCAGCATCATTATTTTTCGGCTACCGACGAGGCGCGCGCTGCAGATATGCAGGACATGCTCGATGATAAAAAAGTGCAGGCGGTATTATGCGGTAGAGGCGGATATGGGATGAGTCGGATTATTGATTTACTCGATTTTAAAAAGTTTACAAAACATCCAAAGTGGGTGATTGGATTTAGTGATATCACACTGCTGCACAATCATTGCACGGAAGTATTAAAAACAGCGTCGCTGCATGCGCCCATGGCAGCTGCATTTAATAATGGACAGTCAAATAACGAGTGGGTACTTTCTTTAAAAAATGCTTTACAGGGTAAAAAAGCAAATTACAAAGCAGCGCCACATGCGCTTAATAGAATAGGAAAAACAAAAGGCAAATTAGTAGGTGGTAATTTAACCCTCGTAGCGCACGCTATTGGATCGGTGTCTAGTTTAAAAACAAAAAATACTATTTTATTTTTAGAAGATATTGGTGAATACAAATACAATATAGACCGGATGATGCTTCAATTAAAAAGAAGCGGTATGCTTAAAAACCTTGCCGGGCTTATAGTTGGAGGCTTTACACAAACTAAAGATTCGGACCCAGCATTTGGAGCAACGGCATATGAAATTATACAAGCAGCAGTTGCGGAATATAATTATCCAGTATGTTACGATTTTCCAGTAAGTCACGACAAAGAAAACTACGCACTAAAGCATGGCATAGAGTATGCATTAGAAGTAACTGCTAAAAAAGTGAATTTGAAAGAAGTATAGGTTACTTATCCTATACTGTCTTCTGTATCCTCGTCGGGTGCTTCAAAATCGGTACGCTTTAAATTTAAATTAGAAACAGGCGCTACAATTAATGGAAATTTTTCGACGGTTACATTGCTCGGATCGAGTCCAAAGCCACGCTCTTCTCCAAGGCTAATTTCTTTAAGCCAAAAATAAAGTTTCATGATCACTCTTTCTATAATTGGAAGCTCGTTGTCTTGGCTTAAATATTTTTCAAGTACAATAAATTGAAAATCGCCCACCACATTATTTTTTTCTAAGCTTTCGTAACGGCTGGTAATGTTCACTTCTTTATTGGTTACGAGGTCTTCCACCACTTTTCTAAACATCAGGTTAATACGCTGTTCCATTCTAAAGCCAAGCCTAAATTCGACCCTAATAATATCGTTAGGGATGATATGTTCTACCGAGTATTCACAAGTGTATGGCTCGTCTATAACGTCTACGTGTACAAACCAATAGATATCGGCACGTTTTGGTTTTTTATTCAAAATCGAATAGATGATTTTGTGCTCAATTTCTTTGTGGTTATTGGCACTGGTCATATACACTAGGTGCGTTGCATATTTAGGAATGGATTTGTCGTTACTAAGTTCCTGAATCATTGGAATGTAATCCTCTAAATGCACAAACTCAATGTATCTGTTTTTGATTTTTCTGCTTCTAAACCAAACATACATAACAGCAAATAATGCGCCACCAACAATAAGTGTTACATAACCACCATGCATGAATTTTTCTAGGTTGGCCACTAAAAATGAGCTCTCAATAAGTAAATAAACAATAAGGTATACATAAATCCAGGCTGGAGCCGTTCGTTTGCTAACCAAAAAGTTGGCAAACAAAATGGATGTACTAATCATGCAAAGGGTAATGGCTAAACCATAGGCAGCGCCCATATTAGCGGATTTTTGAAAGTATAAAGTGATACCCACGCAACCTACAAATAACAAAAGACTAATACCCGGAATATACAATTGTCCTTTTTCTTCGGTTGGATAATTGATTTTCATTTTAGGCCATAAATTAAGTCGCATGGCTTCACTAATAAGGGTAAAGGATCCTGATATTAATGCCTGGCTGGCAATAATAGCAGCAGCTGCAGCTATAATAATACCAATTAGTTTGAACCACTGAGGCATGATACCAATAAATGGATTAAAGCCATCTGCCATAACCGCTGCTGGAATGATTTGCCCTTTATACTGAGCCAGTAACCAAGCGCCCTGCCCCAAATAGTTAATGATCAAACATGTTTTTACAAAAATCCAAGAGATACGAATATTGCCTTTACCGCAGTGTCCTAAATCGCTGTAAAGTGCTTCTGCTCCGGTGGTGCATAAAAACACGGCACCTAGTAGCCAAAAACCTTTTGGATAAGTGGCTAGTAATTTTATACCATAGTAGGGGTTAAAAGCTTTTAAAATGGATATATCATCTAATAGATGGGTGCATCCTAAAATAGCAATCATGGCAAACCAGATCATCATAATAGGACCAAAAAATTTTCCAATAGAAGCAGTACCAAATTGTTGCACAAAAAATATCATGCTAATGATTGCAATTACAATAGTAACGATGGTTTGCTGTGTGATATCATGAAAAACAGGAATTTGTCTTAATCCTTCAATGGCCGAAGTAACGGTAATGGGCGGTGTGATAATACCATCGGCAAGTAGGGCTGCACCACCAATCATGGCAGGAATCACTAGCCATTTTTTTCGCCTTCTAACAAGTGCATACAAACTAAATATACCACCCTCGCCTTTGTTGTCTGCCTTGAGCGTGAGTATCACATACTTAAATGTGGTTTGAAGTGTGAGCGTCCAAATAATACAAGACAGGGACCCAATGATCAGCAATTCGCTAATTTCCCTACCTGAAATAATTTCGTTTAAAACGTATAGGGGAGAGGTTCCAATGTCTCCGTAAATGATACCTAGTGCAATGACGAGTCCTGCAGAAGTGACTTTGTTAAGATTCTTGCTCACGTATATGTTATTTTGCTTGACAAATGTATAGCAAAAAACAAGTTCGGGTCCCATTAAAATAGGAATATACCTTAAGATTTATTTCACCTTTGGGTAGGGTAGTTCTTGAGAAAGGGACTTACCTTTGAGTGTCTAAAGCTTTTTGGTATGAAAAAGTCAATTTTACTCCTTTTTTTGTTGGTTAATATGCTCCCCCTTGCCCTCATGGCACAGCAAATAGCCTTTTCTGAACCTGACAAAGACGACCCTCGTTCTTACAGTTTCGAGGTACTCGGAAAAGTAGGGGGTAAAATTTTGGTATACAAAAACTACAGAGATGGCCATACGCTTTCGGTGTTTGATCAGGATATGAAGCTACTTGGCAAGCAACAACTTAATATGCCAGACCGGCTTATTCAAACTGACTTTTTAACCTACGCCAATCACTTTTACATGCTCTATCAGTTTCAACGAAAAAGTATTGTGTATTGTATGGTGGTTAAAATGGATAGCGATGGTAATTTATTGTCGGAACCTATGCAGCTTGATAGTACCCTTGATGCAACATCTATTGGTTCTAACCGCCTTTATTCTTTGGTGGTGAGTGAAGACAAGAAAAAAATAATGATTTTTAAAATCAATAGCCACAACGAAAAGTCGCACGCGTTAACAACATATCTGTATGATCAAGATTTTACATCCATAAAAAAATCACGTATCGAATTGCCAATGCCGCAGCGTAACGATTTTTTGGCAGAGTTTGCACTTGATAATGATGGTGATTTAATTTGTGTAAGAGCCAGTGGTACTGCGCAAAACGACAATATCAATAAAGTGTCACTCGTTACAAAAAAGGCCAATGAAGATATTGCCTTCATTTCTGATATAGCTGTTAAAGGTATTTATTTAGATGATATTCATATTAAAGTAGACAATTTAAACAAGCACTATTTAATCACTTCTTTTTTTGGTAAGCAGCGCCGCGGAAATATTGAAGGCATCTATTTTACTTTGTGGGATAAAATTTTAGACAAAGAATTACTCAACGCAACCACCATTTTTTCTGACGAATTTAAAGAAGACGCAAAAGGTCAAAACGGCGCAAGGGCTGCATTCAATGATTATTTTTTAAAGAACATTATACTAAGGCGTGATGGTGGTTTTATGATGATTTCGGAATCTGTTTTTTCTTCATCTAAAGGAAGCACGCTCAATAGATGGGATTATTTATATGGCTCTCCTTTTTGGTCTCCCATGGATTATTATTCATGGAATAGTCCCATGGGTGGCATGGGTCTTTCGCCATGGGGCCGAAACAATAGTTTTTTTAACAACAACAATCAAGTCAGGTATTACGCAGAAAATATTGCGGTCGTTTCTTTTGATGCAAAGGGAAATATGGAATGGAGTAATATGATTCGTAAAAATCAGTTCGACGATAATTCTGAAAATTTTATTGGCTTCTCGATGTTAAATGGAGGTGATCAGCTCAATTTCATTTTTAACATGCAGGAAAAAAATCAAAATGTTTTAACCAACCAGGCGATTACACCTGATGGCAGAATTAACCGTAACCCTACCTTTAAAAATGTAGATCGCGGTCATGAGTTTATGCCTAGGCTATCCAAACAAATAGGACTCAAGCAAATTATTGTGCCATGCATGTACAGGGGGTATACATGTTTTGCTAAAATTGATTATTAGCTTACTTTTAGCCCGAAACCAACCTCATGGTATTTTTATTTAGAGACAGATCCGTTGTAAATATCTTGCTGGTGCTCCTGCTCAGCGTAGGTGTGCATTTACATATATCGGAGCAGGCGCTACCACCAGCTATTATTGCTGGGCAACAAAATGGTTTGTTTTCGTATTTTTTAGCGCAGTACATCTACAATTTACCCATTGCGATTCAAGTGATACTTTTTCATGCACTACTGGTTACACAAGCGCTACGCCTCAATATGGTGATGCAGGATTTACGTATGTTTTCGAGTGTAAACTATGTGCCTGCCATGACCTATGTTTTGTTGTCTGGACTACTAATGGAGTCTAATGCTGTAACAGAAACGCTTGTGAGTAATTCCCTCACGCTTTGGATTTTTATAAAGCTGAGTAGACTCTATAACAATCCGGAACCTAAAACACTCTTATTTAATATTGGCATCATTGCTGGAATATCTATTTTATTATTTCATCCCACAGCCATTTTAATTGTGGTGGTATTATTTGCTCTTGCCGTAGTAAGGCCTTTTAGAATTGCCGAGTGGCTAGTATTAATGCTGGGTGTTTTATTGCCCTACTATTTTTTGGTGGTCCTTTTATATTTAAATAATCAATTTGCTTTAGTAAGCGCTTATTTGCCTAAAATTTCGTTTGGGTCGCCACTGCATGGCCTTGATAAATTATACCTCATTAACCTTGGGTTTGTCCTATTTGCAACACTCGTTGGGCTCTATCAATTGCAGCTACATGTGGGTAGGCTCGTGATTCAAATTCGCAAAAACTGGGGGGTTATGATGGTACTCCTTTTTACCTTAATCTTGAGCCCCTTCCTGTTTAGTATTTTTGGCACACAAGTGCTTCTCATGGGGCTCGTGCCACTATCTGCAACCATTTCTAACGGCTACAGCAACCCTAAAAAGCTGATACTGCCAAATCTCCTCTTTTGGACGGCCCTTGGCCTTATAATTATCAACAACTGGCATTTGGTGAAAATTTAGGCTTTTGCTTATCTTTTTGAGGGTTACCTTTGCATTATTCTATCAGATAATTATACATGTTATGAAGTTTGGTGTGGTTGTATTTCCAGGATCTAATTGTGACAGAGATATGCAGGACGCTTTGGCCCAAGATTTGGGTAAAGAAGTGATTATGCTTTGGCATAAAGACAAAGACCTCAGTATGTTTACTACCGATGATTGTATTGTACTTCCGGGTGGATTTTCTTATGGCGATTATTTACGTTGCGGTGCGATTGCACGTTTTAGCCCAATGATGCAATCTGTAATTGATTTTGCAAACAGGGGCGGAAAAGTACTTGGTGTATGTAATGGATTTCAAATATTATGTGAGAGTGGTTTACTGCCAGGCGTATTATTACAAAATGCTAATCAGCAATTTATCTGTAAAAATGTATATATAAAAAATGCTGCAATAGGTGCTTTAAAAATACCTATTGCGCATGGTGAGGGTCGTTATTTTGCAGATCAAAAAACACTTGATGCCTTAGAAGCCAACGGTCAAGTTATTTTCACCTATTGTGATGAAAATGGAAATGAGGCAGAAGGTAGCAATCCTAATGGGGCTACAAAAAATATTGCCGGTATAAGTAATGCAGCAAAAAATGTATTTGGTATGATGCCACATCCTGAGCGTGCTACTTCAAGTGTTCTTGGTAATATTGATGGTAAAAAAGTGTTTGAATTACTTGGGTTAAATTAATTATGATGAAAAAAATATTTTCAATACTTGCTGTTTTGTTTATTTCTTTTGCTGTGTCGGCTCAAATTCAGGACCCAGTAGATTGGTCTTATTCGGTAAAAAAAGTGAGTGCCGATACCTACACTTTTACGGCCACTGCAAACATAGAAGGGGATTGGCATATTTATTCGCAAACCACTGGTTCAGGTGGACCAATACCTACTAAAATTACCTTCAATAAAAATCCATTGGTAACAATTGTGGGTGTTACCAAAGAAATCGGCAAAGTAAAGCAGGTATATGATGATCTATTTAAAACCACGGTTCGTTATATTGGTGAAACGGCCACGTATACGCAAACATTAAAAGTGCGTGGTGGTGTTAAAACAAATATTAGTGGTACCGTTGCCTATAATGTTTGTGACGACCGTCAGTGCTTGCCGCCAAGCAAAAAAACTTTTGACCTTAAGCTTCAATAATGACTAAGAAAATATTATTTATTGTTTTACTTGCCAGTATACAATTAATGTATAGCGCAGCTGCACAGGATTCTAAACAACCTGTGCAGTTTGGTTTTTCGGCCACAAAATTAACAGACACTTCGGCTACGCTTACAGTGCAGGCTGTGGCTGCAAAAGGTACCCGCATATTTACGGCCGTTAAAAAAAATAGCGACGATGTATTTGTGTCGGCGCTACAATTAGATAGTTCAGCTTCTGTAAAAACATCCGTTAAAGAAGAGGGCGTAGCAGGTGCTGTGGCGCTTCCGGGCAGCACTGACAAAGGCACAGCTTACGATAGTGTCACCTTCCAGTACACGCTTGGCATTAAAGCAGGCGCAACTGCCGTAAAAGGTTCTTTTAATTGGCTAGGCATAAAGGGTGAAGAGTTTCCAAGTGGTGAAGAAAAAATAAACGTAGCCATTACAGATCCGAGTGCAGCTGCTACTAATGCTGCTGATGCCTCCGCGGCATCTGAAAATACAGAAGGCTCTATGTGGAGCATCTTTTTACTTTGCTTAGCAACAGGGCTACTCGCTGTAATTACACCTTGTGTTTTCCCGCTCATTCCGGTAACGGTTAGCTTTTTTTTAAAGCGTAGCAAAACAAGAATAGAAGGACTAAAAAATGCAGTGTGGTACTCTTTATCTATTATTTTAATTTACACGATTCCTACACTATTGCTCACGCTTATTTTTGGCGATAAAATTTTATATACGATTTCTACGCACCCGGTTTCTAATATTTTCTTTTTTGTGGTGTTTGTTGTTTTTGCTATTTCATTTTTTGGTGCTTTTGAATTAGCGCTACCTAATAGTTGGGCTAATAAGGCAGATCAAAAAGCAGGCAAGGGTGGATTACTCGGTATCTTTTTTATGGCCTTAACACTTGTGATTGTTTCGTTTTCTTGTACGGGTCCCATTGTGGGCACCTTACTCGGACAAACCAGTATGCAAGGCGTAGGACTCGCGCCCATTATAGGTATGATGGGTTTTGGGGTAGGTCTCGCAATTCCGTTTTCTTTGTTTGCATTTTTTCCATCCATGCTACAATCATTACCTAAAAGTGGCGGCTGGTTAAATACCATCAAAGTAAGTTTTGGTTTTATTGAACTAGCACTAGCCCTTAAATTTTTATCCAATGTAGACCTCTCTTATCATTTAGGCATTTTAAATAGAGATGTGTTTTTAGTGTTATGGATTGTGGTCTTTTTCTTATTAGGTATATACTTATTAGGCAAATTAAAATTTGCACACGACAGCGATTTGCCATTTGTATCGGTACCTCGTCTGTTTTTTGCAATGGCAAGCTTTAGTTTTGCAGTATATATGGTACCAGGTTTATGGGGCGCTCCACTAAAGGCACTCAGCGGTTTTATACCACCATCTACTACACAAGAATTTAATTTAAATGATCTTCAATATAAAATTGGTAATGCGGCAGGCGTAAGCCCTAGTGCTGGACCTCAAGCCGAGGCGCCAAAAAAGTACACCAATAAATTACACGTGCCTTTTGGGTTAACAGCATATTTTGATTTGGAAGAAGGTATGGCTGCAGCAAAAATTTTAAAGAAGCCGGTGATGCTAGATTTTACTGGACATACTTGTCCTAATTGCCGTAAAATGGAAGAGCAGGTGTGGAAAGATCCGGCGGTATTATCACGCATCAAACAAAATTTTGTACTCGTAAGTTTATATGTAGACGAAACAGAAGAACTACCTATAAACGAGCAGTACACCGATAAAAACGGCGTTAAAATTGAAACAGTAGGTGGTAAAAACCTAGACTACGAAATTAAAACCTTTGGTTTTAATGCGCAGCCACTCTATATGTTTTTGGATCTAAACGGAAAGCCTTTGAGTGATGTGAAATATGGCTACGACCCTAGTGTGGCCGGTTTTATTAAACACCTAGACGCAGTTAAAGCTGCGTTTGATGCAGCTAATAAATAATAAAGCTTCCGGGAGCGACTTATAAAGTCATCTGATTTTCAGTCATCATTTTACGGAGATTGATAAGTCCGTAACGCATGCGACCTAAAGCGGTATTGATGCTGCAATTGGTAATTCCAGCAATTTCTTTAAAGCTTAAATTGGCATAGTGCCTGAGTACAATAATTTCTCTTTGCTCTTCTGGAAGTAAGTCAAGCATACGGCGCACTTTCTCGTGGCTTTCACCACGCATGAGCTTTTGATCTGGCGCTTCTTGTGATACATTGATCACTTCAAAAATATCTTGATCGTCAGAAGTTTTTATAGCAGGCGTACGCTTTACTTTTCTAAAATAGTCGACACATAAGTTGTGCGCAATTCGAAGCGCCCATGGTAAAAATTTACCTTCTTCGGTGTAGCGCTTGTTTTTTAGCGTATCAATGATTTTGATAAACACATCTTGAAACAGGTCTTCGGCTAAATAAGTATCCTTTACAAAAAATAAAATAGAGGAGTAGATACGGTCTTTGTAGCGTGTTACCAGTACGTCAAATGCTTCTGTATCACCGGCTTGAAAGGAACGTATCAAATCTAAATCTGCAACCTGCTCGAGTGTTTTCATGGTTTCTTTTCTTCTCGGGGTTCAAATTAGTTATCTTTTATGCTGGTTGATCGCTTGTGGATACATTACAAAAGAGTGGTTTGGTTATTCACATCGAATAATTTGCAAAAAAATTGTGCGCGAGCAAAAAAATGTGTGCTTATTTGAGCTAGAACTAAACCTATGCTGCGATAATCTGTTTACATTGTGTAACATTTTATGGCAGCAAAAAAACAAGTAGATACAGCGGGGGTAAAGGGTGCAAAAGCAATTCAGGCAAAGGGTCCATTAAAGGGTCTAGACGCTATTGAGGTTGTGGGTGCGCGCGTGCACAATTTAAAAAATGTAAGCGTGGCATTTCCGCGCGGTCAATTTATTGTGGTAACGGGCGTTTCGGGTAGTGGTAAATCATCACTAACCATTGACACTTTATTTGCCGAAGGGCAACGCCGCTATGCCGAAAGTTTAAGTGCTTATGCCAGACAATTTATGGCCCGTATGGTAAAACCAGATGTGGACATGATTAAAGGCCTTTGCCCCGCCATTGCGGTTGAGCAAAAGGTAATTACCCGTACCCCCCGAAGTACGGTGGGTTCCATGACTGAAATTTATGACTACCTGCGTCTTCTATTTGCTAGAGCTGGTAAAACCATTTCTCCTATTAGTGGCAAAGAAGTAAAAAAAGATGAAGTATCTGATGTAGTAGCGGCTATTTGTGCCCTTCCAAAAAATAGCAAAGTATTGATTGGTGTTGCATTAAAGCAGCATAAAAATAGGGCCGTACTTGAAGAGTTAGGCATCTTATTACAAAAAGGATTTTCAAGAATCTATGTCGCGTCTAATGCGGAGCCACTGATGCGCATAGAAGAGCTGATGGAGCAAACACCTGCTGCGTTAAAAAAAATATTACCACTTGCTAAAGAAACTTCGGCCACACAAATAACGCCGCAAACCTGGGTACTTATCGACCGTATCGTTGTAAAGGATTTTGATGAAGATGATTTGCACCGCTTATCCGATTCGGTGCAAACTGCTTTTTATGAAGGCGAGGGTGAAGTATACATAGAGGTGGATGGTAAACAGGTCAAGCATTTTAGTAGCAAATTTGAATTAGATGGCATTGTATTTGAAGAGCCCGTGCCTAATTTATTTTCATTTAATAATCCATTTGGCGCATGCCCTACTTGCGAAGGGTTTAGTCAGGTACTAGGGGTAGATGCGGAGCTCGTTATTCCGGACACGCGCTTAAGTTTATTTGAAGGTGCTGTGGCACCTTGGAAAGGCGAAAAATTAAGTTGGTGGAAAGACCAGTTTATTAAAGGCGCTTCTAAAACTGATTTCCCCATTCACAAACCCATTGCACAGTTAACAAAAGCACAGTACCAACAGTTATGGGATGGTGTGGGTAAAGTGTATGGCATCCACGATTTTTTTAAAGAGGTAGAGCAAAATTTATACAAAGTACAGTACCGTGTTTTATTAAGCAGGTATCGTGGGCGTACTACTTGTACAAGTTGTGGTGGGTACCGTTTACGCAAAGAAGCACTCTACATAAAAGTAGGCGGTAAACATATTGGCGAACTATGTCAAATGCCGGTGCGTGATGTAAAAGTTTGGTTTGATAAACTTGTGTTATCTGAGCATGATAATAGTATTGCAAAAAGAATTTTAATTGAAATACTCCAACGCCTACAAACCTTATTAGACGTGGGTCTTGGCTATTTAACGCTAGATAGGCTTGCTAACTCACTCAGTGGTGGCGAAAGTCAGCGTATACAATTAACCAGAAATTTAGGAAGTAATTTAACCAACTCATTATACATACTTGATGAGCCTTCTATTGGGCTTCATTCTAGAGACACAGAGCGTTTAATTGGGGTGCTTCAATCGTTACGTGATTTAGGAAATACCGTAGTAGTAGTTGAGCACGATGAAATGATTATGCGCAAAGCAGATCATATTATAGACATGGGTCCATTTGCTTCGCACCTTGGTGGTGAAGTAGTAGCGGCGGGTAATTACAACGAGCTTATAAAAAATCCGGATAGTTTAACGGGTAAATATTTATCAGGTGCACTTGCCATAGAAGCGCCAAAAACATTAAGAAAGAGTACCCGTTTTATTGGTGTAGAAGGCGCCAGGCAAAACAATTTAAAAAACCTCACCGTTAAATTTCCACTACAAACACTATGTGTAATTAGTGGTGTGAGTGGTAGTGGAAAAACAACGCTTGTTAAACAAATTTTATACCCGGCACTTCAAAAATACAAGGGTGAGCCTGCCGATAAAGTAGGACTTCATTCTAAATTAATTGGTGATATCGATTCTATTTCTCAAATAGAACTCATAGATCAAAACCCTATTGGGAAATCGTCACGTAGTAATCCGGTTACCTATATTAAGGCCTATGATGGCATCAGAGATTTATATTCCAAACAGCCGCTTTCTAAAATGCGTGGCTTTATGCCAAAACATTTTTCTTTTAACGTAGATGGCGGACGTTGTGATACCTGTAAAGGCGAAGGGGAGCAAGTGGTAGAAATGCAGTTTTTAGCAGACGTACACCTCACTTGTGAAGCATGTGGCGGTAAAAGATTTAAAGAAGAAGTGTTAGAAGTACAGTACAACAACAAAAGTATTTTTGATGTGCTTGAATTATCTGTCGATCAAGCACTCGATTTTTTTGTAGAAGATAAAAGTATTTACAATGCCATACTACCACTTCAATCGGTGGGGCTAGGCTATATTAAACTTGGGCAAAGTAGTGATACCTTAAGTGGTGGGGAAGCACAGCGTGTAAAGCTTGCCAGCTTTTTAGGCAAGGGTAAAGGACATGGTCAAATGCTATTTATTTTTGACGAACCTACTACCGGACTGCATTTTCATGACATCAAAAAACTACTCAGTTCCTTTTCAGCACTTATAGATCAGGGACATTCACTCATCGTTATTGAACACAACACAGATGTTATCAAATCGGCAGATTGGCTCATAGATATGGGTCCGGAAGCCGGCGACGGTGGCGGAACCGTTGTTTATGAAGGCGTGCCTGTAGGCATCAAAAAATGCGCAGCGTCACATACTGCAAAGTATATGTAAAATTTTCTGCTAGCGCAGGCGGTCTAGGCTTTTGAGTAATTTCTGGTCTTTGTAAATGCTTCTGATAGCAAGTATAAAAAATACAGGCACTAAAAAACTAAGTACCGAATAGAGCGATAGTCCACCTGTTTTAAAGCCTCGCATAAATAAGTAGTAGTGCGTAAGATTCATAAGCCCAAGTACAAGACCCGCAATACTAATTTTAATTTGCAAACTCCTATTGCTAAAAATAAAAATATTGATGAGTGCTACAAGTGCTGTAGCAATTACAAGAACGAGTAAAATAAAATGATCGTAAGGTGTAATGGTTACAGTGGGCCCAGGTACTTCTAGGCTACCATAATAAAAAGGTAGTTTAATAGAAGCAAATGCACATATGCTAGCTAACAGTAACCATAGGGTTTGAATGCGTTGTATCATAGTTCTGGATATAAAACAAATTGAGACATAAAGTCATTCACCTCACCTTTTAGTTTTTCTAAAAGCGCTGCATCATCTGGATTCATTAACGCTTTGTCTATTGCATTTACAACAAATGCCATATCTGATTCTACCATGCCTCTTGTAGTAACAGCTGCAACACCAAATCTAATACCTGATGTAACAAATGCAGACTTGTCATCGTAAGGCACCATATTTTTATTGGCTGTAATGTCGGCGTGTCCTAAAACTTGTTCTGCTTTTTTACCGCTAATATTTTTGTTGCGTAAATCAATAAGCATTAAGTGGTTGTCTGTACCGCCACTAATAATTTGATAGCCTTTATCTGTAAAGTTTTTAGCCATCGCTTGCGCATTTTTTTGCACTTGCTGCTGGTACACTAAAAATTCGTCGGTTAATATTTCGCCAAATGCAATGGCTTTAGCTGCAATCACATGCTCTAGTGGGCCACCTTGTGTGCCCGGAAACACAGCCATATCAATAACATTAGACCAAAGTCTTAAATTTCCTTTAATGTCTTTTAAGCCAAGCGTGTTTTCACCATCTTTTCTCATCATAATCACACCACCGCGCGGTCCACGTAAAGTTTTGTGCGTTGTAGAAGTAACAAAATGACAATGATCGAATGGAGAACTTAATAATCCTTTTGCAATTAAACCAGCCGGATGTGCAATATCAGCTAATACAAAAGCGCCTACTTCGTCGGCTACTTTTCTGATACGTGCGTAATCCCAATCTCTACTGTAGGCACTTGCACCACAAATAATTAATTTTGGTTTTGCCGCTCTTGCTTGCGCCTCGAGCATTTCATAATCGATTAGGCCTGTTTCTTTTACAACACCATAAAAATGTGGCTTGTATATTTTACCAGAAAAGTTGACACCAGATCCGTGCGTTAAGTGTCCACCCATGCTTAAGTCTAAACCTAAAATAGCGTCGCCGGGTTGTAAAATAGCCAGCATGAGTGCCGCGTTGGCTTGTGCACCACTATGTGGTTGAACGTTGGCGTATTCAAGATTAAAAATTTGCTTTAAACGATCAATCGCTAATTGCTCTGTTTGATCCACAATTTCACAACCACCATAATACCTACGTCCAGGATATCCTTCGGCATATTTATTGGTCATCACACTACCTGAAGCTTGCATTACTTGAAGACTTGTAAAGTTTTCAGAAGCAATGAGTTCGATGCCTCTACGTTGGCGTACTAATTCTTGGTTGATGATGTCAAAAACAAGGGTATCTCTTTGCATAGTTGCTATTTTTTGTGCTTGGGTACAAAGATAAGTTAAGGCCTTGATTAAGTTTGTTCAAAATGATGCTTGAAGCCTCAAACTATTCACAATTGTTGTTATAATGCCTATTTTTACTATTTTCGAACCCCTATTCGATGTGGGTAAATCTTTTTAAATCCCCCAAGTTATGAAAGCTGTAATACCTGTAGCTGGCGCTGGAACAAAGTTGAGGCCACATACGTACACGCAACCCAAGGCACTAATACCAATTGCCGGTAAAACCATACTCTCGCATATTGTAGATCCACTTCATGAAGCTGGCATCACTGAATTTATATTTATTGTTGGCTATTTAGGTGAAAAAATACAGGACTACGTTAAACAAAGCTACCCGCATCTAACCACACATTTTGTATACCAGAACGAACGTCAGGGTACGGGTCATGCGGTGGAATTAACCAAACAATTAATTGGAGACGAGCCCATATTTGTGGCATTAGGCGATACCATTTGTGAATTTGACGTCAAAGAAATTATCGATAGCCCGGTTAGCATGATTGGTGTAAGAAAAGTAGATGACCCCCGCGATTTTGGTGTGGCCACTATGGATGAAGATGGATTTATTGAACATTTGGTAGAAAAGCCAGCTATCCCAAAAAGTAATATGGCGCTTGTTGGACTTTATAAGATCAACGAAACAGCCGTTTTATTTGAATGTCTGCAACAACTTTTTGTAGAAAATATTACCACAAGGGGCGAATACAATTTAACCGATGCGCTTGCATGCATGATTCAAAAGGGTACCCGTTTCAGGTCTTTTAAAGTAGCCAATTGGTTTGATTGTGGTAAAAAAGATTCGATACTTGAAACCAATGCAACACTCTTAAAAAAGATGGGTGGCAATGTACCTGAAAATCATGGTTACACCGATACCATTATTATTCATCCGGTTAGTATTGCAGAAGGCTGCACCATTTCAAATGCTATTATTGGACCGCATGTTGCTATTGGTCCTAATACTACTATTACACAGTCTATTATTAGAGATAGTATTATTGGCGGCTACACTAATTTACACGAAGTGGTACTTGACAATTCTTTAATTGGAAGTGACGCAAGTGTAAAAGGCCTGTCTCGAAGTTTAAATATTGGTGACAATACCGAAATAGATTTTGGCTAAATACATTTCGAATAAAGCGCGCAAATTTTACTTGTGTAAATAAAATGAATTGGCCTGACTGGTGCAGGTAACTAATAGTTCATTAATGCATACATGATCAGGAAGTGTTGTTACATAGTAAGCAACATTTGCAACATCAACCGCTTCTAGTGCTTTGTATCCTTCGTAAACGGCTGCAGCTTTTATCCCGTCTCCTTTAAATCTAGTACTACTAAAATTAGTTTCGGCAGCACCTGGATGAATGGCTGTTACTTTTATGTGTTGTGGCAATAAGTCAATGCGCATTGATTTTGAAATGGCGGCAACAGCGTGCTTACTGGCGCAGTATAGGTTTCCTTCTTTGTATACTTCTACACCTGCTGTAGAACCAATATTAATAATATGCGCTTTTTTATTTTGGATGAGTAGTGGAAGCACTGCTTTACTCACGTATAATAATCCTTTTACGTTGGTGTCAATCATGGTTTCCCAGTCGTCTAAATTAGCGTCCTGAAAAGTGTCGCGACCTAGTGCTAGACCTGCATTATTAATGAGCACATCGATATTTTTGAACGCCGCAGGTATACTATTTACTGCTTCAAAAACAGCTTCTTTATTTTGAACATCAAAGCATAGTGTGTGTACGGTTACATTATGTTTTGAAACAAGGGTTTCTTTTAACCTAGCTAATACACTTTCTTTTCTGCCTGTTACAATTAATTTGTTGCCTGCTGCTGCAAAAACATGGGCCATCGCTTCTCCAAAACCAGAAGTAGCGCCTGTAATTAAAATTGTTTTACTCATACATTATTTTATCTGATGATAACACTAGTTCCTTTGGTGTATACTTTTTTATCTGCGAAATCGATACCTACTGCTTCATACACATAGGCGCCATTTGGTTGTAATTCATTTTTAAAGGTGCCATCCCAACCCTCGCCAATACGGTTGGTGGTATAAATAAGTTGCCCCCATCTATTAAAAACATTAAAATGAATTAATTGTTTGATGCCCTTTGTTATGGGTCTTAAAATATCATTTTTGCCATCTTTATTTGGCGTAAATCCAGAAGGCACCCATATATTAGAAATGCCATTAAAAATGATAACCGTAACATTGTCTTCGGCGTAACAGCCTGCTTGCGTAAACACCCTAACGGTGTACACAACAGAGTCGGTTCCTGTTGCACCTGTAAACATAGGGTTTGCAATTTGAGGGTTATTTAAAAATGTAGCAGGAGTCCATAAGTAACTAAGACCACCACTGGCACCAAGTTGCATGGGTTTTCCAATAACGGCCATGGTGTCGTTTCCGGCATTTGGTATAATGCGCGGCACGACTGTTACTCGAATGGTATCGGTAACAATTTTTGGACAACCTAGTGTATCAGAAACAGCAATCACATAGGCTGTAGAAATTACCGGCCTTGCCACAGGGCGCAGGGTGTTAAAGCCCGTTAAACTACTAGTAGGGCTCCAGGTAAATTTACTGGCACTGATGGTTGCTTGAAGTGGTAGTGTCGTGCCAAAACAAATAGTCGTATCGAGTATTGCAGTTACGGCAGGCGTGGGCACTACTTTAATAAGTATCGAATCTTTGTCTTGACACTTACCTAGGTTGGCTGTTACAAAATATTGCGTGTTGCTTACTGGCCTTACTATTGGATTTTTAACGGGGTCTAGCACATCACCGCTGGAACTTTGCCAAAAATACGAGAGTGCAAATGAAGTAGGTGCTAGTGCAAAACTATCGCCCCTGCAAATGGTACTATCTGTTTTTAAATCTACTTTAATAAATTGAAGCACGTTTACCATGACACTGTCTGTGGCGTTGCATCCATTGTCATTGACGGTTACATAATATTTGGTACTATCATTGGGGAATGCGCTAGGACTTGCAGTATTCGCGCCTGTAATACGTAGTTTATTGGCCGTGTTATTGGGTGTCCATAAAATGGTAGCGGTATTTGTAATAGTTGCTTTTAAACGAAGTGTATCATTGCTGCAAATAAGTGTGTCTTTAAACGGAAGATTGATTTGAGGTTTATCTACAATAGCAATTTGTTTGGTGAGGGTGTCACTACAGCCCTTGCTGTTGGTTGAAATAAGCGTGACGGTTGCATTTTGCGCACTACTATATTTCCACACCGTATCTTTTGTGGTGGCACTATCTGCTGTGCTACCAGCATCACCAAAATTCCAGCGCCAACTATTTACAATACCATATTTGCTAGCGGTTAAATCTTTAAAAGTATAATTATTGAGTACACAACTTCCTGTAACCGAAAAATCTGTTTTAAATGTAGGGTATACTTTTACAATAGATGTGGTAGAGTCTTGACAACCACCCGTACTTGTTACTAATAATTTTAAAACATAAGTGCCTGTGTCTTTATAGGTATGTGTAGGTGTAGGTAAGGTAGAAACACTAGTAGGGCCATCACCAAAACTCCACAAATAGCCATTGATGCTAGGACTTGTTGATTGGTTTTCGAACGAAAGTGTAAACCCATCGCAAGAAATATATTGTGGTTTTAATTCGGCGGCAGCGATAGAACAGTTTTCAACTTTTACTTGAAATTCTTTTTGATGCTCACTAATTTTTATACCGTTACGGTATTCTTCTACGCGAACGGCTAATAAATAAATACCTGTTACCGCAGGAGATTTTCCTGTTACGATACCGGTTTTTGAATTGATTTGTGCTGAGTTATTTCCAAAGGGTTGGTTAAAACTAAATCCACCAAAATAGGAGACTGTTGTATAGGGTGGTATATCGGATTGCAGTGGTAATTGATTGGGTGGAGGTCCGGCGCCAATATAACCTGGTGCAAATGAATATACCAACGAATCTTTGTCTGGATCTACAGCGCTAAAATCGAGTTGCATGGGAGAGTTAACGCAAACAAGGATGGTATCTTTTTTTAAAAAAGTAGCACTTGAATTATCAGGTGCAAATGGATTGGTATCACTACCTGGAATCTTTACCCAGTAGCTAATGCCAACAGTGTTTGAGTTCATATTTAATACGCCACTAACCCTACAGCACTGCGAATGACTTGCAAAATAACCACTAGCATTAGGATCTAAATCCACCACCACTTCATAAGCTGATACAGCAAATTCTACCCGCGGAAAACTAGAGAGGCATTTATCGTAGGTACGGAGTTTCATAAACTCGTAACTTTTTCTAGTCAGCACATAATTACCAACTATTGTATTGTTATCGCCTCTGTAAATAGATATATTGTAATTACTAGAAAGACTTGCTACCATTGCGCCAATAACAGTTGTGTCTTTGTATAATAGTAATGTTATGGCGTAGCGTAATTTGTTGGCATCGGTGGGAGATTTGCCTAAATAAGTATAATACATTTCACCACCCGAAATATGTGATGCATGCGCAGTAGTAAAACAAACGCTAACGAGTAATATTAATAACCATTTTTTCATGCATTCACTTTATCCAAAAAATCGAGTACCGCGTTGTTAAAATTTATGGGCTGCTCAAGCATACCCATGTGGCCACAATTTTCTAGTACATAAAGATACGCGGTCTTGGGCATTTTTGTTTGTGGTATAGTATCTTCTAATGCAACAGCAATATCATGGGTGCCTAAAATAAACAGCACGGGAAGGGTTGTGGTTGCTAAAACATGGGTAAGATCTGGCCGGGCCATCATGGCTTGGTAATAAAAATGGAGGGCCACATTAGAGAATGCCGGCATTGACTGTATAAAATCAGTAATTATATGTGGCTGTTTTTTTTGGGTAAAGCCTCCAAATAAATTGTTAGCCGTCGTTTCTAAAAAAGCAGTATCGCCAAATTTTTGGATAAATGAAATACCACGTGTTCTATTTTCAATTTTTAGGGGCGAATCGGGGAGAGCTGTTGAATGAAGTAATCCAAAACCTTTTAGATACTGTGGGTATTTTTTTGCAAAAGCCACCGTTACATAACCACCCATGCTATGCCCTAGTAAAATACAGGTTTCAATTTTTTCATATTCAATCAAAGCCGCTATACTATCTGCTAGGTATTCGATTGAAAAATTTGTGATTGGAGTGGTTGCATTGAATTGCGACATGCCCGTGCCTATTAAATCAGGCGTGTATACCGCATATGTTTTTTCAAGAATTGTTACGGTGCCATTAAAAATATGGTGGTCTTCTCCAAAGCCATGCAGTAAAACAACGGCGGGCCCAGTTCCCGTTTTTGTATAACCCATTTGTTGTTTATTAAATTCAAATAAACCGGTTTCCATGCTTATTTTTTGAAGCGCTTGTATATACCCTGAATGAATAATAGAAACGCAAAAGATGAAAAAATCAGATACAGCCAATCGCCATATTTTGCGAAAAAAGTAAGGGTAGATTTTGTTGGTATGCTGTATTTAATAACGGCTTTTTCGTTCCAGCCTTTTTGTGCTACTATGTTTCCGAGTGGATCAATCACTGCAGATATGCCCGTATTGGCACTTCTAGCCACCCAGGTTCTTGTTTCGATAGCCCTGAGTGCAGCATATTGTACATGTTGTTTGTGCCCACTGGTGTTTCCCCACCACCCGTCGTTGGTGATAATGGCAAGAAGGTTAGCACCTTTTTGTTTGTAGGTGCCTACATAGGCGCCGTAAATACTTTCGTAACATATAATAGGTGCGCTAATATACTGGCAGTCATTATTTTTAAACACCGCTGCTTCTTCCGATTTTCCGTAGCCCCCCGTGGAGCCCCCAAACTGCTCGAGGAGCGGTCCTAAAAAACTTAAAAAGGTAGGCAGGGTTTCTACACCCGGCACCAATTTGCTTTTGTTGTAAAACGCAAGTGGCGTTCCGTTGTTAATGTATACGGCAGCATTAAAGGCGTCGTAATAAAAACTACCATCGCTCGATTTTTTAGCGGTGGGTGTTTCTTTTGCGGCGCCATATTTTTTATAGGTTTCGATACCTGATAAAATGGTAAGCTTGGGATATCTTTTACTTAATTCAAAAACGGGTTGGTAGTAGGGGTTGGTGGTAATATTGTCTTGCCAGTCGGCAACACTCATGGCCGTTTCTGGCCACAGCACGAGTGTTGTAGCGCTATCCATGTTTGACTCGGTGGCTGTAACAAGCGCTGCAATTTGTGAAGACGCACTAGAGATTTCAAACTTTTGATAGGGATCAATATTGGGTTGTACGACTAGTACATTTTGTGTACTAGCTGGGCTGCTGGTATCTAAGCTATTGAGTGTTTTTTGATAACTGAGTATAAGGTTTGAGCAAACAACCGGCACTATAAAACACGACACAATTTGAACGATGTTTTTTTTGATGGGCAGCTTTTCTTTTCTTGTAACTACTAATTTGTATACCAGTATGTTCATGAGTAGTATCCAAAAACTTCCACCGGCTACGCCGGTGTATTCATACCACTGAATGACGCTCGTGTGCATGGCAAAGCCATTGCCTAGTGTGAGCCAGGGCCAACTAATTTGCCAGTTTAAATGGATGTATTCGAAAGTGAGCCATGACGCTATGAGGGTAAAAAAACCAATGTTTTTATTTTTTTTCGCAGCAGAAAAATAAAATAACCAAGGCACAGACATAAGTAGGCTGTTGGTTATCATGGCAGCAACACTGCCCACATCAGTAGAGTTCCACATCCAATAGGTGGTACCAATATTCCAAATGAGTACCGACAAAAAAGTGTATCCAAAAAAGTGTAGTTTTTTAGTAACGTTATTTGCTACAATAAGTAGTGGCACCCAGGCTACAAATAATAGGAGGGCCAACCAAAAAACAGGCCATGCTACAACGAGTAACAGGCCTGTTAAAATACTATAACCAAATAGGGTTGATTTTTTCAAGTCGTGTAATTATTTACGGCTATAATTTGGGGCTTCTTTTGTGATATCAATATCGTGCGCATGGCTTTCTTTCATGCCCGCGTTGGTGATTTTTACAAAAGTTGCTTGCTGTAATGCTTTGATATTTTTAGCACCGCAGTAGCCCATACCTGATCTTAATCCACCAACATATTGGTAAATAATTTCAGAGATATTTCCTTTGTAAGCAACGCGTCCTTCGATTCCTTCTGGAACATATTTTTTAATATCCGCTTCTACGTCTTGGAAATAACGGTCGCCACTTCCTTGACTCATGGCGCCTAAACTTCCCATGCCACGGTATTCTTTAAACTTACGTCCTTCATAAATAATGGTGTCTCCAGGGCTTTCTTCGGTACCTGCAAAAACAGATCCCATCATTACTACGTTGGCACCAGCAGCAAGTGCTTTTACCATGTCGCCAGTGTAACGAATTCCACCATCTGCAATAACCGGGATCCCCTTAGATTTTAGGACCATGCTGGCTTCTATGATGGCCGTAAGCTGCGGAACACCTGCACCCGCTACAATACGTGTGGTGCAAATAGAACCGGGCCCTATGCCCACCTTAACGCAGTCGGCGCCGGCTGCGGCAAGCGCAAGGGCGCCTTCTGCCGTACCCACATTACCAGCTATAATTTGTAGTCCTTTAAAATTTTTGCGTAGTGCTTTAAGTGCTTCAATAACACCTTTGCTATGTCCGTGTGCGCTATCGAGTGTTACCACGTCTACACCTACATATTGTAAAGCAGCGGCTCTATCCATTAAATCGGAAGTGATGCCAAGTGCGGCACCCACTAGTAAACGTCCTATGCCATCTTTTACGGCGTTTGGAAAATTGCGTAGTTGTAAAATATCGCGGTAGGTAATAAGACCAATGAGCTTACCTTGTTTGTTTACAACGGGTAATTTTTCGATCTTATGTTTGCGTAAAATAATTTCTGCTTTTTTTAAGTCGGTACCTTCTGGTGCAATCACTAAATTTTCTTTAGTCATTACTTCTTTTACTTTACGTTTTTTGTCTGTTTCAAAACGCAAATCTCTGTTGGTTAAAATACCTACTAATTTTTGTCCGGCATCTACAATTGGAATACCGCCAATTTTATTATCGCGCATTAATTTTAATGCGTCACCAATGGTGGCGTCCACTAAAAGGGTGATCGGGTCAACAATCATACCGCTTTCACTTCTTTTTACACGTCTTACTTGCTCGGCTTGTTTGTCGATGCTCATATTTTTGTGTAAAATACCAATACCGCCTTCGCGTGCGAGCGCGATAGCTAGGTTGGCTTCTGTAACGGTATCCATTGCGGCGGATAACATCGGTACATTAAGCGTGATTGACTTTGTAAGTTGAGAGCGGATATCGGTGTCTCTTGGTAAAATTTCGGAGTAGGCTGGCATGAGTAAAACGTCATCGAACGTTAGCCCTTCTCCAAATAATCTAGAACTTGTTGCCTTGTTGGCGGTCTTTGTATTTCTTGTTGCCATGTGCAAAGATAATAGGATACCTATATTTCCGCCAAAAAAATGATTTAGCCCAGTAGCCGTAGGTAGGTTTTGCCCGGAAGGGCTCCAATTAGGCCGTAGAGCTCTAAATTGAGCAGGCTACCCGCTAAAACAGCGTTGGGGAGCATGCTTTTAAGGTAAATTTCATCAATTGAAACGGGAATTTGATGGTCAAGGATGGCAAGAATTGTTTTTTCAGGATCTGTTAAGTTTTGCTGCACTTTAGGGGCTATTTGCTTTGTGGCGATGGGCGCCCAACCCAGTGCTTCAATAAAAGTGCTTACAGAATCTAGTAAGGCCGCTTTATGCGTTTGAATGAGCCGCAAGCAGCCACTGCTTTTTTTATCGGTAATTTTTCCGGGGCAGGCAAACACTTGTCTGTCATAATCAAAGGCAAGATTTGCGGTGATCATACTGCCGCCTTTAGTTTCTGTTTCAATTACAATGGTTGCATCTGATAAACCCGCTACGATGCGGTTTCGTTTTGGAAAATTAAATTTTTCGATGCGTGCCGTAGAGGAGAGTTCCGTTAATAGGCCGCCACTTGCTATAATATCTTTTGCAATATGTTGGTGTGCCGCCGGATAAATGGTAGCGAGCGAATGCGCGAGCACGCCCACTGTTTGCAAATTACAATCAAGTGCTGTTTGATGCGCGGTTACATCAATACCATAAGCGAGTCCACTAATAATAAGCGGCTGGTAGGGTGCGAGCTCCTCAACAATTAAACGCGTAAGCCATTTACCATAAGTGGTGGGCAGCCTGGTGCCAACAATACTAATGATGCGGGTTTGATTGATGGGTGCATTGCCCTTATAGTAGACTATGATGGGTGCATCGGTGCAGGCGGCTAATTTTTTTGGGTAGCCCGCCGCATTAATAAATAAGGGCGTGATACCATGTTTTTTTACAAAACAAACCTCTTCATCGGCGGCCGTAAAATTATTGAACCGTATAATTTTTTCGGCGCGATAATTGCCAAAATATTCGATGTCTAATAAATCTTTTTTAGAAGCATTAAATACCCCGCTCGCTGTTCCAAAATGTTCCAGTAAATGTTTGGCAAGGCTTGGCCCTATCGATTCAATTTGTGTGAGTGCAATTTGGTAACGTAGTTCGTTGTCTGCAATTTGTGTGTCCATTATAGTGCAAGCTCACGCAAAGCGTTCAAACAAAAATCAGTAGTAGTACTAGAAAATATGCGCAGCATAACGCGCAACACCCGCAACAACGCGCGCGCAACTTACAACTTCGTAATCGTAAAACTAGTGCGTCTGTTAAGTGCACGCCCTTCTTGTGTTGCATTGGTGGCAATGGGCTCGGTACTGCCAAACCCTTTGTAGGTAAGCCTATCAGTAGCAACGCCTCTGCCCGATACATATTGCACAATGGCCTTTGCTCTATTTGTAGAGAGTGTTAGATTATCGGCGGCTTTACCAATATTATCTGTGTGACCACTAATTTGTATATGCATGCCCGGGTTCTCTTCTAATATTTGAACCAGTTTATTTAATTCTGGTAAAGAGGCTGGTAAGAGTGCGTAACTATTGTTGTCAAATAATACTTGTGTGAACACAAAATTAGAAGCCAATTTAATGGGTTCTAAAGCAATATTTTTAATGTAGGTACTATCAGGCGCTGCAGTTGATAATGCATACGCACTCGAATAAAATAAATATCCTTTTCTATTAACCGTAAATGTGTAATCTTTTCCCTCGGGGAGTGTAATAAAATAATGTCCGAGTTCGTCGGTTTGTACTTTATTGATAATAGTACCTGAGGCATTGTCTGTTAATTCTAAATTAGCAGGCAATCCTTTTTTTGTTAGAAGATCTGTGATATTCCCTTTTATATAAATGGTTTTATAAGGCCTTGCATGTGTAGGAAGTGTAAAAGAATAAATATCGAGGCCACCCCTGCTATCTTCTCTATCGCTTGCGTAGTAAGCAGTGTAGCCGTCTGCGGCAACAGCTAAACTACCTTCGTTTTCGATCGTATTTATTGGGTAGCCCATATTTTCTGGTGTGCCCCATTTTCCATTTGATAATTTTTTGAGTACAAATAAATCGGATCCGCCATAACCAGGTAGGCCGTCCGAGATAAAATAAAGTGTTTGATTATCGGCATGAATAAATGGAGCGAGTTCATCACCTGCTGTGTTTACACTCGGCCCCATATTTACGGCTTCGGTCCAGCGTCCATTTGGTTTTAAATAACCCACATACAAATCGGCACCACCGTATCCGCCGGGTCTGTTGCTACTAAAATATAAGACGCGTTTGTCGGGGCTAATAGCTGGTGAACTTTCCCAAAAATCGGTATTAATAGAATCGCCTAAATTTTCCTGTTC
>CAMDLR010000012.1 GCA_945901845.1 Sediminibacterium ginsengisoli | reverse complement strand
ATGAAGCATATAAAATATAATTCCATTGCCAATGGCAAGGCCTTTATTGCTACCTATAAAAAAGATGCTTTCTTGTGCTGTTTTATTTTTTCTTTCCATACTATAATCGAGCATAGAAAATCCTAAGTAATAACATTCAATAAGTAGCACCATAAAAGGCGTAAACCAACCAACAATTGGAATGAGGCAAATAATTAAAATGGTAAGTAGGTATACGGTTTGCCATAAACTGTTTCTTACTGCGATATACATGCCTCTTATGGCCTGCTTAATAAAGGTTTTAAATACAAATGGGTATTCTTTCCCTTCTAAAATGTTAGCTGTTTTTTCAGATAAATATGCAAATAGTGGAGCGCCTACAATTAAAAATAAATATTTGAATAGCGAGAAGTAAAAAAGTAAAATCATGAACCAAACCAGGGTGCTACCCACCACAAATAAAAATCCGGCAAAACTGTTGGTAAGGCTATCCATCCAGGCTTTTAGACCCGATTTTAATGTCATCCAAACAATAAAATCACTTGCCGTGCTGGTAAATAAATTGAGTGCCACAAAAAAGAGTACGGTATAGATAATACCTGGAATTAAAATCCATTTCCAGAGTTTATGTTTTACGATAAACTGGTGGGCTTTAATGTAGGAAACAAATGCTATGATAAGGTCTTTAAGCAATAGAGATTGTTTATTGTAAAGTTAACCAACTACAATTAAAACTTCGGACAAATAATGGGTTTATCTGTTCTGGGTCTTCTGGTATAAATAAGTGAAAATTCGATGCCCCCCATTTTTTGAGATGCCGTTTTTAATAAGCTATTATTGATGTCATAGGTAGCACCAATTCTAAAATCATTGAATTCGATCCCTACATAAGGGATGATGGCGTCTTTTAAACGCATCCAGCTGCCAATATAAATACTAGGAGCTCGGTCATTTTCTGGATCGCTACTTATTTGTAGTGCACCACCCATAATGGTTTCTTGCGTACCGCCTTGCATTTGGTGAATAGCGCTAACATGCAGGGTGGCATTAGTTCCCATATAAAAATAACCACCTCCATGTACCGTAAAACGTGGACTTACACTATAATTGGCGCCTAAAAATGATTGTTTAGGTCTATTCAGGTGGTACATACTAAGCCCTATGTAATAATTATTTTGTTCGCCTATAGTTCCGTTGAGTAATAGCCCCGCATTAACTGTTGTATAATTTGCAGTAAGCGATGGAGCGCTAAATAATTCGGTAGTGATACCTGTAAAGCCAGCGTTTGTTAATTGGTCTTCAAATTTAATTTGATTGGTATTCACCAGCATATTCGCCTGCGTTATTTGAAAGCCAAAACCAATTTGTGTATTGTTGTCTTCATCAACACCTTTGTGGTAAGCGGTAGAAAAACTGGCGTAATTAAATTTTAGTGCACCATTTGCATGGTTGTCGGAATAACCTGTAAAGCCAATGCCCCAACTATCATTTTCGTTCAAACTTTTTTGCAACAGTTTGGCATCAAATGATCCAGTAGTGGTTATAAATGCGTTATTAATGGTTGGCCACTGGTTACGGTGGTTGGATGCAATTCTATAATTCCCATCAAATTTTCCAGTGAATGCTGGGTTGATGGTAAGTGGTGATGCAAAAAATTGCGAAAAATGGGGATCCTGCGCGCTTACGGAGGTAAGCGAAAAACAGGAACAACAAACAATTGATATGAAAATTACGTACCGCAATGTATCTGCAAGTTAACGTAAACAATTAATTCTTAGGCCTGACTTTTGGTGCCAAATGCTAAATCGCCTGCGTCGCCAAGCCCTGGAACAATGTATCCCTTTGCAGTAAGCTCATCATCAATATCGCCGCACCAAATTTTAACATTTGTACCACAGGCAGCTTCGATGGCTGCAATACCAACGGAACTGGCAATGGCTACTACCACATAAAAAGCTGCAGGGTTGCCTTCGCTTTTCATGTGCTCAATGGTTTTAATAATGGAAGCGCCTGTTGCAAGCATAGGGTCTGCAATAATAACAATGCGGTTATCAAGTGAGGGGCAACTCATGTATTCTAAACAAATTTCGAAACTACCATCCGGGTGGTGTTTGCGGTATGCCGAAATAAAAGAGTTGTCTGCCTTATCAAAATAATTAAGTAGGCCATTATGCATGGGAAGGCCAGCTCTTAAAATTGTTGCAAGCACGGGTTGCTGTGCAAGCACTTTGCTCTGGTGCGTACCAAGGGGTGTTTTTGTTTCTACTACTATAGATGGTAGTTCTTTACTGATTTCGTAGGCAGCAATTTCTCCAATACGTTCTAGGTTTCTTCTAAAACGCATGCGGTCGTTTTGTACGTTGACATCTCTTAATTCAGCAATCCAATTGCTTACCAAACTATGTGCTGCACTTAAATTTACTACCATGGGTCAAAGGTATTTGAAAGCTTAAAATATGTCAAAATTAAAATCGTCGCCATTAAATAGGCCTTTATCGCTCAGTTTTAAATGTGGAATCACCAGTAATGCCATAAAACTAAGTGTCATAAAAGGCGCCACTAGTAAGGATCCTAGGGCTTTGGCTTCTAAGTCTATTTCGGTATACATAGCGGCAACTTCAAAGCCATCGGCGGCGCTCATTAAACCCGCTACCGGAAGTGGTAGTACTTTGCTCGAATCTGTTTCCATTGCTCCAGTAAAGACACTCACACCACCTCCTGCTTCAATCACCAAATTGATGGCAGCTGTAATACTTTCATCATCTACACCCACCGCAACAATGTTATGGCTATCGTGTGCTACACTCGATGCAATAGCGCCTTTTGTACAACCAAAATTTTTGATAAATGCTTTTGCAATGGGAGCCGGATGGTATCTATTGACTACTACTATTTTTAAAATATCATTTGTGGTATCCGTTACCCAGTTGCCATTTTGTAAAGTGCCGCTAAGCATTAATTTGTTCGTAATGAGTTGCCCATCGAGCGCTTCAATAACAGGAATAAGACCGTTTTTATTGGGGTACTCATTTTCTGGAACTACTAATATTGCAGGTTTAATTTTTTTGCAATCAAAATTATTAATAGCAGTTATGGGGACACTATTAATTTTTGAAATGCCATTCTCAGCAACTAATTCGCCGTTAATATACGTACTACTTACTTCAAAATGTACAAGGTCTTTTACCAAAATAAAATCGGCGGGATCAGCCGGGTTTAATAAACCTACTGGAAGCTTGTAATGCTTTACTGGATTGATACATGCGGTTTGCAAAATATTAAAAAGATCAAGTCCTTTTGCTACCGCTCTTGCGCAAATGGTATTGATATGACCTGCAGCTAAACTATCTGGATGTTTGTCATCACTGCATAACATCACTTTGTTTGTATGCGTATCAATAATTGAATAGAGGGCTTCAAAATTTTTGGCAGCACTTCCTTCTCTAATTAAAATGTGCATACCGTATTCTAATTTTTCTAAAGCTTCTTCGATGGTAAAACATTCATGATCGGTACTGATACCGGCATCAATATATTTTTTTGCAGCCTCGCCACTTAATCCGGGTGCATGACCATCTACTGGCTTATTGTGTTTTTGTGCCGATTTTATTTTTGCCATCACTACCGGATCGCTATGTAGTACGCCCGGAAAATTCATCATTTCAGATAAATAATAAATTTCCGGTCTTGATAGTAATGCGTCCACTTCATTTTCATTCACCTCGGCACCAGCCGTTTCAAAAATAGTAGCAGGCACACAACTTGGTGCGCCAAAGAAAAATTTAAAGGGGGTTTGCTTTCCATTTTCAATCATGAACTCCACGCCAGCTACCCCACAAACATTGGCAATTTCGTGCGGGTCGCTAATGGTCCCAATGGTTCCATGGAGAACCGCGAGTCTGGCAAATTCGGAAGGCACGAGCATGCTACTTTCTATATGCACATGACTATCAATAAATCCGGGCATGATATAGGGCAGCGCTGGGTTAATAGGTTCACTACTAGCCTCAATACGCTTGATATGGCCGTCTTCGATCCAAAGGGTTGCCCCGTAGATCTGCTTATTAGGGATGTCTACTAGGTTGCCGGTAATGGAATAGGGTTGGGTACTGCTCATGAGGGCACTAAGGTACAATAGAAGCCTAAGCTTTAATCCTTACTCAATTCAATTTTTTGGTAAGGAAAATGAGTAGTAAATTACTCATCCAATTTAAACGTATATGAAAAAACTACATTTTGTATTAGCGGCCATTTTGCTGATAGGTTTTAGTACCACAACAGCGGTGATTGCCCAAAAATCCACGACAAAAAAAGCGGCTGTTACAAGCCCTGTTGCAACTACGCAAAGTCCAGACTCTATTTTATTTTCAGAAGTAAAATATAGATTAGTTGGACCTTTTAGAGGTGGTAGAAGTGCTGCTGTAGCTGGCAGTTATGTAAATAACAATACCTTTTATTTTGGGGCTACCGGTGGTGGTTTATGGAAAACCGTTGATGGTGGTAGTAACTGGAAAAATTTGAGTGATAAAAAAATTGGCGGAAATATTGGCGCTATTGCAGTAGCACCTTCCGACGAAAATATAATCTATGTAGGAGAAGGTGAGAATACCATGAGAGGTAATGTGGCAGAGGGTTTGGGTGGTATGTGGCGTTCAAATGATGGCGGAAAAACATTTACCAATATTGGTTTAAAAGAAGGCCGTCATATTATTAGAGTGATTGTACACCCGCGTGATCCAAACACGGTTTGGGCAGCAGTGGTGGGTCATTTATTTGGACCAAACCCTGAGCGTGGTGTTTATAAAACCACCGATGGTGGTAAAACGTGGAAGCAAGCTTTATTTGTAAACAACCAAACGGGTTGTTCCGATTTAGTGATGGACCCAGGTAACCCATCTGTACTATATGCGGGTATGTGGCGTGTGCAAAGAACACCACATAGCATGGAAAGTGGTGGTGAAGGATCAGGTTTATACAAGAGTACCGATGGTGGTGATACTTGGGTAAATATATCGCAAAACAAAGGCCTTCCTAAAGGTGTTTGGGGTATCGTAGGCGTTGCAGTAGCGCCTTCTAATACCGATAAATTGTATACGATTGTAGAAAATGCGGCAGGTGGTATGTTTGTAAGTAATGACGCTGGCGCAACTTGGACATTAACCAGTAGCGATAATAATATTCGCCAGCGTGCATGGTATTATAGTAAAGTATTTGTGTCACCTACCAACGAAAATTTAGTGTATGCGCTCAATGTAAATTTTATGCGTAGTAACGATGGCGGCCGAACATTTTCGGGCGTAAACACACAGCATGGCGATCACCACGATTTATGGATTGATCCAAAAAATCCAAGCCGTATGATTGTAGCTGATGATGGTGGTGCGCAAGTTAGTTTTGACGGCGGTAACAATTGGAGTACCGAAAACAACCAACCAACTGCTCAAATTTATAGAGTGAGTACTGATAATTCATATCCGTACCGCATACTTGGTGCGCAGCAAGATAATTCTACCATCAGAATAAAAAGTAGAACATCTGGCGCTGGTATTTCCGATAAAGATTGGGAATCTACAGCGGGTGCAGAGAGTGGATTTGTAGTTGCAGATCCTTTAAACCCAGACGTGGTGTATGGTGGTAATTATGGCGGCTATTTGTCTCGTCTGGATCACCGCACCGGAGAAAACAGAGCCATCAATGTGTGGCCTGATAATCCAATGGGAGCAGGGGCTGACGTGTTAAAATATAGATTCCAATGGAACTTCCCTATATTTTTTAGTCCGCACAATCCTAAAAAATTATACACGGCGGGTAACCATTTATTTGCCACAGAAAATGAAGGAAAATCTTGGGATATGATTAGTCCAGATTTAACCACCAACGATAAAACGAAGCAAGGACCAAGTGGTGGTCCCATCACCAAAGACAATACATCAGTAGAATATTATTGTACCATTTTTACAGCTGCAGAGTCGGTGTTGGAAAAAGATTTATTATGGACAGGTAGTGATGATGGACTTATTCACGTAAGTAAAGACGGCGGAAAAAATTGGGAGAATGTAACACCGGGGGAAGCAGGAAAGCAAATGATGTGGAACTGTATCGAAACAGATCCGTTTAAAAAAGGTACTGCTTATTTTGTGGGTACGAAATACAAGCTAGACGATTACGCACCGTATATTTTTAAAACAGAAGACTACGGTAAAACTTGGAAAAAAATTACAGCAGGTATCGACCCAATGCATTTTACAAGAGCTCTTCGTGCCGATCATAAGCGTGCCGGTTTATTATATGCAGGTACCGAGTTTGGTATGTATATTTCTTTTGATGATGGTGCCAATTGGAAAAAGTTTCAGCTTAATTTACCTGAAACACCTATCACCGATTTAACCATCAAAGAAAATGATTTGATTGTGGCTACCCAGGGTAGAGCATTCTGGATCATTGATGATTTAGGCCTTGTTCAACAACACCAAGTAGCTAATTATGCTAAAAATATCCATGTTTTTGATGCCAATCCGGTGGTAAGATCGGAAGGTGGTGGTAGAAGACGTGGTGGCTTTGGTGGTGGTATGGCAGCCAATATGGGCGCCAATCCAGCACTTGGATCTGTAATACATTACTATTTAAAAGGTGTAACCGACAGTAGTAAATTTTCTGTTGCGGTGTTAGACAAGAAAAATAAAGTGATTAGAACGTTTAGTAAAAGCGCAAAAGACCCTCAAGATAAAATTGAATTTACGGAAGGTATCAATCAGTTTGAATGGGATATGAATTATCCTGCAGCAGAGCGCCTAGACGGATTAATTTTATGGAATGGTGGCGTTGGTAACGTTAAAGCGGCTCCTGGAAAATATACTGCTCGTTTTGTATTCCAAAAAGATACGGTGCTGGTTCCATTTGTAATTAAGCCCAACCCTAATTATGCAGCGACAGAAGCAGACCTTGATGATCAAACTGCCTTCTTATTAAGTGTGCGTGATAAGTTCTCTGAAATTCAAAAAGCAATTAAAGATATTAGAGCTGTGCGTACCCAAGTAAATGAGTTTACTGGAAAATTAGATGGACAAAAAGAATTAAAAGCCTTTGCTGATTCGGTGGTTAAAAAAATAACTGGTATCGAAGAAACTTTGTACCAAACAAAAGCAAAAAGTGGTCAAGACGTACTCAATTATCCAATTCGATTAAATGATAAAATTGCAGGACTCTTTAATGTGGTGGCAAGTGGTCAAACAGCGCCAAGCAAACAAGCTAAAGAAGCATTTGCAGATTTAGCTGCGCAGTCAGATACCGCTTTAAACAGTTTAAAAGCAGTGATGGCTTCTGATCTTAAAGCACTCAATCAAATGATTCACGAAAAAATGGTGCCAGTAATTGGCATCAAATAAATAAAAAAAAATTAAATTATTCATCTAACAAATCGGGGCGGCGTGCTTTTGTACGCTGCACCGATTGTTCGTATCTCCAGGCTTCTACTTTTTTAGGATCACCTTGTAAGAGAATATCTGGCACTTTATCACCTCTAAATTCTGAAGGTCTGGTATATACCGGTGGTGCTAATAAATTATCTTGAAAAGAATCGGTGAGGGCCGAAGTTTCGTCATTTAAAACCCCTGGAATTAAACGGCCTACTGCGTCTACAACTACTGCTGCTGCTAGTTCTCCACCACTAAGTACATAATCACCAATAGAAATTTCCTGTGTAACGTACTGTTTTCTGATACGTTCATCGATGCCTTTGTAGTGACCGCAAATAATTAAAATATTGCCTTTCATTGATAATTGATTGGCGGCACTTTGGTTAAACCTAACACCATCGGGTGTCATAAAAATAATTTCATCGTAAGGTGCAGGTGCTTGCAATTCGTCAATGGCGTTGGCAAGTGTTTCGCATACAATAACCATGCCTGCACCACCGCCATACTGATAGTCATCTATTTGGCCATGTTTATTAATGGCCCACTTACGTAGGCTATGCACGTTTACTTGTAACAGTCCTTTTTCCTGTGCACGTTTTATAATACTGTGCGCAAAAGGACCTTCCAATAATTCAGGCAGTACCGATAAAATATCAATTTTTAACATGCTTTATTTTTTATTCCATAAAACCCTCAATATCCCTGCGTTGTTTTTTGGTAGGTCTTCCTATTTTACTCAAACGTTTTCCGGTTTGATACGAAGCCGCTTGGTAGGCAACGTGGTCTAGTTCTTCTGGAGGTGTTTGATCTTCATAATGTAAAATAGCTTCGGGGTATTGTACTCTTTTTTCTAATAAGCCTGTTACTTTTACCACCCACCTGCGCGCTTCTGTTTTAACGTCGTATACATCACCTAGGTTTACCACTTTGGCTGCTTTTACATTATCTCCATTACATTTTACTTTACCCTTACTGCAAGCATCACCCGCTTGGCTTCTTGTTTTAAACAACCGAATAGCCCAGAGGTATTTATCAATACGTAATTTTTCTTTACTTGCTGCTTGCATAAAACTGGTGAAAGTAAGGAATGGTTTCAATGCCTTTGTAAAAATTGACGATGTCAAATTTTTCGTTGGGACTGTGTAAATTATCACTGTCGAGTCCAAAGCCCATGAATACAATTTTAAGGCCTAGTTCTTTTTCAAACAATGCACAAATAGGTATGCTACCTCCACCTCTTACAGGAATAGGCTCTTTGCCAAACGTTGCAGTAATCGCACTTGCAGCAGCTTGGTATGCTGAAGAATGGATAGGTGTCATATAAGGCTCACCACCATGGTGTTCTGCTGCTTTTACAGTTATACCTGCTGGCGCAATAGACGTAAAGTAGTTGATAATTTTTTCGGTAATTTTTTGTGACGATTGATTGGGAACCAGTCTACATGAAATTTTTGCAAATGCTTTTGAAGGAAGTACTGTTTTAGCACCTTCACCAGTGTAGCCACCCCATATGCCGTTTACTTCTAGTGTAGGTCTAATACCCGTTCTTTCATTACTGCTGTATCCTTTTTCACCCCATAGTTCGGAAACGCCTAAATCTTTCGCATATTCATTGGCATTAAAAGGGGCTTCCGCCATTTTAGCTCTTTCAATATCTGATGATTCAACAACGTCGTCATAAAAACCAGGAATGGTAATATGGTTGTTTTCATCGTGGCAAGAAGCAATCATTTTAGAAAGCATGGTAATAGGGTTAGCAACAGCGCCACCATATACACCACTATGTAAATCTCTATTAGGTCCTGTTACTTCTACCTCAATGTAACTTAATCCGCGCACGCCAATATCAATAGATGGATTTTCCATACTTAGCATAGATGTATCACTAATTAAAATAACGTTTGCGTCAAGTAAAGCTTTATTGGCTTTTACAAAAGTGGCCAAATTAGGACTGCCTACTTCTTCTTCACCTTCTATCAAAAATTTAATATTGGTCGTAAGTGTTCCCGTTTGCACCATGGTTTCAAGGGCTTTTACGTGCATGTAAAATTGTCCTTTATCATCGGCAGAACCACGTGCATAAATTTTACCATCTTTGATAACGGGGTCAAAAGGTCCGCTGTTCCATAGTTCTAGCGGATCTGCAGGTTGCACATCATAATGTCCGTAAACAAGTACGGTAGGAAGTGCCGGGTCAATTATTTTTTCGGCGTACACAATCGGGTGCCCCTCTGTCGGATAAATAGTTGCTGTTGTAGCGCCTGCATCTACTAAACTTTTTTTAACAGCTTCCGCGCAGGTAAGCATGTCATCTTTATTTTCGGTTCTAGCACTTACACTAGGTATGCGTAGTAATGCTAATAATTCTTCTAAAAAACGGTCTTTGTTTTTTTCTTGATAATCTTTCCAAACTTGCATATGATGTGTTTTCTAAGTTTCTAATTGATGTTTTTTATCTGATAAGATGTTATCGAGGGTCCAAGTTAGTTTCTTTTCAAATGTGGCCTGTCTTTCGGGGCAATTTTTATTGCAAATGCCACAGCTAATAGCAAGGCACCCATCGGTATGGACAAATAATTCAATGGAGTCGCCAAAATGTGATTTGATCAAATCCGATAGGCTGTCTATTTCGCGGTGTGCTTCGTGTACATTCAAGTACCAAGGCACGGTTAAATGACAATCGATGTGTAATAGGCTGCCGTATTTAATCACGCGTAAGTTATGTAGGTCAATCCAGTTTTCTACTTTGTTTTTATTGAGTACCGCAATAAAATTATTTAATAAATCGAGGTCGGCTTCATCCATGATACCTGCAAACGAAGACCTTAGTATTTTGTAGCCGTTGTAAATAATAAGTAGGCTCATGCCTAGTGCAATAATTTTATCTATCCAGTATACTTTCCAAATAAGCATAGCAGCAATGCCCGCAACAATGGCAAGGGTAGAGTAGGTGTCAATTTGCAAATGCTTGCCACTTGCTTGAAGCGCCAACGATTTATTTTTTTGACCAATTTTAATACATACAGCTCCAGCAAAATAATTGATAACAGCTGTTACGCTCACTAGCCATAAACCAGTATCTAGTGCATGTAAGGGCTGGTTGGTAAAAAAATTTGCGAGGGTTTCGTAAATGATTAATAAACCCGCTGCAATAATTAGCGTGCCTTCTGCGGCTGCCGAAATAAACTCTGCTTTGCCGTGCCCATAAGGGTGGTCTACATCTTTTGGTTTAGCTGCCACATATAAACTATAGAGGCCAATAAAACCGGCCACTACATTTACAATGCTTTCTAGTGCATCTGTTAATACCGAAAGTGAATGCGTTACAAAGTAGGCCACTGTTTTTACAGCTAGTAGCAGCACGCCTAAGCTTGTAATGAAAATTTGAACTTTAAAATTCTCTTTCGCTAATTTCACAAATGCGTTTTTAAAACCTATTTAAATGCGTTCTAGGGTATAATGTATGGGACATGTTTTAGCGAGCATCGCAGAAACGCCACAATACTTTTCGTGACTTAAACTTACGGCTCTTTTAAATTGATCTAATTGTGATTCATCTACATCTGCTTTATAGACCATGTGAATAACTGAAAATACTTTTGGAATGGTATCTGTTTGTGCTGCAGAAGCTTCGATACTTAGTTTTGTAAATGGGACTTTCATTTTGTTGAGTATTTCAACAACATCAATACCGCTGCAGCCACAAAGTGATGCCAACATTAATTTTTTGGGCCCCATGCCTGAATCTAAACTTCCATTTTCGATAGTAGTGTCTAGTCTTATGGTTTGTCCCGTTTCTGAACTGGCATCAAATGCCAAATGACTCACCCAATTTGTTGTTACTTTCATTGTTATCTATTTATTGTATGGCTTTTTCGTATCTGGCTGCTACAAAATCCCAGTTAACTAGGTTAAACCAAGCGGTAATATAATCGGCTCTTTTGTTTTGATATTTTAAATAGTAAGCGTGTTCCCAAACGTCGATGCCAAGTAATGGAAAACCTTTAAAAGTACTTACATCCATGAGTGGGTTGTCTTGATTGGCGGTAGAGCCAATGGCTAGTTTTTTATCAGCGCCAACAACAAGCCATGCCCATCCACTTCCAAATCTATTTTTTGCAGCGTCTGCAAACTGCGTTTTAAATGCTTCCAATGATCCAAAGCTATTATTGATAGCGGTAGCAAATGTTCCTGTAGGAGCGCCACCTGGGGCGGCTTTCATGCAATTCCAAAAAAGCTCGTGGTTATAATGACCACCTGCATTGTTGCGCATTTTAGCAGAATAGCCACTTATTTTTTGTAAAACATCTTCTAGATTGCTATTGGTGTTTACGTTTTCGGCAGCAGCTGCGTCTTGTACATTTTTTGCATAACCTGCCGCATGTTTGCTGTAATGAATTTCCATGGTGAGCGCATCAATAAAAGGCTCTAGTGCAGTATACGCATAGGGTAAGGGAAGTTGTGTAAACGATGTGCCAACAACTACTGGCGATACGGCAGGCGCTAATATTGGCAATACTTTATTAGTGGAAGCTAGGGCGTTTAACTGACTACCCGTTAGTGCAGTTACCATAGCTGCTTTAACCGTGGTACCAATAAAACTTCGTCTAGAATTTTTGTTTGATTCTTGCGCTAACATGGCATTAAAATTTAGGTACCTAAAGTTACTTTAAAACTTGCGGGTATAGGCACGAATTTTGGTAAACAGCCTGTAGTAATATTCTTGGTTAAACAGTTGTGCGTCTGCCATTGCTTTTACCACTAAAAAAATGCTGATCGGAAGTAAAATAAAGGTAGAAAGCCACATGCCCATAAGTGGACTTAGTTGCGCCGATTTCACAAACTTTTCTCCAAACGTATTAAAGAGGTGGAAAATCACAAAAAAGATAATGGCAAAAACGAGTGGCGTACCAAGACCACCTTTTCTAATAATGGAACCTAGTGGCGCGCCAATTAAAAAAAGTACGAGGCATGCCGCCGATAAAGTAAACTTCCGGTGCCATTCAATTTGATGGAGTTGTAGGGTGGTTTGACGTTCTTGATAATCAACGGCTAGGTAGTTCACATTATTTTTAATACCTGTTACTTGATTGGAAGCGCCTTCGATGCATTCGTTTTGTATAGAATCGGGGATGGCTTCATCAAAATCTTTATAATTTTTTTTGATACTTGCTTTTGCTGCTGCTTTTAGTGTCCATCCGGTATCGGTGGTATAGCGTGTAAAACGGATATAGGGGTTCACTTCTTTACGGGTTCTGGCGGTATAGATGCTATCAACGTTATTGATAGAATCTATGGCCGTATTAAGCTGTCTTACGCTTAACATTTTTGGATCGTAAAAACTACTATCGCCACTTTTTTTAAGCTGAAAACTTTTAAGGTCAAATATTTTTTTATAGGTTTTAAAACCGAGTCGTATAAATTCTGTTTTTGGCGTGCCTCTCACGCCTCTCTCTTCGTAACGCCATCCATTTTTTAAAATAAACTCTAAATATTTTTTATCTTTTGTAACGCGCATGATCCCGCTTTCGGCAAAGAGTACATTATCTTGTAAACTGTAATTTTTTTCAAATAAAACAATGTCATGAATAACACTATCATTTTTTTCTTTTCTACCTAATTTGATAACGTAGCCATCAAGCTTATCATAAAAAACGCCTTCTTTGATGTCTATGGCAGGCTTTGCTACAATGATATCAAATTTGAGGGTCGCTAATTTTAGCTGTGTTACGGGAATAATATTATTGGCAAATAAAAATGCAAGGCCACTTAAAAAAACAGTGATAACAACCAGTGGGCGCATAAACCGAACGAGTGGAATGCCAGCTGCTTTAATCGCCACAAGCTCAAACGACTCTCCTAAATTTCCAAAAGTCATGATGGAAGAAAAAAGGAGTGCGAGTGGAAGTGCCACGGGCACCCATGATAAGGTAACAAGGCCAATTAAATAAAGTAGGGTAGGTAGGTCTAATCCTTTACCCACTAAATCATCGATGTACAACCAAAAAAATTGCATGGTGAGTACAAACAATGAAATTAGAAAAGCACCAATAAACGGTCCAATAAAAGAACGAATAATGAGTATGTCTAATTTTTTAATCAAAGCGCTGCAGGGTTCTTGATAAAATAACTTTTGATACGAAGCAGGCGCAGGGAAAATGGAAACCTAGGCACCTAGTCTGTGAAACAGTTCTTTCACTTGGTATTCCCAAAGTTGACTTTGATCTTTGATTTCATTTTTTTCAGCGAAATCTTTGATAGTCAAAACCGTTTGGTTTGAAATTTCTGTTTTTTCTATTCTGAATTCGAAGTATTCATTTTTTTCGGAATGAAGCCATTGGTACTTTATAAATTTATCTTGCTCCTTTTCAATGACTTGTGCTTTATCTGGTTCACCACCACCCCATGAAAAACTAAATTCACCATCCCATTCGTCCACTTTGTCGGCGAACCACTCTTGTAAACCGGTAGGCGTTGATAAAAACTCGAATAAAATACCGGGAGAACATCTCACTGGAAATTCTATTGAAAATAATTGCTTCTTACTCATTTCTTTCTCTATTTTACTACCCTTGTAGTCACGCAATAATATTAAATAATCTAACCCCGCCAAATGTTTTTTTATACCACGCGTGTATATCTGCGGTAAATACTTGATAGCATTCCTAAATTATTGTATATATTATTGATAATCAATTAGATGTAATAATATCTGGCCTGTGTAACTTTTGCAAATACTTGTCAAAAAATGGTTAAAATTAGTTTCAGTTCAACCTATATTTGCAGCCCGAGCCATTATTGGCAGGATTTATCAGCGAAAATCAAACTGTTATGTTTCAAGGATTATCGGAAAAATTAGAAAGTGCATTTAAGAATTTAAAGGGGGAATCGCGCATCAATGACCTCAATATTGCGAATACCATTAAAGATATTAGACGTGCGCTTATAGATGCCGACGTTAACTTCAAAATAGCCAAAGAGTTTACCGAAAAAGTAAGGGACAAAGCCGTTGGTCAAAAAGTAATCAACGCAGTGAGCCCTGGACAATTGATGGTAAAAATTGTGCAAGATGAACTCACCGAATTGATGGGCGGAGAAGCTGCAACATTTAATGCAGTTGGCAATCCAGCAGTAATTTTAATTGCCGGTTTACAAGGTAGTGGTAAAACAACTTTTACTGGGAAGCTTGCAAATCATTTAAAAAATAAATTAGGTAAATCTCCCTTACTTGTTGCAGCGGATGTATATCGTCCAGCGGCCATTGATCAGCTCGGTGTATTGGCAGCACAAGTGGGTGTAGAATTATATTCGGAAGTAGGTAATACCGATCCTGTTGCCATTGCAAAAGCGGCCATTGCGCACGCAAGAGCAAACAATAAAAATGTTGTTGTAATTGATACGGCGGGCCGTTTAGCGGTAGATGAAGCAATGATGCTAGAAGTGGCTGCCATCAAGGACGCCGTGAATCCTACCGAAATTTTATTTGTAGTAGATTCCATGACCGGACAAGATGCTGTAAACACTGCAAAAGCATTTAATGACCGACTCGATTTTACAGGTGTAGTTCTTACTAAATTAGATGGTGACACAAGAGGTGGTGCCGCACTCACTATTAAATACACGGTTAACAAACCCATTAAGTTTGTAAGTAGTGGTGAAAAATTAGATACGCTCGATATCTTTTATCCTGACCGTATGGCGCAGCGTATTTTGGGTATGGGTGATATTACGTCACTTGTTGAAAAAGCACAGGCACAATTTGATGAAGTCGAAGCAAAAAAATTAGAAAAGAAAATCAAAAAAAATCAATTTGATTTTCAGGATTTTCTAACGCAGTTGCAGCAAATTAAAAAAATGGGTAACATTAAAGATTTGATGGGCATGATACCAGGTGTTGGTAAAGCCATCAAAGATGTAGACATTAACGACAACGCATTTGTGGGTATTGAAGCCATGATCAAATCAATGACTCCTTTTGAGCGCGCCAATCCCGATTCCCTCACGCCAAGTAGAAAACAGCGGATTGCAAAAGGTGCTGGCAAAGATTTGGCCGAGGTGAACGCCTTTATGAAGCAGTTTGATCAGATGAAACAAATGATGAAAACGATGAATAACATGCCAATGGGTGGTCGTTTTCCGGGTATGAAAAGGTAGTTTTAACCGAATTTTAGGTCATTTTTAGGTTTTTTAGCCTCAAAATCAGTCTAAATGCCTATATTTGCAACCCTTAACAATATTTCTTAACGCCTATAAATTTCTATTTAACATGGCAGTAAAAATGAGACTACAAAGACACGGTAGTAAAAAAAGACCGTTCTACTTCATCGTAGTAGCCGATGGTCGTGCACCAAGAGACGGTAAGTTCATCCAAAAAATTGGTACTTACAATCCATTAACAGTTCCAGCAACAATCAGCTTAGATCGTGAAAAATCTTTAGATTGGTTAAACAAGGGAGCTCAACCAACAGACACAGTACGTCGTATCCTTTCTTTTAAGGGTGTACTTTATTTAAAGCACTTATTACGTGGTGTAAAGCTTGGTTTATTTGATGATGCAACAGCGATGACCAAGTTTGAAGCTTGGCACAATGAGCATGAAGCAAATATTAGCCGCAGAAGCGATGCACACAAATCAGAAGTTCGTGCTAAAAAAGTATACGTTCCTGTTGTTAAAAAAGTAGAAGAAGTAAAAGTAGAAGAAGCTCCGGTTGCAGAACCAGAAGCAGTAGTTGAAGAAGTTGTTGCTACAGAAGCTCCAGCTGCAGAAGTGGAAACACCAGCTGCGGAAGCTGCTCCAGAAGCACCAGCTGAAGAAGCTGCTCCAGAAGCACCAGCTGCGGAAGCTGCTCCAGAAGCGACTCCAGAAGCGTAGCTCTATTGAAACATTATAGCGAAACGCCTGCAACGCAAGTTGCGGGCGTTTTTAGTTCGGTAATATCCCAATTAATAAATAATTTGCAGCCATGAGTGAATACGTACACATTGGAAAATTGGTGGCCACGTTTGGTGTGAAAGGAGAACTTATTTTAACGCACGGGCTTGGTAAAAAAACAAACCTTAAAGACGTGGAAGTGCTCTTTGTAGAAGAACAAAAAGGTTCTTACCTCCCATATTTTATTAGCGGATCAAAAGCAAAAGATGAAGCAGAGATGTATGTTCAATTTGAAGGCGTGAACACCAAAGAAGCAGCGGCCCGTTTTGTGTCTCGTCAGGCATGGTTGTTAGATAGCGATTTTAGAAAATTAGCGGGTAAGTCGGCACCGATTGCACTCTTAGGTTACGAAGTAATCACCGATGAAGATGAAAACCTAGGACCTATCGAAGAAGTGATTGAACAGCCGCACCAAGTATTATTAAAAATTTCGTTGGAAGGTAATGAAGCACTCATTCCGCTCCACGCCGAAAGTTTAGATTCTATTGATCACGATGCTAAAAAAGTATACGTGATTTTACCCGACGGATTATTAGATGTGTATAGGTCTTAATTACCATGCAAACGCCTCAACGTTATATTGCCCATTTTGATTTAGATTCTTTTTTTGTAAGTGTGGAAATGCTGCAAGATCCGTCACTACTAGGTAAAGCAGTAGTTGTAGGAGGCAGTAGGGATAGAGGTGTTGTTACAACCTGTAGTTACGAAGCAAGAAAATTTGGGGTACGCAGTGCGATGCCTATGCGAAGGGCCATGGAGTTATGTCCGCACGCTATTATTGTAAAAAGTTCGTACGGGCTTTATGCAAAATACTCGGCCTGGGTTACAACTATTATTGCGGCCAACGCACCCCTCTACGAAAAAGCTTCTATCGATGAATTTTATATTGACTTAACGGGCATGGATACTTTTTTTAATCCATTAGAATGGACCATTCGCCTTCGACAAACCATTATGGATGAAACGGGACTTCCTATTTCGTTTGGACTTGCTACCAATAAGTTAGTTGCAAAAATTGCTACTGATGAAGCAAAACCAAATGGTTATTTATTTGTAACACCCGGAAAAGAAAAAGAATTTTTAGCGCCACTACCCGTCGAAAAATTAGGCGGCGTTGGTAAAAAATCACATCAAACCCTTTTGGTGCTTGGTATTTACACCATTGGTGATATTTTAAAGTATGATGGGGTGCTATTGGAAAAAGCACTTGGTAAATGGGGAACGCAACTCATACGGCAAGCGAATGGTTTAAGTGATTCGGTGGTTTCACCACACCGCGAATCAAAATCTATTTCTGCCGAAAATACATTTGAAGAAAATACCTTAGACGTTGATATTTTATTAGCGCAACTAGTAGGGCAGGCGGAGCGCGTGGCGTATGAACTTCGACAAGAAAAAAAATACGCTACATGTGTAGCCATCAAATTTCGAAATGCAAATTTTGAAACAACTACCAGACAAATCACCATTCCTGCTACCATCGCAGATAGCGATATCATAAAAGCGGCCACCGATTTATTTACCAAACTATATGTGCCAGGCACTTTGGTAAGACTGCTGGGTGTGCGTCTTGCGGGTCTTACAGACACCGGCGCTCAAATCAATTTGTTTGATAACAAAACGGAGCAACATGCACTCTACGAAGCCATTGATTCAGTAAAAAATAAATTTGGAAAATCTGTGTTACGCAAGGCGCGCACCATTAAAAAGCCCGAATAATATTATGCATCCCATTTACGAAGCTGTTGAAGTAGTGCACGTAAATCTTTAGGAACAGGCGCCTCAAAATTAAATATTTCGCTTCCTAACGTAAAGGTTAATGTATGTGCATGTAATGCTAGTCTTCCCATAATAGGGCGTTCTTCATCTTCTGCTTTCGAAAGTTTAAATTTCTTTTTTAATGAAGACAGTAAAACAGGTTCGTTGTTGCCATATAGTGGATCACAGGCAATGGGGCTTCCAATATGTTGCATATGTACACGAATCTGGTGCGTTTTACCCGTATGAATTTGTAATGAAAGCCAAGCGTATTTTTTAAATCTTTCTACTACTTTATAATCCGTTAAAGCAGGCTTACCTTTTACGTGCGTAACCATTTTTCCATTCTTTCCCGGATGCTCCATAATAGATGCATCTACACTTCCTTCATCATTTACGGGATTACCTAATACTAGACCCACATAAAATTTTTCTACATCTCTTCCTTCAAATAATACAGATAATGCTTGGTGCGCTTCTTCGGTTTTTGCAAACACAATAACACCACTGGTGTCTTTATCGAGGCGGTGTACTGTAAAAATATTGCCAAACTGTTGTCTGAGTATTTCTTTTACAGAAATATCTATGCCAAACCTATCCGGAATACTTAATAATCCAGAAGGTTTGTCTATCACAATAAATGCGTCGTTTTCAAATAATACAGATAAGCGCATTGTAGAATTTTTCTAAAATAAAATAAGGTAAAAATTATGCTTCTTCTTCTTCTTCTTTTGATTTACGAACAAATGACTTGTTCATAAACTTAAGTAAGCGCACTTCTTTTTCTTGTAAGAAACGGTATTTGCCGCGGTCTACATTCTTTTTAGTGAGGTTGGCAAACATAACACGGTCTAGGCCACGAACGTCATAGCCTAAATGTTCAAATATGCGGCGTACAATTCTGTTACGTCCACTATGAATTTCAATACCTATTACGTTTTTATCTTTCGCGTTGGCATAGCCACAAGCATCGGCTGCCACAAATCCATCTTCTAGTGTAACACCAGCTAGCACAGCTTCTAAGTCTTTTTTAGCAACAGGTCTATCAAGTGTAACCTCGTATATTTTTTTAATTTCAAAAGAAGGGTGCGTTAATTTTTGCGCTAATTCTCCATCATTGGTTAATAACAAAACACCAGTTGTGTTTCGGTCTAAACGGCCAACAGGGTAGACCCTATCAGCGGTAGCGCCCTTAATAATATCTAATACTGTTTTGCGTCCTTCCGGATCATTTGCAGTAGTAATATAATCTTTGGGTTTATTGAGTAAAATGTAAACAGCATTTTTTTGCAAATACACCTGCTTGCCTTTTACGAGCACTTTATCTGTTGGGGCTACTTTAAAACCAGGTTCAAATATTTTATCTCCATTCACTACTACTTTACCACCTTTTACAAGTTCGGCTGCTTCTCGACGTCCACATACACCTGCGTGTGCAATAAATTTATTGAGCGGCATTTGCTCTGCGTTTTTTAACGCAATAGGAACGGGCATACCTGCAACGGGTGCAGCTTGCGCTTCTTTACCACGTGAAGTTTTAGCGGGGGTAATGGGTCTTGCAGATCCAGTAGGTCTTGTGCTAGACTCACTTGATCCTGCAGCAACTGCTCGTGGTGCGCGTTCGTCTCTATCAGATGGGGCTCCTTTGCGCGCACCCGGCTTTGTCGATTTTTTTAGTGGCTCTGTTACAAGCCCGCGCATTTTATCTTTTTTACGTTGGCGCATTTCTTCACCAGCTGCTCTTGCTTCTATTTTATTTTTTTTCTTTTCTTGTCGGAAGGCTTCTTTTAACGCACTCCCTTTTTTCTGATTAGCAAATTTGCTAAAGTTGTCAGTTCTTTTTTGCATACAATTGTTTTGCTGTTTTTCAACAGGATGTTTGGTAATTATTTACCCTTATTGGCTAGTTGTCCACAAGCCGCGTCAATATCTTTACCCCTGCTTTTTCTGAGGCGGGCGTTAACGCGGTTTGAGTCTAAAAAGTTCATGAAATCTTCTATGCCTTGTTCGTCGGGCTTGGTCATGTGAAACGAATCGATAGGGTTGTATTCGATAATGTTTACAAGGTCTGCAGGCACTTGACGGAATAATTTTACCAGTTCTTCTGCATCTTTTTGAGAATCATTAAAATTCTTAAATAAAATGTATTCGAACGTGATTTCGTTTCCAGTTTGCTTATAAAAATAATTCATGGCATCCACCAAAACCTTGATATTATTGGTTTCGTTGATAGGCATGATTTCATTTCTCTTTTTGTCGTTGGCAGCGTGTAAAGATAAGGCCAATTTAAAACGCACTTTATCATCACCTAGTTTTCTAATTTGTTTAGAAACACCAGCTGTAGAAACAGTAATTCTGCGCGGGCTCATAAATAAACCGTCTTCGGCAGAAATACGTTCAACTGCTTTTAGCACATTGTCGTAGTTAAGTAGGGGCTCACCCATACCCATAAAAACAATATTGCTTAATTTTTTTTGAAAAATTCGTTCGCTTTCTTTGTTGAGTAATACGACCTGATCATAAATTTCATCGTAGGTTAAATTTCTTTTGCGGTCCATGGTGCCTGTTGCACAAAACTTGCAACTTAAACTGCAACCAATTTGAGAAGATACGCAAGCTGTTTTTCTTTCTTCAGTAGGAATTAAAACGCCTTCTATAAAATGCTTGTCAAATGTTTTAAACCTAGATTTTACAGTACCATCTTCGCTAACCTGTGTTTTATCGATGGTTAAAGCGGGTAAAATAAATGTTTCGTTTAATTTGGCACGTAGCTCTTTGCTCAGGTTGGTCATGTCATCAAAAGAGTGCGCATGCTTTTGCCAAAGCCATTCGTGTACCTGTTGAATTCTAAACTTTTTCTCGCCCAGCCCCTCAAAATACTCCGTTAGCTCGCCTAGGCTTAAATGCCTAATATTTGGTAAATCCGTGTTCATAGCTGCAAAGATACCTTTAAAGCCCTAAAAAGCTCGATTTGAAGTAGCTTACCATACTTAATTGCGCATTTTTTGGGCTGATAGCATAAAATTAACATGATCCTCGACAACAATTTATAGTCTTGATGGTTATATTTGAAATCACATTTAAAAAATCCCATGAAAAAGATCCTTTTATTCAGCACATTATTACTCGGTGTTTTTATAACTATTCAAGCGCAAGACACTACCCTTACGCAGTTTACTGGTAAGTTTAAATTTGCCGAAGGTAGCCCCGTTCAGGAGGTTGTGATTAATGCAGACAATGGCACACTTGTTGCTACTTCTGGGATGGGTTCTTTTGTACTTCAAAAAACAGGCGAAGACCAGTTTTTAATTGCTGATTTTCAGGCACCAGTTGTATATAAAAGAGACAGCAATAGAAAAGTAATTGGGCTTACCATTAGTGTAAGTGGTATGGTGTTAGAGGCCGTAAAAGTAGAAGCGGTATCTTTTGTAGATGAAAAATTTTACTACCTCACGCGTTAATTGGCGCAATTTATTTTATTACAACACGCTTAAAATAAATAGGTAAGTAGCGCTTCATTAGCGATGGTTTCTTGCGTACCTGTTGTTAGATTTTTAACAACACAGGTACCTGCAGCCAATTCATTTTCGCCAATAATTACTACGTATCCAATATTCTTTTTTTCGGCGTATTTAAACTGCTTGTCAAATTTTGCATTTTCATGAAAAATTTCGGCAGCAATACCTCTATTTCTAAGTTCTTGTAATAGTAAAAATGCACGCGCAGTTTCGGCGGCGCCAGCATTAAAAAATAATACTTTGGTGCTGCTCTGAATAGTATCTGGAAAAGCATTTAATTCTTCTAGTACATCGTAAATACGGTCTACACCAAAACTAATACCAACACCCGGGATATCCTTGACACCAAAGAGTCCTGTTAAATCGTTGTAGCGTCCGCCACCCCCAATGCTGCCCATACTAACACCTAAAGCCTTTACTTCAAAAATAATACCTGTGTAATAATTAAGGCCTCTTGCTAATGTAAAATCGGCCACCAAATTAACATTCGGAAAAGCAGTAAAATGTTCAAGTAAAGTATTGATTTCAAGTAGCCCTTCTTTACCTTCTGGAATTTCGCCAATAAGCGCCGTTAACTGATTTATTTTTTCGGTGTTAGAGCCGCTAATTTGTAAATATTTTTCGATGGTAGCAACTTGATTTGCGTCAAGACCGCGTCCACTCAATTCTTCTTTTACTTTTTCAATACCAATTTTATCCAGCTTATCAATAGCAACAGTAATGTCAATCATTTTGTCTGCACCACCACATAGTGCGGATAATGCTACTAAAATTTTTCGGCTATTGATTCTAATTTCTACCGGTAGTTTTAATTTTTCAAATACCGATGCATAGATATGTGTGAGTTCTAATTCATTTAATAAACTGCTGCTACCTACTACGTCTGCGTCGCATTGGTAAAACTCACGGTATCTCCCTTTTTGTGGACGATCGGCTCTCCAAACCGGTTGCATTTGATAACGCTTAAATGGCATGGTTAACTGTGCGTGGTTCATAGCCACATAACGCGCAAATGGAATGGTTAAATCGTAGCGGAGCGCTCTCTCGGTGAGGTCTTTGCTATTTTTTCCGTCTAATACTTTTTGAAAAGCAGCATTAGCTGCTTCCTGTTTAGCTGGGTTGTCCAGCCCATTATTTAAAATCTTAAAAATAAGTTTGTCGCCCTCTTCGCCATATTTACCCATTAAAGTCTCCAAATTTTCCATGGCAGGTGTCTCAAGTGGTTGAAAACCATATAGTTCGAACACTTTTTGGATGGTTTGGAGGATATAACTCCGTTTATGAACAACAGCAGCACTAAAATCTCGGGTACCTTGGGGTAGGGAAGGTTTGCTCATAAAATGGGTTGGTTATGGGCCCAAAGATACTCAATCTTGTAAATTGGTCTTCAATTAGTGGGTGGTTCCAACTAAATCTTATCCTATCTAGTTATGAATCAGCCGATTTATTCAAAATTGAGGCTAAAAATAGCGGGGCTAAATAAAATAATTAAGTAAATTGCTCATCCCATTAAAAACTTTTTGTTAAATGGATAACGATTATAGGTCTAAACACGAGAAAAGTTATATTTTGATGCGAAGAATCTATGATTTTTCGATGTCATTGTTAATTTTAGGGATGGCTGTAGTGATGTTTTTTGGTGCAAAACTTGGCATCAAGCAGTTCATAGATGTAGACCCTTTATTTAGGTATCTATTTGGAAGTGTTTGTTTGTTGTATGGTGGTTTTAGATTGTACAGAGGAATCTATCCAAACTACTAGGCTAAAAATAGTGTGTATGAAAAAGAAGTGGCAAAATTGGGTAATTGTAATCATTGTTTTTTTTGCAATGGCGTGCAACAACGATGATATTAAAATAACTTCGGAAGATTCTCCTACTGCAGGTACCATTCATATCAGCGTAGATGAGAGTTTTAAGCCGGTAATGGAGCAGCAAATTAAAGTGCACCACTCGTCTTTTCCGAATACAAAAATTGAAGTTTCTTACAAATCGGAAGCGGATTGTTTTAGAGACTTACAACAGGATAGCACCCGAATGGTGATTGTAGCTAGAGGGCTCAATAAACAGGAGGATAGGTTCTTTGAAAATCAATTGTCTTACCCCGTTCAATATGGTGAACTCGCTTATGATGCGGTGGCTATTATTTTAAACAGGGCAGGAAAAGACAGTGTATTTACTTTTGAAAAGTTGCATAAAATTTTAAGTGGCCAAACTTCTACTACGGTCGTAATGGATGGCAATTCGGCAACTAGTACCGTTCGGTATTTGCGCGATACTATTTTACATGGCACTCCATTTGGACCCAATGTAGTAGCCGCAAAAAATAGCGAAGATGTTTTAGCCAAAGTGGCCCAAAGAGCTGATGCTATTGGCTTTGTGGGACTTAGCTGGATTGGCGATTCTTACAACGCAACGCAACTTGAATATTTAAAAAAAGTAAATCTAGGCCTTGTAGAATGTACCAAGTGTGCAGAAAAAGGCTTGTATGCCAGACCTTCGCAGGCAACTATTTCGAGAGGTCAATACGCACTTTCACGTCCGGTGTATTATATTTTAAAAGAAAATGCAACTGGGCTTGGAACTGGATTTATGAATTTTATGAGTATGGAAAGAGGACAATTGATTTTTAGGCGCGCAAGTTTGGTCCCTGCAAAAATGGGTTTTACTAAACGCACCGGAACCATAAAAAATGCAGATTAAAAAACAACTATAAAAACCGACAAATGAAGAAGATCGTTTCTTTGATGGTAACAGCATTATTAGCTGTTCAGTGTTTGATGGCTCAAGTTTCGGAAGGAATTAGGCATCTTGATTATGAAAAATACAAGAGTGCACGTACGTCGTTAAAAGCTGCGTATGATGCCAATCCAAAAGATCCACAAGTGGTGTATTGGTATGGTCAGTCACTCATTGTTTCTGAAGTTGGTGAAACACCAAAACCAGAAGATGTAAATAGTGCAAAGGCAGTGTACCAAAAAGGTATTCAAGACATCCCTAACGATCCATTAATTATTGTAGGGCTTGCACACATAGAGCTTTTGCAAGGTGGCGATATCAATAGCATCAAACAAAAGTTTGAGCAGGCGATTACCACTGCCACAGATAACACTCGTAAATTTAAGGGTCGTGTAAATGGCGCAGTATTAAATGCCATTGGTCGTGCTAACGCAAGTGTAGGTGCTGACCAAGGCGATCATGTATATGCCATCGAAAAACTAAAGCTTGCTGCAGAGCAGGAATTAGCCCCTGCCGATATTTTTGTAAATATGGGTATCAATCATTTGAGAATGGGTGGTGAAAACGGCGGAGAAGCGGTAAAAGCATTTTCCGAAGCAGCTTCTCGTGATACAAAAAATGCACGTGCATTGTATAGAATTGGTAAAATTTACCAATCACAAAACAACAAAGAATTATTTGAAGAATTTTTTAATAAAGCCATCGCTGCGGATCCTAATTTTCCGCCAGTATACTATGCGCTTTATCGTTACTACGCTGATAAAGATGTAAACAAAGCAAAAGATTATTTAGACAAATTTGTTAGCACCGCAGATAAAGATCCACGCAACGAAATTTTATTTGCCGATTACTTATTTAGAGCTGGTAAATATGCAGAGTCTTTAGCAAAATTAAAAGAATTGGAAGCAGGACTTGGTATGTCGCAAGTACCACGTATTGCCGTTGTATATGCTTACAACTACGACCGTTTAGGTGATTCTGTTCAAGCAAAAACCTATATCCAAGGATTCCTTGATAAGGCTGCTGCCATTGACATTCAGCCCGCCGACTATGAATTAGGTGTAAAAGTATTAACCAAGTTTCCAGGTAGTGAAGTGCAGGCTTCTGCTTATATAGACAAAGCAATTTCCTTAGATACTGTTAAGCAAAATAAAATGGCTTACATGAATACTGCTGCCGAAATTTTTGGTCGTGCAAAAGTATACAGTGAGCAGTTAAAATGGATGAAGCGTCAATTAGAAATGAAAGGATCTTTAACAGAAGCCGATCATTATAAATTGTCAAATACAGCATTTAGTGCAGGTGCATTTGTAGAAACGCTTGAGTATGCAAGAGCGTATATGGCTGCTTTTCCGGACAAGCCACAACCGTATGGTTTCTTTAAGCGAGCTGCTATGAAAAGCACCACCGATACCGCTCAAATTGTAACCTTACTGGATGAATTAGATGCGGTATACACAAAGATTGGGGTAGACAAGTATAAAAAAGAGATTTTTGTGAATGCTTACTTTAAATTGGTTTACTATGTTGGTGCATTTAACAACCTCAAAAAGAACCCAGATTTTAAGGTAAAGTCTGATGGAACACGTACGGCGGTTGTTGACCAATTTTTGTCAATTTGCCAAAAAGCATTAAACATTACAAATCAAATGATTACGTTATATCCAGACGCCGCAGATGAGAATAATAAATTTGCATCTGAACAGCGCGTTGCCATCCAAAAAAACATTGATTATTACGCTAAACCACAAGGCAAACCAGCGGCTGCACCAGCTAAAAAAGGCTAATCCGCAATTTCCTTTAAAATAATGCTAAAAAAGACTCCCCAATTTGGGGAGTTTTTCGTTTATATCCCTACTGTGGTGTATTTTTGCGGCGACTAAAACAAGTATATGACTTGGAGTACCTTTTTGATGGATGCATCTGCTACCAATCTCGCCTCTAACTACCTCCCAATTGGCATACAATTAATTTTTGCTGCTGGCTTTGTTGCCACCATGATTGCTTTGTCTCAGTGGGTAGGTCCTAAGCGTAATACTTCGGATAAACTAGAAAACTTTGCGAGTGGTATTGAAACACATGGTGATGCAAGACAACCCATGGCCATCAAGTATTTTTTAGTGGCTATTTTATTTGTTTTGTTTGATGTAGAAGTTATTTTCTTTTATCCGTATGCAGTAAATTTTAGAGAACTAGGATGGGCTGGATATAGCGCTGTGCTCATGTTTGTTGGCTTTTTCTTAGTAGGATTTATTTACATTATCAAAAAGGGTGCACTTACTTGGGAAGATTAATTTTAATATAAATAATATGTCACGTCCAGTACGATTTAATACCACACCTATATTAGCTTCCACTGCAGATGCAGTAGGTGCGATAGAAGCGCCTCCAGGATTTACAGGAGATGGTTTTTTTACCGCACAGCTTAGTACTGTAGTGGGTCTTGCACGTAAAAATTCGATATGGCCTTTACCATTTGCCACTTCATGTTGTGGCATTGAGTTTATGGCGACCATGGGCTCACATTACGACCTTGCTCGATTTGGTTCTGAGCGTGTGGGTTTTTCGCCGCGCCAATGTGACCTTCTAATGGTGATGGGCACTATTGCTAAAAAAATGGGTCCCGTACTTCGTCAGGTATACCTACAAATGGCTGAGCCACGTTGGGTAATTGCCATTGGAGCTTGTGCTTCAAGTGGTGGAATATTTGACACATACAGTGTGTTACAAGGTATTGACCAAGTAATTCCGGTAGATGTATACGTTCCAGGCTGTCCGCCAAGACCGGAAGCTATTTTAGATGGCTTTATGAAAATTCAGGATTTAGTGGGTGAAGAAAGTATTCGACGTAGACATTCTGAGCAGTACAAAACATTATTAAACTCTTACGGTATTCAATAATCAAGTATGGCACTTACCAACCAATACATTAAAGAAAAGCTGCAAGAAAAATTTGGAGATATTGTTTCTAATTTTGAAGAATCGTATGGCCTATTAAGTTTTGAAGCAACGGCTACTAACAATTTAAAAGTGTTGCAGTTTTTGTACGATGAACCTAGTTTACAATTTCAATTTTTAACGGATTTGTGTGGTGTAAACTTTCCAGATGATGCTGGTCGCGAAATTTCTGTGGTGTATCATTTGCATAACCTTACAGAAAATATTCGTTTGCGGTTTAAAATATTTGTTCCTGTAGCAGCGCCAGACGTTTTTACGGCCTGCAATTTATTTTCAAGTGCCAATTGGATGGAGCGCGAAACCTACGATTTCTACGGGGTTAATTTTGTTGGTCATCCTAACTTAAAAAGAATTTTAAACGTGGATGAGATGGATTATTTCCCACTCAGAAAAGAATATCCTTTAGAAGATCAAACAAGAATTGACAAAGACGACGAAATGTTTGGAAGAGGGTAATCACAAAAAATTAAAAGACATGTTAGCGCATCAACAACATCATATCACACTGCCTGAAGGCTCTATAGAAAAACAAACGACTACTTTAAACGTAGGTCCCACGCACCCTGCCACACACGGCGTATTCCAAAATATTATGGAGCTTGATGGAGAGCGTATTGTTTCTACAGAGCAAACCGTGGGATACATTCACCGTGCATTTGAAAAATTAGCAGAGCGCAGACCGCTGTATCAAATTACACCGATTACCGATCGTTTAAATTATTGCAGTAGCCCTATCAATAACATGGGATGGCATTTAACCTGCGAAAAGTTTTTAGGGGTACAAACACCAAAGCGTGTCGATTATTTGCGCGTGATTATTATGGAGCTTGCGCGTATATCGGATCACTTAATTTGTAACTCTATTGTGGGCGTGGATACAGGGGCATACACTGGCTTTTTGTATGTGATGCAATACCGTGAATTAATCTATGAAATATATGAAGAAGTATGTGGGTCCCGCCTTACTACTAATATTGGGCGTATTGGCGGCTTTGAAAGGAATTTCACTAATACAGCGTTTGAAAAACTCGAAAAATTCTTAAAAGAATATCCAAAAGTTTTAAAAGAGTTTGAAAACCTTTTTGCACGCAACCGAATTTTTATGGAGCGAACCATTGGTGGTGGCGCTATTAGTGCAGAGCGTGCATTAAACTATGGTTTTACGGGTCCTAACTTACGCGCAGCCGGTGTAGATTATGATGTGCGTGTGCACCAGCCGTATAGTAGTTATCAAGATTTTGATTTCACTATTCCAGTAGGTAAAACCGGCGATAATTACGACCGCTTTTTAGTGCGTAACGAGGAAATGTGGCAGAGCTTAAGCATTATCGAGCAGGCCTATAAAAAAGTACAAGAATTTAAAGGTACTGACGCAGATGTTTTCCACGCCGATGTTCCAGAATATTACCTTCCTAAAAAAGAAGACGTCTATACAAAAATGGAATCTTTGATTTGGCATTTCAAAATTGTAATGGGTGAAGTAGAAATGCCTAAAGGTGAAATTTACAACGCCGTAGAAGGTGGTAACGGTGAGCTTGGTTTTTATTTGGTAAGTGATGGTGGAAGAACACCTTTCAGACTTCACTTTAGAAGGCCATGTTTCATTTATTATCAAGCATATCCAGAACTTATTACGGGCGGCATGTTAAGTGATGCGATTGTAACAATGAGTAGTCTTAATTTAATTGCGGGCGAGTTAGACGCATAAAAATAATAACACAATGGTAAAATTTTCTGAAGCACAATTAGCAGAATTTAACAGGCTTGTAGCCCGTTACCCAGAAGGAAAGCAGAAGAGCGCCTTACTGCCTGTTTTGCATTTAGCACAGGATAATTTTGGTGGCTGGTTAAGTTCTGAAACGATGGATTATGTTGCGGAGCTATTAAGCATTACACCTATCGAAGTGTATGAGGTAGCAACGTTTTATAGTATGTACAATACCAAACCAGTTGGTAAATATATGTTTGAGGTTTGTCAAACCGGGCCATGTATGTTACGTGGCAGTGATGACATTATCGCTTATATCGAAAAAACACTAGGTATTAAACCTGGTGAAACAACCTCTGATGGTTTGTTTACTTTAAAAACAGTAGAGTGCTTAGGTGCTTGTGGTTATGCACCTATGATGCAACTTGGTAAACATTACCGCGAACATTTAACCAAAGAAAAAGTAGACGCTATCATTGACGAATGCAAAAAAACTGCAGGCGTACTCAACTAAAAATATATGGGTGTAAAATTATTATTAGCAAAAGCACATGTTGAGGGTATTAGAGGTTTTGACGTGTATAGACGTGAAGGTGGTTACCAAAGCGTAGAAAAAGCGTTGAAGCAAATGAGCCCCGATAGTATTACAGAAGAGGTTAAAAAAAGTGGCTTGCGTGGTAGAGGTGGAGCGGGTTTTCCTGCAGGAATGAAATGGAGTTTTATTGCTAAGCCGGAAGGTGTCCCTCGTCACCTTGTGTGTAATGCCGATGAGAGTGAGCCAGGTACTTTTAAAGACCGCTACCTCATGGAATTTATTCCGCATTTATTAATTGAAGGTTTGATTGTATCAAGCTTTGCACTTAATAGCAACGATACCTACATTTATATCCGTGGCGAATATGCATGGATTGTTGATATTTTAGAAGACGCGATTAACGAAGCCAAAGCAAATGGCTTTTTAGGAAAAAATATTTTAGGCACTGGCTTTGATTGCGAAATTCACGTACATCGTGGCGCAGGTGCGTATATCTGTGGTGAAGAAACAGCCCTAATCGAATCATTAGAAGGTAAGCGTGGTAACCCGCGTATCAAGCCGCCGTTCCCAGCTATTCAGGGTGTATGGCAAAGACCTACCATGGTTAACAACGTAGAAACACTTGCTTCTGTTGTTCCTATTATTAATATGGGTGGAGAGGAGTATGCTAAAATTGGTGTTGGAAAATCTACGGGTACTAAATTAATTTCAGCATGTGGTAATATTAATAAGCCAGGTGTATATGAAATAGACATGACTATTTCGGTAGAAGAATTTATTTACTCCGACGAATATTGTGGTGGTATTGCAAATGGCAAGAAATTAAAAGCTTGTATTCCGGGCGGATCATCGGTGCCAATTTTACCAGCCAATTTATTATTAAAAACAGCAAAGGGTGAAACGCGTTACATGAACTACGAAAGTTTAAGTGATGGTGGTTTTGCATCAGGCTCTATGATGGGTTCTGGTGGCTTTATTGTTTTAGACGAAGACCAGTGTATTGTGCGCAACACATTATCATTGGCGCGTTTTTATAGACACGAAAGTTGTGGACAGTGTTCACCATGTAGAGAGGGAACGGGTTGGATGGAAAAAATATTACACAACATCGAATATGGTAAAGGCAAGATTTCAGACATTGACCTTCTTTGGGATATTCAAAGAAAAATTGAAGGCAATACCATTTGTCCATTAGGAGACGCTGCGGCATGGCCGGTAGCAGCTGCTATTAGACATTTTAGAGATGAATTTGAGTGGCATGTAAACAATCCGCTCGAAGCACAAGAAAAAAATTATGGTTTAGCGCATTATGCAGATCCTATTCATGTGCCAGTAACCGCTTAATAAAGTAACGTATGTCCGAACAACAACTTTTTAAAGTAACCATCGATAACATTACCATTGAAGTGCCAGCTGGTACTACAATTTTAAATGCTGCTAGACAAATTGGAGGCGACGTTACGCCACCGGCTATGTGTTATTACAGCAAATTAGAAGGTAGTGGTGGTAAGTGTCGCACCTGCTTAGTAGAAGTAAGCAAGGGTTCTGAAAAAGACCCACGCCCTATGCCTAAGCTTATTGCATCTTGCCGAACCACTGTTATGGATGGCATGGAGGTAAAAAATATTACCAGTGAAAAAGTAATTGATGCGCGTGCTGGTGTTGTTGAGTTTTTATTACTCAACCATCCACTTGATTGTCCAATTTGTGATCAGGCAGGTGAGTGTCATTTACAAGATTTAAGTTACGACCATGGTAAAGAAGGTACCCGTTACGAATTTGAGCGTCGTACTTTTAAAAAGCATGATATAGGTCCATACATCCAATTACACATGACGCGTTGTATTTTATGTTACCGTTGTGTGTATACTGCAGACCAGCTTTCTAAGCAGCGTTCTCATGGGGTACTCGATAGAGGGGATCATTCACAAATTGCAACCTTCATCGAAAAAAGTTTAGACAACGAATTTATTGGTAACGTTATTGACGTTTGTCCAGTAGGTGCGTTAACAGATAAAACATTCCGTTTTAAAAATCGTGTTTGGTTTTTAAAACCAATGGATGCGCACCGCGATTGTCCTACCTGTTCTGGTAAAGTAACACTTTGGAACAGAGGAGATGAAGTATACCGCGTTACAGCGCGCAAAGATAAATGGGGTGAAGTAGAAGATTGGATTTGTAATACTTGCCGCTTCGAAACTAAAAATGCATCAGACTGGGTTATTGAAGGACCACGTGAAATTGATAGACATTCTGTAATTGCACAAGGACACTACCAAGGTTCTGTGGGTATGCATACGCCTACCGAAACATTTGCGGCAGTAAATGCAGGTCGTGCGCCACATTTATTAATGGATATTCATAGTGTGAGTGAAGTAAACAAAGATTCATCTTTATAAATTAGATCAAGACATGACATTACTTGCTGTAGATTGGCTTTTAATCATCGAAAAATTAGTACTCATTGCAATTATTGTTTTTGCTAGCCTCGGTATTGCATTATATACCACTTTTGCAGAAAGAAAAGTGGCGGCTGTTTTACAAGATCGTCCAGGACCTAACAGGGCTGGCCCTTTTGGATTACTCCAACCTTTTGCCGATGGATTAAAACTAATCATGAAGGAAGAAATTATTCCTACAAATTCTAATAAAGCATTGTTTGTGTTGGGTCCGGGTCTTGCTATGACAGCAGCGCTCATGACTTGTTCTGTTATTCCATGGAGCAGTCATGTCGAAATTTTTGATCGCAAAGTAGATTTACAAATTGCAGATATCAATATTGGTATTTTATACATTTTTGGAGTAGTAAGTTTGGGTGTGTATGGTATGATGATTGGTGGTTGGGCGTCTAACAATAAGTTTTCTTTAATGGCTGCACTGCGTGGTGCGTCACAAGCCATTAGTTATGAACTTGCGATGGGCCTTTCACTTATTGCAGTGTTAATGCTTTCAGGATCCCTTAGTTTAAAAACAATTGTAGACGGTCAAATGGCTGCAGGCAGCTACTGGAATATTGTGTACCAGCCACTTGGTTTTATTATCTTTTTTGTTTGTGCTCTTGCAGAGTGTAACAGAACACCCTTTGATTTACCTGAAGCAGAAAATGAATTAAACTTTGGTTACCACCAAGAGTATTCTTCGATGAAACTAGGCTTCTATTTGTTTTCGGAATATATCAATATGATCATGAGTAGTGCGGTTATGGCTTCATTGTATTTTGGTGGATTCGATGTTCCGTTTTTAGACGAAAGCACACTGGCTCCAAACATTGCCGCACTAATTGGTGTAGCAGCATTACTTACTAAGATTGCCATTTTCATTTTTGTGTTTATGTGGATTCGTTGGACGGTTCCACGTTTTAGATATGATCAACTCATGAATTTGGGTTGGAAAACAATGATTCCACTTGCACTATTTAACATGCTTGTTACAGGTGCACTTATATTATTAAAAGCAGGGGTTTAACATAAATCATTAATTGAATTAGCTATGCAAGCGTTAACCAATAGAGCACAGGAAGTATCCAGAAAGCCCATGACATTCATGGAGCGCTTATACATTCCTGGTATTTTAAAAGGAATGGCTATTACATTTAGCCACATTTTTAAAAAGCAACCTACTATCCGTTATCCGGAGCAAAAACGTGAGTTTAGTCCGGTGTTTAGAGGGCTTCACGTTTTAAATAGAGACGAAGAAGGGAGAGAGCGTTGTACGGCTTGTGGGCTTTGTGCGGTGGCTTGTCCGGCCGAAGCCATTACCATGGAAGCTGCAGAGCGTGAAGTGGGTCAAGAAAATTTATACCGCGAAGAAAAATATGCAGCTAAGTATGAAATCAATATGCTGCGTTGTATTTTTTGTGGTCTTTGCGAAGAAGCTTGTCCTAAAGATGCTATTTATTTAAGTGAAACTTTTGCGCCTGCTAATTTTACACGCACTGGTTTCATTTATGGAAAAGATCATTTATTAATCCCAAATCCTGTTACGGAACCTGAAGCATACGCTGCAGCAAAGGGTCAAAGAAATTAATAACGAACGCATGAGTATTACACAATTCTTATTTTATTTTTTAACGGTACTTGCACTATTTAGTGCAGTGATGGTGGTGGTTAGTAAAAACCCGGTGCATAGTGTACTTTGGTTGATTGCTGTATTTTTTGCAATCTCTGGTCATTACATTTTATTAAACGCACAGTTTTTAGCCATCGTTAATATTATCGTTTATGCAGGTGCGATCATGGTGTTATTTCTATTTGTGATCATGCTTATGAACCTCAACGCATCTACCGAACCACAAAAAAACAATTGGTTAAAACTAGCAGGTATAATTGCGGGCGGTTGTTTTTTAATGGTGCTGGTATCACTTGTAAAGCAAGCAAACGAATTAAACAATATTGCTGTAACGATGGGTACCGGTGAAATAGGACTGATTAAGAATTTAGGAAAGGCGCTCTTCAACGATTTTGTAGTGCCTTTTGAAATTAGCAGTGTGTTGTTTTTAAGTGCCATGGTTGGCGCAGTTGTCATTGGTAAAAAAGCATAATTAACATTAAAGTATTCGCATATGCCTATTCAATATTATATCTACCTCTGTCTTGCTTTATTTAGTATTGGCATTGTTGGCGTTTTAACGCGCAGAAATGCTATTATCGTTTTCATGTGTATCGAGCTCATGCTAAACGCTGTGAATTTATTACTCGTTGCGTTTTCAAAAGTGCACAATACCATGGCCCTTGCTGGCGATAAAACGTCGATGGCTGGTATAGAGGCGCAATTATTTGTGTTCTTTATTATGGTAGTGGCTGCTGCAGAAGTGAGTGTAGGACTTGCTATTATTGTTATGATGTACCGAAATGTACACAGTGTAGATATTAACTTCTTGAATAGATTAAAAAACTAACTAGGATATGAGTAAGCTTGTTTATTTAGTGCCCCTTTTTCCGTTACTCGGTTTTCTGGTTAACGGACTTCTCAGAAAGTCATTGTCTAAATCTATGATTGGTATCATTGGATCTGGCGCCATGCTTGCTTCTTTTGTAGTGAGCTTATTGATATTCTTTGATGTTAAAAATGGCGGCGGTGCAACCGTGCAACTTTTTAATTTTATTCATGTTGGTACTTTAATGATTCCTTTCGAATTTTTGGTAGATCCATTGTCATCGCTTTTCTTACTTATTATTACGGGTATTGGATTTTTGATCCATTTGTATTCGACTGCATATATGCAGGAAGAAGAGCCGATGCATTTTGGTAGGTATTTTGCTTATTTAAATTTGTTTGTGTTTTCGATGTTGTTACTCGTATTAGGAGGCAATTATGTGGTGATGTTTATTGGTTGGGAAGGCGTTGGTTTGTGTTCTTATTTACTCATTGGATTTTGGTTTAAGAATAACAATTACAATGCAGCTGCTAAAAAAGCATTTATCATGAACCGTATTGGCGATCTTGGTTTTTTACTCGCTGTATTTTGGTTGATTTTTAAATTAGGAACTGTTTCTTATGCATCTGTTTTTGCTGCTGTAGCTCAGTTATCTACCACAGATATTACCATCATTACTACATTGCTATTTGTAGGTGCGATGGGTAAGAGTGCTCAAATTCCTTTGTACACCTGGCTTCCAGATGCCATGGCGGGTCCTACACCGGTGTCTGCGCTTATACACGCGGCTACCATGGTTACGGCTGGTATTTATATGATTGCGCGTAGTAATATTTTATATACCATGGCACCTGCAACACAAAGCCTTGTAGCGATCATTGGTTTATCTACTGCTATTTTTGCTGCAACCATTGCGCTCAAGCAAAATGATATTAAAAAAGTACTGGCTTACTCAACCGTAAGTCAGCTCGGTTATATGTTTTTAGGTTTAGGTGTTGGTGCCTATACAGGCGCCGTGTTTCACGTTATGACACACGCATTTTTTAAAGCCCTTTTATTTTTAGGCGCTGGTTCTGTCATTCATGCCATGCACCACGAACAAGACATTACTAAAATGGGTGGACTAAAAAGTAAGCTACCAATTACGCATCTTACCTTTTTACTTGGGTGTATTGCCATTGCGGGTGTGCCTCCTTTTTCAGGGTTCTTTTCTAAAGATGAAATTTTAATGGCAGCCTATGCCACCAACCCTATATTCTATTATGTAGGTATGGGCGGTGCACTTTTAACTGCATTTTATATGTTCAGGTTATATAGCCTTACTTTTTTAGGAAACTTTAGAGGTACTGCGCATCAACAGGCGCATTTACACGAAAGTCCAATTGCCATGACCTTACCACTAATGGTACTTGCATTTTTTGCAGTAGTGGCAGGATTTATTGGTATTCCTGAACTTTTTGCACCCAATGCACATGCACTTGAACATTTTTTAGCCCCTGTATTTGCGGGTTCAAAGGCCCTTTCGCATGCGCACCACCTTGAGGCTTCTACCGAATGGATTTTAATGGGTACGGCAACCACCATTATTTTAATGGTGATTGTGTATGCGATTACCAAGTTTAAAAAATATGAAAAGGCGGAGCCTAATACGGGTATTGCTACAATATTAGAAAACAAATGGTATGTCGATGAACTCTATGATACGGTAATTATAAAGCCGCTTTATTGGTTTGCATCGTTTCTAAAAAATAGTGTTGAGAAATTTGTAATTGATGGCGCCGTAAATGGTGTTGGAAAATTAGTGGGGTATGGAAGTCGTCAATTTAGACTGTTACAAAGTGGACAAGTGGGTAGTTATATTTTAATGATGGTTATGGCACTCGTGCTCTTTATTATTATTTGGTTTAACGACAACACCATTATGCATTTCATTCGTAAAATATTTTAGTATATTATTTTAACCGTTCTATTTACGTTAAATAAAAGATATGATTCCTGTTTTATTACTTTTTATTCCGCTGGTTGCAGGCATTTTAGGGTTCTTTATTAAAGACCAAAAGGCAGCAAGTAACTGGGCAATAGTAGCATCGGTAATTACTTTACTAACTGCTGTAATTGGTATCTATGCCATGCCGGCATCTATGCATCAGTATCAAGCTACTTGGTTGCCTAGTATTGGCGCAAGCTTTAGCGTAGCACTTGATGGTATGTCTAAAATGCTCGTGCTATTAACTGCCATTAGTATGCCGCTTATATTAATTGCTACCCGAAATAACAATTATAGTAATCCAGGTGCCTTTTATGCGCTGATGTCCCTCGCGCAAGTAGGATTAATAGGTGTGTTTGTTTCAATGGATGCCCTTTTATTTTATTTCTTCTGGGAACTTGCTTTAATACCTGTTTACTTTTTGTCTTCTATTTGGGGTGGAGAAAAAAGAATTGCAGTTACGTTTAAATTTTTCATTTACACATTTGTAGGTTCTTTATTAATGCTTGTAGGTATCTTACTGGTTTACCTGCATACCAAGGATCATAGTTTTGCATGGTCTTCTTTTACCAACACTGATTTAACCAGTGGTGAAGAAGCCCTTCCTTTCTTTTTATTTTTTATAGCTTTTGCCATCAAAATGCCCATCTTTCCTTTACACACTTGGCAGCCCGATGCTTACGAACAGGCGCCAACTGCTTCAACTATGGTGTTAAGTGGTGTGATGGTTAAAATGGGTTTATTTGCAGTGATTCGTTGGGTGTTACCACTCTTTCCTTTTGCTGCACATCAGTTTGCGATGCCAATTATTATATTGTCTGTTGTGGGTATGATATACGCTTCTTTAATTGCCATCAAGCAAGATGATATCAAGCGTTTAATTGCTTATTCTTCTATTGCACATATTGGACTGATGGCCGCTGCTATTTTTGCTGGCGGTTCACTTGGATTGCAAGGGGTGCAAGTACAAATGTTTAACCACGGTATTAACGTGATAGGTCTTTGGATTCTTGCTAATGCTATCGAAAATACACTAGGTACTAGAAAATTATCTGAACTAGGCGGACTGGCTACAAAAGCACCTACCATGGCCATTTTATTTGTAGTGCTTGCATTTGCAAATATTGCACTTCCATTAACCAATGCATTTATTGGTGAATTCTTATTATTTAATGGACTTTTCCAATATAATATTTGGATTGCCGCTGCTGCCGGTGTGGGCATTATTTTAGGTGCTGTTTACACACTTCAGATGGTACAAAAAGTACTCTTTGGTGAAGTGTCTGCTATTACAGCAAATGCAACCGAAATAAACTGTTACAGCAAATGGGTACTTATTGTAATTGTTGTTGCTGTTATTGCGCTAGGTGTATATCCGCAACCATTGATTGATTTAACCAAAGATTCTGTTAACGCTTTACTCGTTATAAAATAATTTCTTATGAACGCAATTATTGTATCGGCTTTACTGGGTGTTGTGATGATGTTTAGTGGCATTTTTACCACCAATAAAACAATCATCAAAAATATTGCAACTGTGGGGATGCTTGTATTACTCGCTGCCAATTTAATGGAAATGAATAATTTATTTTCATTTGATATTAATACGCATGATTTAATTGTAACCCAGCGTTATGGCTTGTTTTTTAACTGTATCGCATACGGCGCAACATTTATATATTTAGTATTAAGTGGAAATGACATTACAGAAGTGGGCGTGAATGTGGCAGAGTATTTTGCACTTATCTTTTTTGTGCTTTGTGGTGTTGCTATATTAAGTTCATTTAATGGACTCCTCATGTTGTTTATTGGCGTAGAAATTTTATCGATACCACTTTATATTTTAACTGGTTCCGATAAAAGAAATTTGAAAAGTAACGAAGCGTCGCTGAAGTATTTTTTAATGGGTTCTTTTTCGACAGGTATTATGCTTATGGGTATTGCGCTTATGTATGGTGCAACGGGTAATTTTGGCATGGTGCATGGCGCTGGCTTAAGAGGCGTAGTTACTGCTTCTCAGCAACCTCCGTACTTGCTTGTAGCAGGTGTCATCTTGTTGTTTGCTGCTATGTCTTTTAAAGTATCAGCTGCTCCTTTTCATTTTTGGACACCCGATGTATATGATGGCGCACCAAGTGTGTTTACTTCTTTTATGTCTACCATTGTAAAGGCTGCAGGTATGCTCGCTTTTATTCGCGTATTTGAAAATCAGTACACGATACTTGGACCTACTTGGCATATCATAGTTGATTTTGCCATTGTATCTACTTTATTAATTGGAAATATCACGGCTGTATTTCAGCAGAGCGTAAAACGGATGCTCGCTTATTCTAGTATCGCGCAAGCAGGCTTTATGCTTTTTGCACTCTATGCCAGCAATACTGAAATTGCTAAAGAAGGTATTTTATTGTATGCAGCAGCTTACAGTTTAGCAACCATTAGCATTTTTGCGGTGCTTATTAAATTACATGATTATACCTTAGATGGCTTTAACGGCCTTGCTAAAAAAGAACCGGTTCTTGCTTTTGCAGCAACTGTTTCATTATTATCATTATCTGGTATTCCATTAACAGCTGGCTTCTTTGCTAAATACTATGTATTAGCGGGTGCATTGCAAGCGGGAGGCGCACTATGGCTTATCATTGTAGCCGTACTTTTAGCTGCCGTGAGTGTGTACTATTACTTTAGAGTGATTCAGGCGATGTATTTTAAAGAAGGAGATCCGCAAACCCTGCCTATTACAGGTGGTTTTAAAGCGGCATTGATAGCTGTTGCGGCACTCATTGTGCTATTGGGTATTTGGCCTTCTCTATTATTGAGCTGGCTTTACTTTTAGTTTTTTACCATACTTATGGGTCCGCTTACCGCTCCTCATTTTTTTGAGGCCCTCTGTTTAGGGGCTGCCTAATCTGTGCTATCTTTACAGCTATAATGCTACTATTATGGCAGGAATGACTTCTTTAGATTCTTTATCAATTGCTTGGCGTACGGTTCTTGCCAACAAATTACGTACAAGTATTACCGTAGCCATTATTGCATTTGGAATTATGGCACTGATTGGAATTATTACGGCGATTGAAGCCATGAACCAAAGCCTTAAAGAAAGTTTTTCTTCGATGGGTACCAACGCCTTTAATATCAGGTACAAAAATTCACGCGTGAGAATGGGAGGTGGTAATTCTGATGTTGCAAAATCGGTAAGGGGTCAAAAAGAAAAAAAATCAAATTTAGATAAACCCATTCGCAAAGAAGACGCCGAGTTTTTTAAAAAAACCTATAGCTTTCCAAATGCTTTTGTAAGTATTTATAGAAGGGGTCCGGGCGGTCAAGAAATTCATTACCAAGATAAAAAAACCAATCCGCAAATAACCCTTATGGGTGGCGACGAAAATTATTTAGCGGTAAGTGGTTACACATTAATTCAGGGCCGAAATTTAAATGAGCAGGATGTACAAAGTGGTCGTAACGTTTGTATTTTAGGTAATGCTGTTGCAGTTACTTTGTTTGGTGATAAGCCAGAAAAATGTATTGATAAAGTTGTTCGGGTTAGTGGCGCTCCATACCGTGTGGTTGGGCTTTTAAAAGCAAAGGGCTCTAGTGCAATGTTGCGTCAAGACGATGTGATTGTTACGACCTATAATAATATAGGAAAGTATGCCAATGCTAGTAACTCTTTTTTGATGGGTGTTATGGTTGCCAATGTTAAAGAAATTGACCCTGCGGCGGGTCAGGCCACAGCTTATTTTAGATCTATCAGAAAATTAATGCCTACCGAAACAGATAATTTTGTGATTGAAAAAAGCGACAAGTTTGCCGAATTATTTATTGGGTTTTTGAGTAGTATTACAGGCTCTGCTGGCGCGATTGGTTTAATTACACTGATAGGTGCCGCTATTGGCCTTATGAATATTATGCTAGTAGCCGTTAACGAAAGAACCAAAGAAGTGGGCCTCATTAAAGCCATTGGTGGAAAAAGTAAAAATGTGCGTCAGCAGTTTTTATTTGAGAGTGTGATTATTAGTTTACTAGGCGCCTTTTTTGGAATCTTATTAGGTGTTGGCGTTGGAAATATTTTTGCCATATTTTTAAATACTGGATTTATTATTCCATGGGGATGGGTCATTACAGGTATTATTATTTGTACCGCTGTTGGCCTTGGTGCCGGTATTTATCCGGCCATGAAAGCTGCTAAACTCAATCCAATTAACGCACTTCGTTACGAGTAGGCTTATAATTTTTTAATTGCGCATTGATATAATACACTAAATCTTCTTTTGTTAGATTTGATCGTAACCAAGCGGCAGAGGGTCTATAGGTTTGCATAAATGCTTGTAGTGCATCGTCTTTAAAACCAGTAAGTGAAGCTACTAGTTCTGGGGTAAAACGGTAATTGATATAGGCTTCGTTTTCATTGGATTCATAAAACGAATAAGCCCTTCTTTTTCTTTTTTCATTTTTAGAAAAACGGTCAATGTTAAGCGCGATACCTGCGCCCGAATTTGCTTTGGCAACGGCTGGTATCATATAATTTGCAATGCCTTGTAAAAATTCTTTGCGGCGCTCCATACTATCTAACTGATATCTATTTAATCCTTTACTACTTACTGTTACGTTACCTAAATAGGCGCCTAATGGTTTTAAATAAGCGGCAATTGCGTCCGTATTATTTTCTGAAGTAACAGTAAGGGTATCAAAATAATAACCAACAGCTGCAAAGGATAAAATGTCTTTAGGTTTTACCGCAATTAAAAATTTTCCAGCACTACTGGTCATCACTGTTTCGCGTGTGGTTAAGTTGGTAACACTAGCAAGTACAATGGGCATTTGTGTAGTACTGTCTTTTAAAAAGCCCGTTCTTTTCTCATTTTTTTGAGCAAAAGAATAGCTGCCAGTTGTTAAGCAGGCAGCTATTACAAATATAACTAGGTAAAACTTTTTCATACCTTAAAGGTACGTTAGTGTGTCTAACTAGTCTATGATAATTACTTTTTGGGTGTATGTTTTTTTGTTGTGCTCAATTTTTAAAAGGTAATACGCCGAGCTTGGTTTCCCAATATTGATTTCCTTGCTGTACACCCCATTAAAATTAGGTGTCGATTCGGTAAATACTTTTTGACCACTGGCGGTTAAAATATCAATATTTAATGGCGCCCTATTTTTAACTTCAAAACGCAATTGAAATTTACCATTGTTAGGGTTAGGCGATACGGTTAAATTAATTTCTTTGGCTACCACTTCTGGCGGTAAAGCAGTTACAACGTGGTTGATGATATTAGATGTTTGCGAACAACCTGTTGCATCTGTAACCACAACCTTGTAAGCACCCGATTGTCTTAATTTGGTTTTTTGTCCTGTTTCACCTGGTATAGAGGCATCGTTAAAATACCACTGGTTACCAGACACTGCACTACTAGAAAGTGAATCGGCCACTTTTGTAATGGTAGGCGCTACAACGTTAGTGGCTACAATGGTTCCTTTATCACTTACGCAGCCAGCCAGCGTTCTAATTTTCATGTTATAAAAGAAATAGTAGAAAGGATTTGGATCATTGGTGGAACCCCAGTTAACGCTGTTTCCTGTAATGCTAAATACGCCAGGAACAGCCATTGGATACGTGGCGCCAAGGATATTGTTGTTTCTAAAAATGGTCGCACCGTTAGAACAGGTGACCATTAATACGTGATCACCAGGAGTGTTTACTGGAAGATTTAATTGGTAAATAGCACCGGTATCACCTACTGGGTTACCTGTTACAGCACCGCCTGTTGGTGTAGGGTGTGTGGCCGTAACATTAAATGTAACGCTGCTTAATGGGAAGTAAGTATAGCTACCATTTGCATTTAAGGTTCCTAAATCGGCAAGCATTACTTGCACGGTTCCAGGATTTCCTATGTAGAGTCTTACACTTTCTATTACTACAGGAACAGAATTATTGATACGTACAAAGTTTCCGCTAAAACTATTGTAACCTCCGTCGGGGTGTACCATTTTATTTGGAAGCCCAACGGTTGTTTTCATTTCTCTTCCAACATAATAGGTTTTATTAGTAGGAATCGTGTTGGTATTAAATGTTGGACCAGCGGCAATAGGGGTATTGCTGGTAGCACTGCTATACCAAAAATAATTAGCACCCGCTTCTGGGTTATTTACTTTTAGAATGGCATTGGTGCCACAAATAGTACCAATCGCATCTGGTGTTCCGGATTTGCGGCTAATTGAAACATCACTATTTAAGGTATTATTGCTAGGATTTTGATCGCCGGTAAAATTAACGGTAACCGCTACATTGTAGGACGTATTTGCTTTGGTTAGAAATGGTTTTTGTAAGGTTAAGCTTGCGTTTGTTTGGCCCGGAATTGTTCCAGGGTATGGCGCATTGATGGTACTAATTACAGTATTGCCTTCTTTAATGGCAGCAGTAACGCTTACATTATCTGCAGGTGATGAACCATTGTTACGAAGTTGTACTGTTAAATATTGTGTACTGTCTTCACACTCTAATGAACTTGGACTTGTAATATTTGTAATAGACACATCGTTGGAAGGATTGATAACAAGTAAACGGTAATCTTGGGTTTCGCCTTTACCGTAGGTGCCACAAGCATTCACGTCTGCTGCACTCGACGTTTCTTGTAACACAATACGCATTCTTAAATAGTTGCCAATGGTTACCGTATTAGGAACTGCAATACTACCAGTAAATGTAGCTGCGTTGGCTAGGTTACCACTTGTTGCAACAAGTTCATTGTCATCGGTAAAGGATCCGTTGTTGTTATAATCGATAAATATTTTTCCAATTTTATTTACGTTGGTTGCATCAGAACTAGCTGCACGAACATAGAATGGAACGGATTGTAATGGCTCAATTTGTGCCACCATTTTTGTATTGTCTGTGTACGTAGTTCCGCCAGTAGGATTCGAATAACGAATGGTTCTAAAACTTACGCTATCAATTTTTCCGCCAGCATTTGATGAGGGTGCAGATGCGCAATAAGCTGTTCCACCAACACCACTTACGAGTAGTGAGTAGGCTTGCGTACCTCTTTGTAACGTATTTTTATACGTAACTGTTACGGTGTAAGACTGTCCAGGAATGGTACTATCTACATCCACGACTTCAACGTTATCTAGTACGTTATCGCCGGGAGAAGGATCACTACTTGGGCTTGAAGGAATCATAACCCATGGTCTATACACTTTTGCGCTACCATTTGTTGTAACCCTTACGTCTAAATCATTTACAAGTTTTGGTGTACGGTCATTTAATACATTTACTGTTTCTACATTTCCTTTTGGATCTGTCCAAGAAATAGTCGCTTTTAATTGTCCTTTACCTGAAGCAATCACGTTGGTAGAAAAAGAAGTGGTTGTAGTATTAAAAACATTTTCAAACATCAAATGCTCACTACTTGCGTTATTATTATTAGCCACTGATGCCGAAATAACGGCAGCCGCTTTTTCTACGTTCAAAAGTCCAAAACCAAATTTATAATCGGGGCCTGGCGCAATACCAGCTTCACTAGCTGTGTGTATGGCAAGCCCTTTAATAGTTGCTGCTCTTAAAAATTCACCATTTTTTAAACGCGCATATAATTCTTGTAATAAAATAAGTGATCCTGACGCATTAGGGGATGACATAGAAGTACCACTAAGGCTAGCATAACTTGTATTGGAACCAGAAGTGCTCGATAAAACAGCAACACCATTGGCTACAATATCTGGTTTAATACGACCATCATCTGTGGGGCCCCAGCAGCTAAAACTACTCATTACTACATCTTCTGGTCTACTGTAAATAGAAGATATTCCATTAACAGCACCCACAGTTAAAATATTTTTTGCATTACCATCCCAAGAAACAATTTCATAACCATCGTTGTTGCTGATACCATCTGGTCTATTACCAGCAGCTGCCATTGAATTACTAGCATTGTATCTGAAAAAAGGCTGACCAACCGCTGGTCCATTTTGATTTCTACTATTACCCGCCGATTTTACATACAAATAATAAGGGGCATTGTATGCAATAGAATCTAGTAACTGCGTGTCGTTGCTGTAGTAACCAAATTTATAATCTTCGTTGTCGGTGGAGCGGCCATAAAATTCCCATCTACTTTGTGATGAGTTGTAATTCCATCCTGTAATGGTTCCATAGGAGTGATTGGAAACTAAAAGATTGGCTGCTTCTGATGCAACTTCTGCTTTGTCACCACTAAAATCATACGCAATAATACCTTGTAAACCATACGCCATACCTTTTGCACTTGGGTTTACACCGCCCGCAATCATGGTGCCCGTTACGTGAGTGCCATGATCAGAAAGTACTGAGGAGTTGTCTTTTTGCGTCACTCTATTTATAAGTTCTACGTGCGTGGTTAAAATTTTACCACCATCCCAAATACCTAATTTATTTTTTACAGAAGCAGATGATCCAGATAAATTAAGACCCGAAGATCCCCCTGGCCATAGTTGATTGGTCCTTGTAGTATTGGCTGCAATGGCATTATTGTGCGCGATATAATACTTGGGTAAATTAAAACCATCTACACCTACTAGCTTTCCTACATTTCCTTCTTTGTCGGTAATGGTTAATGCCCAGCCTTTTTGTTTGGCCAGCGATAATGCTTTGATATAATTTTCTTTGTCTGCAATTTGTAATCCTTTTGCAGTTCGCTCTAAAATTGCGGGCTCAGTTGTCGTTTGTGCAATACTATTTGTAACTAATAAAGTACAAATGAAAATGGTTGCAAAAAAATGAGCGGTTCTTTTAAACTTGATTGTTTTCATATATCTTCACATTATTGCCCTTGGGGCTTTTGTCGTGAACTAAAAATACTCAATTACCTTTTAAATTTGAATTATGAGACCGGTTCTTTTTTATGTATTTATCCTGATTTTTTTGGGTATTTCTTGCAAGACGCCAAAAACATCGGCAGAGGCTTCAGAAAATGCCAGTAATAGTGCATCCCAGATCCAAGGTATTGTTGGCGAAGTGACAGAAATGATAGGTAATCAAATGCCCATGGTTGGGGCGCCAGCCCCTGCGCCAAGGCCATTAAAGGCTACTGTTTATATATATGACTCTACCCATATTAGTAAGGTTAAACAAATTGGGACCAGTCCGCTTTTTTCTATGGTGAGCACGCGGTTGGTACAAAAACTAGACACCAACGAGGCTGGGCAGTTTAGCGCTGCACTTCCGGCGGGCACCTACTCCGTTTTTGTGCTAAAAGGCGAAGCCTTTTTTGCCAACCAATTTGATGAGAAAAACAATATTGGGATTTGCAGGGTAGAGGTTGGCAAGCAAACGCGTCTTCAAATAACCGTAAATACGGACGCGAGTTACTAATCTGCTGCTTTTTGGGGGTTTGTTTGGGCGCGCGCTGGTTCGCGATCTGCGTTTGCGATAGGGATCATTTATTTCATCAGCTCCTTTTTGGGGACTCTTTGGGGTCGGTTTCGTTATCTTTGCGCCGGAGAATACGTTATGAATTTGGATGTGTTGCTAGCGCAGTTTAATAATGCCCCCCACCTCAATCAATTGGTGAGCAGCCTTCTATTGCCCCAACCCCAAAAAATATATTTAAAAAACCTCCAAGGCAGTAGTGCCGAATTTTTTGTGGCCAGTGTTTTTGCGCACACACAAACCGATACGCTTAATCATATTGTAATACTTCAAGACGCAGAAGAAGCTGCTTATTTCCACAACACACTCGAAAATATTTCCAAGGCACTTGATGTGTTTTATTTTCCTTCGTCATTCAAAAACAGGAAGAACTTTAAATTGTTAAACAGTTCTCATGTGATGCTCCGGACCGAGGCGCTAACGAAGTTAGCGGCGGGGGGTAATAAAAAAATGTTGGTGACGTACCCCGAAGCTATTTTTGAAAAAGTGGTGCTCTCGGAAACCCTCAAGTCCAATATTATTTCTATAAAAACCAATGACACCATTAATAGGGAGAGTTTGCTAGAACTCTTTGTGATGTATGGTTTCAAGCGTTCTGATTTTGTGTACGAGCCCGGTCAATTTGCCATCAGAGGTGGTATATTAGATATCTATTCTTTTGGAAACGAAAAGCCATACCGCGTAGAGCTTTTTGGAAACGAAGTAGACTCTATTCGAATTTTTGATCCCGAAACGCAGCTCTCCGAACGCAAGCTTTTACAGGTCAATATCATCCCCAATGTAGAAACGCAATTTACCACCGGCGAAAAAGTGTCACTCTTTGAATTCTTAAAAGAAAACACGGTGGTATGGACCAAAGACCTTTCTTTTATTGGGGAAAAAGTAGACCAGCAATACGAAGACCTCGAAGGCTTTGTATCGTTATTAGATAGCGGATACTGTATGCAAAATAGTGACGACGAAGACGATACACGCGTCATGCACGACGTTACCCTTAATGATTTTGTTACTTCCAGTGATATTATGGCGTCCCTTGCGGGCCGCCATAACATTGAGTTTGGCATGCATCCAAAAAACGCAACACTCGAAATTGAGTGCCATATCAAACCGCAACCTTCATTTAATAGACAGTTTGATTTACTCATCAAAGATTTAAAAGCACATGAAGGCGCTGGCTTTTCGTTGTATATTTTTGCAGAGCAAGTAAAGCAGTTAGAGCGTTTACACAGCATTTTTGTAGACCTTAAAACAGAAATCAATTTTGTTCCGGTTCCTACTAGTATTCATGAAGGTTTTATAGACAACGATTTAAAAATTGTTTGTTACACCGATCACCAAATTTTTCAGCGTTACCATAAATACAAGGTGAAGCAGGCCTATAATAAAAATAAAGCCATTACGCTCAAAACCTTACGGGACTTGCAACCTGGCGATTATGTAACACATATAGATCATGGTGTGGGGACGTATTCGGGGCTTCAAAAAATTGAGGTAAATGGTAAAACGCAGGAAGCGGTCCGCATCATTTATAAAGAGGGTGATATTTTATATGTAAACATTAATTCATTACATAAAATATCAAAGTATACGGGCAAAGAGGGCACGGTGCCTAAAATTAATAAGCTAGGTTCCGATGTATGGGCAAAGCTCAAAGAAAAAACAAAAGTTAAGGTTAAGGAAGTGGCTTTTGATTTGATTAAATTATATGCGGAACGTAAATCGCAGGTTGGTTTTGCGCATGCGCCGGATAATTATTTACAAACTGAACTAGAGGCTTCCTTTATATACGAAGACACGCCCGATCAGTACAAAGCAACGCAAGATGTTAAGCGTGATATGGAGTCTACATCGCCCATGGATAGGCTGGTTTGTGGTGATGTGGGTTTTGGTAAAACAGAAATAGCGGTGCGCGCGGCATTTAAATCGGTGGTGGATGGTAAGCAGGCCGCCGTGCTTGTGCCTACAACCATTTTAGCGTTTCAGCACTATAAAACCTTTAAAGAAAGACTATCTGATTTTCCGGTTACCGTAGATTTTATCAACCGTTTTAAATCGGCGAAAGAAAAAAAGGAAACCCTGCAAAAATTAGCAGAAGGAAAAATTGATATCATAATAGGTACCCATGGCATTTTAGGTAAAGAGGTAAAGTTTAAAGACCTCGGTGTTATGATTATTGATGAGGAACAAAAATTTGGGGTAGGACACAAAGAAAAATTAAAGACCTTAAAAACAAGTGTCGACTGTCTAACGCTTACGGCCACGCCTATTCCACGAACCCTTCAATTTAGTTTAATGGGTGCGCGTGATTTAAGTATTATGAATACGCCACCACCCAATAGGCAACCCATTCAAACGGAGGTTCAGGTGTTCAATGATGATTTTATTAGAGACGCTATTTATTATGAAACAGAGCGCGGCGGCCAGGTATTTTTTATTCATAATAGGGTGCAAGGTTTACGAGAAATGTGTGCGCTTATTCAGGGCTTCTGCCCCGATTTAAGCATTGGTTTTGCACATGGGCAGTTAGAGGGGCATGAATTAGAGGAGCGCATTTTGGATTTTATTGACAAAAAATACGACGTACTTGTTTGTACCAATATTGTAGAGAGTGGGGTAGACATACCAAACGTAAATACCATTATCGTAAACAACGCGCATCATTTTGGTTTATCAGATTTACACCAATTGCGCGGGCGTGTAGGGCGTAGTAATAAAAAAGCGTTTTGTTATTTATTAGCACCTCCTATGAGTACGCTTCCTTCCGATTCACGCAAGCGTTTACAAACCCTCGAACAGTTTACCGATTTAGGAAGTGGATTTCAAATTGCGATGCGTGATTTAGATATACGTGGTGCTGGTAATTTACTCGGTGGTGACCAGAGTGGCTTTATGGCTGAAATTGGTTTTGAAATGTACCAGAAAATTTTAGAAGAAGCCGTGCGCGAATTAAAGCGCAGTTCCTTTAAAGATTTATTTAAAGATGAAATTAGTAAGCAAGACGATTTTGTTAAAGACTGTACCATCGATACTGATTTGGAAATTTTAATTCCAGATTCTTATGTAGAGAGTATTGCTGAGCGCCTTAGTTTATATACACGCCTCGATAATTGTGAAACAGATGACGACCTCGCCGAATTTAATACCGAATTGATAGACCGCTTTGGCGCCCTGCCACCGCAGGTTACCGATTTATTTACAACCGTGCAGTGCCGCTGGCTTGCAGTAGATGTAGGTTTCGAAAAAATGACCTTAAAAGAAAATACACTGCGTTGTTATTTTATCAATAGACCCGACTCTCCATATTTTGAATCGGAACTATTTAAAAAAGTACTCGACTATTTACAAACGGGCACCAACAAAGCGCGCCTCAAACAAGTAGGTAAATTATTTATGCTGGTGGTAGATCAAGTAAATGATATGGAATCTATGCTGCGCTTTTTACAACGCATGCACCAAGGCGTTATTCCGCAAGCCGACACCGCCAATTAGTCTGCATAAAAAAACCCGCCAAATGGCAGGTTTAATTATATTTTCTATTGTAGAAAAAATCTAAACTAGAATCCTTTTGTAGCAACGCCATCAGCAATTGCTTGTAAAGCTTTTGCTTCTCCTAAGATAGCAGCCATTTTATTTCCTTTGCCATCATGACCAGCAGCCATGTATCCACCACGAGCAGTTTTAGTAACTACTGCATCTTGAAGTGGAACGTTTTTTTCTTTAGTCTTAAGGCAATATGCTTTAATCATTTTTGAAGTGTCCATTTGTTCAAATTTTGTTGGGTTAGTTAATGAGCAACCGAATTGCTACCAAAGCTAGCTAATTTCTACAATCTAGCCATAAGTTAACAGGCTGTATTGTGCAGATTTTAAGCTGGTTTATTCACAATTTGGCGGGTTTTACACGTCTATTTTCGCATATTTAGCGTGCGTTTCAATGAATTCGCGGCGTGGAGCCACGTCATCACCCATTAACATGCTAAATACACGGTCTGCTTCTGCAGCACTTTCGATGGTTACTCTTTTAAGCGTTCTGCGGGATGGATCCATGGTTGTTTCCCATAACTGATCGGCATTCATCTCACCTAAACCCTTGTAACGCTGGATAGTAACACTGTCATCTTTTCCTCCACCTAGTTTTTCGATCCACATTTTACGCTGTTCTTCGTTGTAAGCGTACTGCTGGTCTTTACCCTTTTTAACAAGGTATAAAGGGGGTTGTGCAATGTAGATATAACCTTGTTCTACTAATTCTTTCATATAACGGAAGATAAAAGTTAGAATAAGGGTAGCGATATGCGAGCCATCTACGTCGGCATCGGTCATAATAATTAACTTATGGTAACGAAGTTTTACAATGTTTAATGCTTTAGGATCTTCGGGGGTACCAACGGTAACACCAAGTGCCGTATACATATTACGGATCTCTTCGTTCTCGTAAATCTTATGCTCCATTGCTTTTTCTACGTTCAAAATTTTACCACGTAATGGTAAAATAGCTTGGTAGCTTCTGTCACGACCTTGTTTAGCCGTTCCACCTGCAGAGTCTCCTTCCACTAGGTATAGTTCACATCTTTCTGGGTCACGCTCCGAACAGTCCGCTAGTTTACCTGGCAAACCACCACCGCTTAATACGGTTTTACGTTGTACCATGTCACGTGCTTTTTTAGCAGCAACACGGGCCTGAGCGGCCAATATAATTTTAGAAATTACTTGCTTTGATTCACGTGGATTTTCTTCTAGGTAAGCTTCTAATGCACGTGCAACGGTTGTTTGTACTACACCACTTACTTCAGAGTTACCAAGTTTTGTTTTTGTTTGTCCTTCAAATTGCGGCTCCGGAACTTTTACAGAAATAATAGCACTTAAGCCTTCTCTAAAGTCGTCACCTTCTACGGCTACTTTTGCTCTTTCAAAAAGACCTTCTTTGTCTCCGTAACTTTTAAATACACGCGTTAATGCTTGTCTAAAACCAGTAACGTGCGTACCACCTTCGATGGTATTGATATTATTTACGTAAGAAAAAATATGCTCTTTAAAATCGTCGTTGTAGGTTAATGCAACTTCTACGGCTACATTGGTTGCTTCGTCCAAACCCTCTACATACAAGGGTTTAGGGATAATGGCGTTACGATTTGCTTGCTTGTCTAAAAGTTCTACAAAATCAATAATACCACCTTCGCTGTAAAATTTACTAACGAAAGGAGCACCGTTTTCATCAAGTTCTCTAAGGTCGGTGAGGGTAATGGTAATACGCTTATTTAAAAATGATAATTCGCGTAAACGACTTTCTAAAATCTCTCTTTTATAAACACTTTCTTGAAAGATTGTTAGGTCTGGCCAGAAGTGAACCTTAGTTCCTGTAATAGCACTTTCTCCAATTTCACGAACCGCATATAGTGGTGCACCAATTTTATATTCTTGCTCAAATATTTTTCCTTCTCTGTGAACAGTTACTAAAAGTTTAGTACTTAATGCGTTTACACAACTCACACCCACACCGTGTAAACCACCCGATACTTTGTAGGTATTTTTATCAAATTTACCACCCGCGTGTAACACCGTCATTACGACTTCTAGTGCCGATCTTTTTTCTTTGGTGTGCATGGCTGTAGGAATACCACGTCCATCATCTTGAACACTAATAGAATTGTCTTCGTGAATGTGTACAGCAATGTTATTGCAATAACCAGCTAGGGCTTCATCAATAGAGTTATCAACCACTTCATATACGAGGTGGTGTAGGCCTTTAACGCCTATATCTCCAATGTACATGGCGGGTCTTTTTCTTACCGCTTCTAAACCTTCTAAAACCTGAATACTGTCGGCACCATAATTCTTATTCTGTGCTTCGTTGCTATCTAATTGTTCATGGCTCATAAAATGCTTGTCTATCCTGAGTTTAGATGAAATGTCAGAACTGGTCAAAGCTACTTAAAATAAGCTGTTTTTAGGCCCAAAACGGACCCGTGTTTTCCACATAAATTTGACAGTTCCATGACCGATTTTAGGGTCATTTTGAGGCTAAAAAACCCCTTTGCCATCAAACAATTTAGAAGGGTCTGTTGTAATGCATTAAATTTGCAGTTGGATGGTACAAGTAATGGACATATTAAAAGTGGCAAACCAAAATGTATTGGAACCAGGTATGAGCCTGATTTATAGCCAAGAACAGCAGGTTCCAGGCTCCATTGAGTATCAATTGAAGCGTTATTATGCCCTTCAGCCATGGATTGGATCAGACACCGGGATGCTTATTTACCATTACGACGCTAAAAAACCCCTCAATAGTTATTTGGAACTTCGTTTTTGCATTTCGGGCAACCGCTTCTGCGAAGAAAAAAGTTGTGCACAATGCGCGCATTCTCCCGCCAACAATTGTTTTGGGAAACACGAAACCGTAGACACGTTTACTTTTCATTTTACATCCACTTTTTTACGCCCTTACGTACAAAATGTAAAGGTCAGTAATTATAAAGATGATGTACTTGCCTTTAAACATCCCAACGCATTTACAAAAGTATTTCCGCTCTGTAGTAGAAAGAGGAGTGTCCTAGATACTTTATTAAACCATAGTTACACCGGTGCCCTCGAAAATATATTTATCAATGCCAAAGTGCATGAGGTTTTGCTTTACAGCCTGGCCTGTTTGGTGGATGAAAAAGAAGAAGGATTTACTTGTAAATTTTTAGCAGATCCATCAGGGAGAGAGCGGATTTATGAAGCCCGTGAAATTCTCTTACAACATATCGGAGACCCTATTACCATTAAAGAATTAAGCCGTAAGGTGGCCATGAATGAGTGTTACCTTAAAAAAGGTTTCAAAGAAATTTTTGGCACTACTATTTTTGATTTTTATCAACAACAACGCATGGAGCATGCCAAGTATTTGCTCTATGAAAAAGGCCTCAGTGTTACAGATATTTCTGCATTACTTGGCTACTCTTCTATATCGCATTTTTCGGCTGCTTTTAAAAAGCATACCGGACTAAAGCCTTGTGAACTTCTAAAATAAAAACTATCTTTCCTTTTATAAATGTATCCTATGCGCATCCTTTCATTGTTTGCTACTACAGTTTTTGCAATTGTATTAACTAGTTGCGGCGGTCCTAAAAAAGTAGATACCTTAGTTGTTAATGCGGTTATTTATACCGTGGATAGTAGTTTTTCTACGGCACAGGCCATGGCCATTAAAGATGGGATCATTGTTGCCACGGGAACCGATGGAGAAATACGCGCAGCCTATACGGCGCCAGAAAAAATTGATGCAAAAGGGCAGGCTATATATCCAGGATTTATAGATGCGCATGCGCATTTTGTGGGGTATGGTAAATCATTATTTCAGGTAGATTTATTTGGTACTACAAGTTGGGAAGAAGCGTTAGAACGCGTAAAAGTTTTTGCTGCAGCGCATCCAGAACTCACATGGATAGAAGGACGTGGATGGGATCAAAACAAATGGCCGGGTAAAAAATACCCAACCAACGCACTTTTAAATACTTTGTTTCCAAACACGCCTGTTGTGTTACAACGTGTTGATGGTCATGCAGCTATTGCCAATCAAAAAGCGTTTGATATTGCGGGTGTAAAGCCAGGTCAAACCATTGTAGGCGGTGAGGTTGAAACAAAAAATGGCGTGTTAACAGGTGTATTAATTGATAATGCAAAAGGACTTGTTTACAATTCAATTCCAGCGGTAAATAAACAAACATATACGCAGTGGTTACAAGCGGCGCAAAAAAATTGTTTTGCGCAGGGGCTTACCACCGTCACCGATTGTGGTTTAGATATTAGCGATATTAATTTTATTGATACGCTACAACAAGAGGGTAAAATTAACATGCGCCTTTTTGCAATGCTTAGTGACAATCCTGAAAATTTAAATGCGTACTTAAAAAGAGGACCCTATAAAACCGACAAGTTATTTGTAAACGGTTTTAAAGTATATGCCGATGGAGCCCTTGGTAGCAGAGGCGCTTGCTTATTACACAATTATGAAGATCGTAAAGATTGGTCCGGATTTTTACTCGCTAATATTTCACATTACGACTCACTAGCATCGGTACTTGCGGCTACTAATTTTCAAATGTGTACCCACGCTATTGGCGATAGTGCCAACCGTCAAATTTTAAATATCTACAATAAATATTTACAAAAAGGAAACGACAAACGCTGGAGAATTGAACATGCGCAAGTGGTGAACCCGAACGACTTTAATTTGTTTGGCGCTGCTGCTGTAGTACCATCGGTACAACCTACGCATGCAACAAGTGATATGTACTGGGCTGCAGAAAGACTGGGTAACGAACGTATGAAAGGCGCCTATGCGTACAAGCAATTAATGGATCAAAATGGTTGGATACCACTAGGAACCGATTTTCCAGTAGAAGACATTTCTCCATTTAAAACATTTTTAGCTGCTGTTGGAAGGGTTGATGCCAAAGGGTTTCCGGAGGGTGGCTTCCAAATTGAAAACGGATTAACGCGCGAGCAAACCATTAAGGGTATGACTATTTGGGCAGCTAAAGCAAGCTTTTTAGAAAAGGAAGTGGGTAGTTTAGAAGTAGGTAAAAAAGCAGACTTTATAATACTGGCACAAGACTTAATGCAAGTGCCAGTAAACAAAATATTGGATACTAAAGTAGTCGCTACGTATAGTGGCGGTAAAAAAGTATTCTAGACTTTTTATTATTAGATTATTAGAAGCCTACCATCTCTGCAGGTATTACCCATGCATCAAATTCTTCTGGTGTTACATAACCTAATTTGACAGCCATCTCTTTTAAGGTAGTGCCTTCTTTATGTGCTTTTTGTGCAATTTCGGCCGCTTTGTAGTAGCCAATTTTTGTATTGAGTGCCGTAACAAGCATTAAAGAATTGTCTACGTGCTTTTTAATGTTGGCTTCAATAGGTTCAATACCTACGGCACACTTATCATTAAAGCTTACACAACCGTCGCCAATTAAACGTGCAGAGTGCAAGAAATTATAAATCATTAACGGCTTAAATACGTTCAGTTCAAAGTGTCCGTTAGCACCACCCATGTTAATGGCTACATCGTTACCCATTACCTGAACCGCAATCATAGAAAGCGCTTCACACTGTGTAGGGTTTACTTTACCTGGCATGATAGAAGAACCTGGCTCATTGTCTGGAATAAAAAGTTCACCAATACCACTTCTTGGTCCTGAACTTAACATTCTAATATCGTTGGCAATTTTCATGAGGCTCACAGCTACGGTTTTAAGTGCGCCATGTGCTTCTACAATCGCGTCGTGTGCAGCAAGTGCTTCAAATTTATTTTCGGCAGTGATAAATGGAAGCCCTGTTAAATGCGCAATATGCTTGGCAACATTTTCGGAATAACCTTTTGGCGTGTTTATACCCGTACCTACTGCAGTACCACCTAATGCGAGTTCCGATAAATGTGCTAAGGTATTGTTGATGGCTCTAAGACCGTGGTCTAGTTGAGAAACATAGCCACTAATTTCTTGACCAAGCGTTAATGGGGTAGCATCCATAAAATGGGTACGACCTATTTTAACCACATGCATAAAGTCTTTACTTTTTTGCGCCAGCGTATCTCTTAATTTTTTGATACCCGGAATAGTGGTTTCTAATACTATTTTATAGGCTGCAATGTGCATCGCCGTTGGAAATGTATCGTTCGAAGATTGAGATTTATTTACATCGTCGTTGGGATGTAAAAACTTTTCTTTATCTGTTAAGCTACCACCTTTAAGTACGTGTCCACGGTATGCAATTACTTCGTTCACATTCATATTAGATTGTGTACCGCTGCCGGTTTGCCATACCACTAACGGAAACTGATTGCTGTGGGTGCCAGTTAAAATTTCGTCACAAACTTGACCAATGAGTGCACATTTATCTTGGGGTAAAACGCCTGCATCAAAGTTGGTAAGTGCTGCTGCTTTTTTCAAATAGGCAAAAGCGGCTATAATTTCTTTGGGCATGCGGTTGATGTCCTCGGCAATTTTAAAGTTTTCGATACTGCGCTGTGTTTGAGCGCCCCAATACACGTCTGCTGGTACTTTTACTTCCCCCATTGTGTCTTTCTCAATTCTAAATTCCATATTTGGTGTTTTAATATTATTGGTAATTCAATTATTTCCCAGTAAAAACGGGCTTTCTTTTTTCTAGAAAAGCAGTGGTACCTTCAACCATATCAGTGGTATCAAAACAGGCGCTAAAAGCATTTAATTCTGTCTCGTAACCATTTAATGATTCGTTGTGCACTGCGTTAGCGGCTTCTATACATTTTGCAACAGCAACAGGGGCCTTGCTTTGTATGACGGTCGCTATTTCTTTTGCTTTCGTAAGTAACTGATCTTGCGTTACAACATGATTTACAAGACCTGATGCAAATGCTGCAGAAGCGTCAATCATTCCACCCGTAAGCATTAATTCGAGGGCTCTACCTTTACCAATGAGTTGAACCAGTCTTTGCGTACCACCGTAACCTGGCATGATGCCTAGGTTTACTTCTGGTTGACCAAACTTTGCATTTTCAGAAGCGATTCTAAAATGACAAGCCATGGCAAGTTCGCAACCGCCACCAAGTGCAAAACCATTCACACATGCAATAATAACTTTTGGACAGTTTTCGATTTTAAAAAACAAATCTTGGCCACGACGCGCCAGTGTTTTACCACCTGCTGCACCAGCACCAATAAATTCAGAAACATCGGCACCAGCTACAAAAGATTTTTCGCCAGCACCTGTAATTAATACGGCTGCAATAGATGCGTTGGTATACACTTCATGCATGACAGCCTCTAACTCTGCAATTACTTGACCATTTAAGGCATTTAGTTTTTCAGGTCTGTTAATGGTGATGGTAAAAATACCATTCTCGTTATTGGTAAGTAGTGTTGTGTACATGGTTAAAAATTTCGGTTTGTAGCAACCCATTCTGATATGTAAGATGCAATGGTTGTAGTTGGTGTGCCTGGCGCAAAAAGTTTTCCTACGCCAAGTTCTTGTAATGTATGTATATCTGATTCAGGAATAATGCCGCCACCGGTAACAAGTACATCATGCATTCCTTTTTCTTTTAAAAGACCCATAATTTTTGTGAATACCGTATTGTGTGCACCACTTAAAATGCTTACGCCTATCGCGTCCACATCTTCTTGAAGTGCAGCATTCACCACCATTTCGGGTGTTTGTCTGAGACCGGTATAAATAACTTCCATACCCGCATCACGCAGTGCAGTGGCTATTATTTTAGCACCTCTGTCATGTCCGTCAAGGCCAACTTTGGCAACTAATACACGAATGGGACGTTTGGTTTGGCTCATAGATTGCAAGTTATTTATTTTAATTCAATCCTACATTTAAAGTAAAGTTAATGCATGTTTTATGCGGGCTACAGTGTCTGAAATACCAATGGTAGCAGCTATTTCAAATACACCAGGTCCAAATTTGCCACCCACTAACATAATGCGCATGGGTAACATGAGTTCGCCCGCTTTTAACCCATGGGTAGCGGTTAGTGCTTTAAAAATATTTTCTAATTCAAGTGGATCATTACTGTTTGAATTTTCAAAAGCCATGCAAAGTGCTTCAAAGAAATTCTTTTTGTTCTCATCCCATTTAGGTGCAATAGATGCCGTGTCTATTTGTGTAGGGGCAGAAAAATAAAAACCAGCTTGTGTAATAAAATCGGGGAGTAGTATGCAACGCTCTTTGGTAATACCTATTATTTTTTGAAGGTATGCTGGGTCATTTACGACAATACCCGCTGCGTCAAAATAAGGCTGTACAAGGCCTGCTAAATAAGCATTATCAGCGTTTTTAATCCATTCAGCGTTAAACCATTTTGCCTTTTCGTAATCAAATTTGGCACCGCCTTTGTGTACACGGTCTATCGAAAATTTTTCAATTAACTCCGCCATACTAAAGATTTCCTGATCGGTACCATCGTTCCAACCAAGCACAACTAATAAGTTTACAAATGCTTCTGGTAAAAATCCACGCTCTTTAAAACCTATTGCTTTTTCATTTGTTTTTGGATCGGTCCAGTCCATGGCAAATACTGGAAAACCTAAACGGTCTCCATCTCTTTTGCTTAATTTTCCGTGTCCATCGGGCTTTAAAATAAGTGGTAAATGCGCCCACTCCGGCATCTCGTTTTGCCAGCCTAAATATTTCCAAAGTAATACGTGTACCGGTGCAGAAGGAAGCCACTCTTCCCCTCTAAAAGCATGACTAATTTTCATGAGGTAATCATCTACTACTACGGCTAAGTGGTAGGTAGGCATGCCATCTGCTTTTAATAATACTTTATCATCTACTTGCGAAGTATTAAAAGAAACTTCACCTCTAATCATATCTGTAAAAGTCACTTCTTCATGATCAGGCATTTTTATGCGCACGACATAAGGTGTATTAGCACTTAATAATGCTGCTACTTCTGCTGCATCAAGTGATAAAGAGTTGCGCATTTTAGCACGAATCGCATGGTTGTATTGTGGCGAAGGATTTTCGGATGTTTTAAAATGATTACGCATTTCTTCCAACTCTGTGGGCGTGTCAAATGCATAATAAGCATGGCCCGCATTTATGAGTGTAGTCGCGTACTGTTTGTAACTTTCTTTTCGCTCGCTTTGTCTATAAGGAGCGAAAGGGCCACCCACCACAGGGCTTTCGTCCGGTATCATACCACACCAATTTAGTGTTTGTACAATATAATCTTCGGCACCGGGTACAAATCTTGATTGGTCAGTGTCTTCGATACGTAATATAAAGTCGCCACCATGTTTTTTGGCAAACAAGTAATTGAATAAAACGGTTCTTACCCCACCTAGGTGTAAGCCTCCGGTTGGGGAGGGTGCAAAACGGACACGTACTCTTTTGTTCATAGCGCAAAGATAAGATTTATATTTGCCACATGTACCTCGTAAAAACACCTTGGTGGCTTAGGGTAATCTACCCTTCACTTGTTTGGCGGATGCCCAATAGGTCCAAAGTGTTGTACCTCACATTTGACGATGGTCCGCACCCCACTATTACCCCTTTTGTACTAGATACGCTTAGGGAATATCAGGCAAAAGCCACGTTTTTTTGTATTGGTAAAAATGTAGAATCCTACCCAGGTATTTATGCGCAAATTATGTTTGAAGGGCATGCGGTAGGCAACCATACCCAGCATCATGTGAATGGTTGGAAGGTTACGGACGAAGTCTATTTAGATGATATTATTACCGCCGCAAAATATATTAAGTCTAATTTATTTAGACCGCCTTATGGCCGAATAAAAAGAAGTCAAATAAAAAAAATAAAACAGCAATTTCCTGATATGCGCATTGTTATGTGGGATGTGCTTAGCGCCGATTTTGATACCCGCTTAAACGCAGATGCCTGCCTTGGTTATACGGTATACCATAGTAAGAGTGGATCTATTGTTTTATTTCATGATAGTGAAAAAGCGTTTCCACGCATGCAAACAGCGCTCCCTAAAATGCTGGCCCATTTTGCTGCAAAGGGTTATACATTTGAGGCCATAAAATTTAATGCATAAAAGATATTTTTGTACAATGGCGCCTATATTAATTGATACGCACACGCATTTATATTCCGAAGAATTTACTGGCGATATTGACGCTGTTATTGCGCGCGCGCAACATAACAATGTGCAAAAATTTTATTTGCCTTCTATTGATAGTAATTCGCTAGAAGACATGCTGGCACTAGAAAAAAAATATCCGGGTGTATGTATTTCAATGATGGGGCTACATCCTTGTTATGTCAAAGAAAATGTACATGATGAACTAGCCATTGTAGAAAAATGGATTGCTGTAAGGGACTTTGTAGCGATTGGAGAAATTGGACTTGATTTTTACTGGGATAAAACTTTTGTAGAACAGCAGCGCAAAGCTTTTGAAACACAAATGGAGTGGGCGCTTGCAAAAAAATGGCCCATTGTTATTCATACTAGAAATGCCATGCAAGAAACCATAGAAATGGTAAAGCCTTTTGCAAAAAGAGGACTCCGTGGTATTTTTCATTGTTTTAGTGGATCTGCGGAGTCTGCCAAACAAATTGTAGACCTAGGTTTTTATTTAGGCATAGGAGGGGTAGTCACGTATAAAAATGCTGGACTACCAGAGGCGCTTGAAAATATCTCGCTTTCACATTTGGTGCTCGAAACCGATGCGCCTTATTTAACGCCAGTACCTTTTAGGGGCAAACGCAACGAATCTGGCTATCTACTCTATATCGCCGAAAAATTGGCGGAGGTCAAGCAAACTAGCTTACAAGAGGTGGCGGCCATTACCACTGCCAATGCCCAAAAAATATTCGGTTCCTGAGCGCCGAACCTTTATTTTTGCCCTCCCAATAAAAATTGGGTTCATTCATATAATTAGAGAGGTGTCCGAGTGGTTGAAGGAGCACGCTTGGAAAGCGTGTATACGGCAACGTATCGAGGGTTCGAATCCCTTCCTCTCTACATGAAAATCAAGGGCTTACGTTAAATCGTGGGTCCTTTGTTGTTTCTGCGTGAGGAAGACCTGTTTTTTGATAAAAAATGGATGATAACTAGCAAGGAATTTTAGAGTCCAAAACGTCTTATTTTAATAATTACAATTTATTTCTTACATTAACACTAGAAATTTTTTTATATACTGGCAATGTTTTTTCTAATTTCTTTATAAAATGTATAAAATGAAGTTAATTAAATTTTTCATTGGATTATTTTGTTCTATCCTTGTAGGTTTTTTATTTGCGGGCTTATTTGGGGCCATAGTCATGGGCTTAATATTATCATTAACGATATGCAGTATTAAATCTAGTTTTCAATTGTCAGATATACTTTTAAAGACATTTGTATTTTCTGTTTTAGGCTATGTTTTAATGTTAAGCGTAGGCCTATTAAATGCTAATGATTTAGTGCATAAAAAAGTCGATCTAATTAAGGATGATTTAATCAATATGGGTTATCGGCCTAAGTGGGTAATTATTTCTCAAAAGAGATATGGGTTCTACAACAATATTTTAATTAATTCTATAAAAAATGGGAAATCAAAACATTTAGTAGGCAAGGCTATTGACTTATATATTTATGATATCAATGGTGATGGAAGCTATAATATTAAAGATTTCGAAATTTTTAAAATGGCTTCACGCAAAGTTGAAATAATTAACCCAGAAATTAAGGGTGGAGTATATGATTACCTTAAAAAGGGACCATTAAGCCGAAGAATGATTCATGTAGAAGTTTTGAATTAAATTCTGAGTTATTATCGTAAATTGATGAAAATTTATGATATAAAAAGGTTTTCCTATACCTGCATTTTAGCTTTAATATTCTTTTTTTCTTTTCGCAAAACCAACGCTCAATCTAATTTAACTTCACCTATTGTTAGGCAATTTTTAATTTGCCGTAACATGAAAACATTTTTGACCTATTTCATATTTTACAAAACATTTATTCTCTTCTCTAAATGATTTTAAAACGCTAATAAATAAAGCTCTTTGCTGAGGATAATTGGCAAAATTTATATACCCAATATCAAAAGTCTTCCCTTTGAGATGTGCACTATTTTTTATTGCATTGTCATTATCTTTTTCAAGTCTTTTAACAGACTCAATCGTTCGCGTTGCACTAGTTATTTCAAATGGTATATACTTTAATTCAGCCTTATCAATTTCACTCATATATAATTTGCTAATATTTGTTAACAAATCAGCTGCTTTGGGCAGCAATAACGGATCGGAGTAATCCATATCTCGCACTATATAATAATCATTTGTAGTTATTTTTTTCAACACTCCTTTAGATTCCAAATTTCTTAATTCTAGACTATTTTTTTGACTTTTTATGCCCTCTTTTTTATAGGCAAGTTCATGAACTGGTATACCATCGGTAAATAGCTGATCACAAGATTCACAGGGAGCATAAGATGTGTTATTGATTTTACTACTATTTAAAAAAGACGCTATTTTATTTTTAATTCTATAGCGATATGGATATAAAAAAATTATACACACTCCAGAAAAAACAAAAAAAGTAAAAATAATTATTTTAAATCTTGAGCTTATCTTATTTTTTATCATAGTATCTAGTAGTTTATTTTAAAAAAGCATTTCAATTACAAAGAAATCATATATCAATTATCTATTTTTTTATTATTTAACGTACGTTATATAGTCAATGAATAAATAATCGTTAACTGTTGGGTCAACTGCTATAATTTCTCCAGTTTTTTTATTCTCTATAGTAACAAAGTCATGATCTTTTAAAAATGAAGAATTAAAATATTTATGGACATTTGTCCCAAGAAAATAAAGTTGACCAATCTGTTGTTGTACAATCCATTTGTCTTCAAGGTGATATTTTTTTAATAGATATT
>CAMDLR010000011.1 GCA_945901845.1 Sediminibacterium ginsengisoli | reverse complement strand
TACTCCAAGCACCTTTTATTTCTTTGAATTCAATTAAATAAATGAGCACACTAATGGTTACAATGGCGAGGCCTGTCGTGTATAAAACATAACTGCTGGTCCATATTTTTTTATTAATCGGGAATACCATATCCCAACATAATCCTGCCACAATTAATACCACGCCACTAATAAGTAAGTTGGCAAGCATTTCAAAAGATTTTCCTTTTTGCTGAATGTACTGACCTACTAAAAATCCAAAAATCACTTGAACAATACCGGTGATGGTACTCGTTATTCCTTCCGGATCAAACGCGATGCCTTCACCATGGTACATATGTTTTTCGCCTAAAATAAGTTTGTCAATACCTGTTCCAAAATAGCCTGTCATGCTGTACGGGTTACCGGGGGTTCCAAAAACTGCGGTAATAAACCAGTAGCCTAATAATAAAATGCCACCTAATACAAACGCACCTTTTGTTTTGGCATAATACACTATGATAGAAGCAAAAAAGTAACTCAGCGCAATGCGTTGTAATACCCCAAGGATGCGTATGTTTTCCCATTTTTTAGCTACGAGTACACCATCTTCCCATTTAATAAACGGGCTCCAATTTAAAAAGAGCCCAATGCCAAAAATGAGTAGGGTTCGTTTGGTCATTTTTTTCCAAAAAGCAGCGCTAGTGCCGGCTTCAAATTTGGGCATCACAAAAGCCATCGCATTGCCTACCGCAAACAGGAAAAAAGGGAACACTAAATCGGTGGGGGTTACGCCATGCCAAGGGGCATGTTTAAGGGGGCCATAGATGTTTCCCCAGCTACCAGGGTTGTTTACGAGTATCATGAGCGCAACAGTGGCACCTCTAAATACGTCTAACGAATAGTAGCGTTGTTGTTGCATAGCAATTGTTTATGCTTGAAAGATAGCAAATGTTGGTCTGATTTATGTATTTTGCAGGCCTAAAAGTAGCCTAGATAGGCTCATATTATTATTAAGTATTATGGGAAAGAATATTTTAATTACGGGCGGTGCGGGATTTATTGGATCGCATGTTGTTCGTTTGATGGTGACCAAATATCCAGGGTATCAAATTTTTAATTTGGATGCGCTAACCTACGCAGGTAATCTTGAAAATTTAAAGGACATCGAAAACGCCCCTAATTATCATTTTGTAAAAGCGGATATCTTAGATGCAGCCGCGTTAAAAAATATTTTTGAACAGCATAATATTTCCGATGTCATTCATTTGGCTGCCGAGTCACATGTAGACCGATCTATTGTTTCACCACTTGATTTTGTGTACACTAATGTGATTGGTACCGTAAACTTATTAAATACGGCCAAAGATTTTTGGAAGCAGGATTTAAGTTACGAAAATGCACATGATGGTACTTGGGATGCAAAAAGAGATCACCTATTTTACCATATTTCTACCGATGAAGTATATGGTAGTTTAGGAAAAGAAGGTTTGTTTACCGAAACAACCTCTTACGATCCAAACTCTCCGTATTCTGCAAGTAAAGCGGCGAGTGATCATTTTGTAAGAGCTTACGGCGAAACCTATCACTTACCCATTGTGGTTTCTAATTGTTCTAACAATTATGGTCCTAATCATTTTCCAGAAAAATTAATTCCTTTATTCATTCATAATATTATCAATAAAAAAGCTTTGCCGGTATATGGCGATGGCCTCTACACCCGTGATTGGCTCTATGTGATAGACCATGCACGCGCTATTGATTTAATTTTTCATGAAGGAAAAAAAGGCGACACCTATAATATTGGCGGCTTTAATGAGTGGACCAATATTGACCTCGTTAAATTACTCTGCACGCAAATGGATGAAAAATTAGGACGTGCAAAAGGAGAGAGCGAAGGGCTTATTACGTATGTAAAAGACCGTCCAGGTCATGATCGTCGTTACGCCATTGATGCTACTAAACTCAATAAAGAATTAGGTTGGAGTCCATCAGTTACTTTTGAACAAGGACTTGCTGCAACCATCGATTGGTATTTGCAAAACACGGCTTGGTTAGAAAATGTAACAAGTGGTGCTTACCAAACTTACTATAACCAAATGTATACGAACAGATAATGAAAATTGAGCAAACGCCTTTACAAGATTGTTTTATCGTTCATGAAAAAGTGCATGGCGATGCAAGAGGTTATTTTATTGAAACCTTCAATCAAAGAGATTTTAATACAGCATCTGGTCTCGATATTTCGTTTGTACAAGACAATCAATCAAGGTCTAGTAGAGGCGTATTAAGAGGGCTTCATATGCAAAGCGGCGCGTCTGCACAGGCAAAGTTGGTAAGGGTTTTAGAAGGATCTGTACTTGATATTGCTGTTGATTTAAGAAAAGGTTCTCCTAGTTTTGGACAGCATTACGCCATTGAATTAACTGCTGATAACCACAAACAATTTTTTGTGCCTGCCGGATTTGCGCACGGTTTTGTGGTACTAAGTGAAGCAGCAACATTTTTTTACAAGGTTGATAAATTTTATGAACCTGGTAATGAAGTGGGTATTATGTACAACGATTCAGCTTTAAATATCAATTGGCAGTTAACAGACAGTGAAATCATATTGTCTGAAAAAGATAAAACACTTGGAAGCTTTGCAGCATATGCGGCTTCATTATAAATTAAAATAGCACATCATGAAAGGTATCATATTAGCAGGCGGTTCAGGCACTAGACTCTATCCAATTACCAAAGGAATTAGTAAGCAGTTAATGCCTATTTATGACAAGCCCATGATTTATTACCCGCTTTCTATTTTGATGTTAGCGGGCATCAAAGAAATTTTAATTATTACTACACCTGAAGATAGCGTGCAGTTTCAGCGTTTATTAGAAGACGGTTCTGAACTTGGATGTAAGTTTACTTATGCGGTTCAAGAAAAACCAAATGGCCTTGCGCAAGCTTTTGTAATTGGTGCTGATTTTATTGGTAACGATAAAGTGGCGCTGGTACTTGGCGATAATATTTTTTATGGCGCAGGCTTTAGTAAGCTCGTACAATCTTTTAACAACATAGAAGGTGCTGCCGTTTTTGCGTATGAAGTAAATGATCCAGAGCGTTATGGTGTGGTAGAATTTGACGAACATAAAAAAGCCATTTCCATCGAAGAAAAACCGGCGCATCCTAAATCTAATTACGCCGTGCCGGGTTTATACTTTTACGACAACGATGTAGTAGAAATTGCTAAAAATATTGAGCCTTCTAGTAGAGGTGAGTATGAAATTACCACCGTTAATAATGAATATTTACAAAGAGGCACTTTACAGGTGGGCATTATGAACCGTGGAACCGCTTGGCTCGATACCGGTACTTTTGACTCTTTAAGTGACGCCTGCGAATTTGTAAGGGTTATTGAAAAGCGCCAAAGCCAAAAAATTGGCTGTATTGAGGAAGTAGCCTTTAGGATGGGCTTTATAGACCGTGAGCAGCTCTTAAAACTGGCTGCTAAATACGAGAAAAGCGGCTACGGGCAGTACCTAAAAGGAATAAAACCTTAGCATTCGAACAAAACGGGGCACTTGTTGTTATTCGTTTCATGGATGCATTTACCATTAAAGATCTGGAGAACCTTTCTGGGATTAAAGCCCATACCATACGCATATGGGAACAGCGATATCATTTCTTGAACCCTTCAAGGACTGATACTAACATTCGTTATTACACCAACGACGAGCTTATCACACTGTTAAATATTGCCCTACTTAATAAGTACGGGTTTAAGATTTCACACATCGATAAGATGAAGCCCATCGAAATGAAGGAGCGTATTCTTTCATTGACCCAATCGGAAGCGCAGCTTGAAAGAATTGTAAATGAATTGATTGAATGCATGGTGGATCTGCGTATTGAAGATTTTGAATCGGTACTGGATTTTCAAATTACCAGTAAGGGCATCGAAAAAACCATCACACAAATTATTTTCCCATTCCTCGAAAGAATAGGTATACTATGGGTTACAAGCAGAGTCAATCCTGCCCAGGAGCACCTAGTAACCAATATTATCAGACAAAAGCTTATCGTAGGTATCGAAAAAACTTCGCCTGCCTTGCAAGCAAATTCTACTGCACTTTTATTCTTACCAGAAGGCGAGCATCATGAACTAGGTATCTTATTCATGTATTATTTGCTAAAAGCACGTGGGGTAAAAGTGCTCTATTTAGGTGCTAATGTTCCTATTAAAGATGTGCTTTATGTGTCTGAATTAAAAGCACCTACGTTTGTGTACACCCATTTAACCTCGGTGGCTAGCAATTTCAATTTCGAAAAGTTTTTGACTAGAGTAGGCGCTACCTTACCAAAATACTCAGTATTGGTATCAGGCTTACTTACCCAAGCCTATAAAAAGGGCGTACCAACTAATGTTAACCTCAAGCGTTCTTTACCAGAAGTGATGGACTATTTGAGCAAGATTGCATAGTTATTTTTCCGATTTTACTACTATATTTACGTAAGGAGCTGATTATCAGCTCCTTATTTGTTTAATTATTTATAAAAAAAGTTAAACAAAATTGATCGTTGGATGCAGTTATTTGTTTAACTTTGATTTAATAAAATTAAACAAAATGTCTACGCCGGAATTCAACGAACTCATCATCAACAATACCACGTTCTTAAAGCCTTTTGCTTTTACACTTACCCGTGATAACGAATCGGCTAAAGATTTGGTGCAGGAAACCTTGTTTAGGGCGCTAGCCAATCGTGATAAGTACAATGTAGGCACCAACATTAAAGCCTGGTTGTACACCATTATGCGTAATATTTTTATCAATGATTACCGCAAAAAATCAAAACAAGCCACTGTATTTGATAATACCCCCAACGATTTTTTAATTGATAACAATCAAACTTCTGTAAGTAACGAAGCGATTGCAAAACTCAATTTAAAAGAAGTGCAAGAATCGATTCATAGTTTACCTATCATTTTCAAAACCCCTTTTTTGTTATATTTTGATGGATATAAATACCACGAAATTGCTGATATGTTAAACGAACCGCTCGGTACCATTAAAAGTAGAATTCACTTTGCACGTAAGCTGCTAAAAAATCAGTTGAACAGGTACTAATTTTTGTTTATTTTTACTAGACTTTGAAACAATCTGTCGTTATTATTGGAAGCGGCTTTGCCGGCTTATCTGCTGCGTCATTTATGGCTAAAGCAGGTTGGGATGTTACCGTTTTGGAAAAACATGAACAGCCTGGAGGAAGAGCGCGTAGGTATAAAACTGCAGGCTTTACATTTGACATGGGTCCTAGTTGGTATTGGATGCCGGATGTTTTTGAACGTTACTTTAATCAATTTAATAAGTCGGTGTCGGATTATTACAAGCTTATAAGGCTGGATCCTTCGTACCGCGTATACTGGTCTGATGGTCCGGTAGATATTCTTGCCAATTACAATGCGCTTAAAACTTTATTTGATACCATTGAACCAGGTGCAGGTCATCAACTCGATTTATTTTTAGCAGAAGCTGCTTATAAATATGAAGTAGGTATTAATAAGCTCGTGCACAAGCCTAGTCAATCGGTAACTGAATTTATAGATTGGGATTTAATAAAAGGTATTTTTAAACTCGATGTTTTTACGTCTATCAAAAAACACGTTGCCAAACATTTTAAAAATCCAAAACTGCGTGAGCTCATGGAGTTTCCTGTTTTGTTTTTAGGTGCTTTACCAGAACATACACCTGCGCTCTATTCCCTCATGAATTACGCCGATATAAAAGGCGGTACATGGTATCCAGAAACAGGGATGTATAACATTGTAGAGGGCATGTATGATTTAGCGGTGTCGTTAGGTGTACAGTTTAAATTTGAACACGAAGTTACTTCTATAGAAGTTGACAATAAAATCGCAACACGTGTATGTACCCGTAAAGGAAATTTTGAAGCAGATGTAATCATAGGTGGTGCCGATTATCACCACATCGAAACGGCACTATTACCTGCTGCTGCTCAGTCTTACAGTGCTGCTTACTGGGATTCACGCGTTATGGCGCCTAGTTGTCTCATTTATTACATTGGGCTCAATAAAAAATTAACAGACGTTCAGCACCATACTTTGTTTTTTGATACTTCATTTGAAGTACATGGCGCCGAAATTTATACCACAAAATCTTGGCCCACCGATCCGCTCTTTTACATGAGTGTAACTTCTGTAACAGATGCTACATCGGCACCAGAAGGACACGAAAACCTTTTTTTATTAATGCCAGTTGCAACGGGTTTGGCAGGTGACACAGAAGACGTTAGGGAAAAATATTTGGATCAAATGTTAACCCGCATCGAAAAGAGGTTGGGACAATCAGTTAAGGATGCTATTGTTTATAAAAGGTCTTTTGCGCAATCTGATTTTATATTGGATTATCATGCATTTAAAGGCAATGCATACGGGCTTGCAAACACTTTACTACAAACAGCTATTTTAAAACCAAGTTGTCGTAGTAAAAAGGTAAAAAATCTTTTTTATACGGGTCAGTTAACAGTGCCAGGTCCGGGCGTGCCGCCAAGTTTGATTAGTGGTGAAGTGGTAGCTGGACAAGTAGTAAAACATTATTCAACAAATAAAAACAAACAACTATGATGAACCTGTTTCATGAAGTGAGTCAGGATTGTAGTAGAATAACAACCGAAAAGTATAGCACTAGCTTTTCTTCGGCGATTAGATTGTTGCATAAAGACTTACGCACACCCATTTGTAATATTTATGGTTTTGTTCGTTTTGCGGATGAAATAGTAGATACTTTTCATGGTTACGATAAGGCCATGTTGTTTGAAGAATTTAAAAAAGAAACCTATGATGCTATCGAAAGAGGTATTAGTTTGAATCCAATTTTACATAGTTTTCAAATGACCGTTAATCAATATAAAATCGATCATGCGCTCATTGACGCTTTTTTATATAGCATGGAACTTGATTTAGGAAAGCACACCTACGATAGAGCTGGTTACGAAACCTATATTTACGGCAGTGCAGAGGTGGTAGGTCTTATGTGTTTGTATATTTTTTGTGCAGGTAATCAGGTGCAGTATGATGCATTGAAGCCTGCTGCAAAAAGTTTAGGATCTGCATTTCAAAAAGTAAATTTTTTACGTGATGTAAAAGCAGATTTTGAAGGACTAGACCGTATGTATTTCCCGGATTGCGATTTTACTAATTTTACGCACGCCGATAAATTAGCCATTGAGCAGGATATTCAAAAAGATTTTGATGATGCTTACGCAGGTATTTTAAATTTACCCATCAAGGCAAGATTTGGTGTGTATGTAGCTTACAAATACTATCTCTCATTATTTAAAAAAATAAAACGCTTAGAGCCTGCAGATATTTTAGAGTCCCGCATTCGTATTCCAGATTATGGAAAAGCATTTATACTTGCAAAGGCTGGTATCAGAAGCCAGTTAAATATCATGTAAAGCCCCCCTCCCAAGTTATGTTAGAACAAGTTGTGCTGGTAAACGAAAAGGACGAACCTGTTGGCGCCATGGAAAAAATGGAAGCCCACAAGCAGGCTTTACTACATAGGGCGTTTAGTGTTTTTGTTTTCAATAAAAATGGCGATGTATTAATGCAACAGCGTGCATTTTCAAAATACCATAGCGGTGGACTTTGGACCAATACTTGTTGTAGTCATCCAAGACCCGGTGAAGAAATTTTAGCGGCAGCTACAAGAAGGTTACAAGAAGAAATGGGTTTTACAACAAGCCTTATCAAAGCGTTTGATTTTACCTATAAAGCAGATTTTGAGAACGGATTAACAGAACATGAGTTTGACCATGTATTTACCGGACAGTATGATGGTCCAGTGGATTTTAATACAGAAGAGGTTGCAGCATATGCATTTATGCCGGCGCAGGAATTAGAACAGCAAATACAGGAAACGCCAGAACGTTTTACTGCTTGGTTTCATATTGCTTATCCAAAATTAAAAGCATGGATGGCAGAGCCGCAAAATCAAATACATGCAGTCTAAAAAAGCAGTGATTATTGGATCTGGCATTGCAGGACTTGCGGCTAGTATTAGGTTGGTGGCGCAGGGGTATGTAGTAGATGTATATGAAAAATCAGACAAGCCCGGGGGAAAACTCGGTCATTTTTCAGAAGCGGATTATCAATTTGATACAGGCCCTAGTTTATTTACCCAACCCCATCAATTAGAGGCACTACTTGCCTTAGTTGGCGAAAAGCTATCCGATTATTTTACCTATCAAAAAATGCCGGTTTCATGTCATTATTTTTATGAAGACGGAACAGTGATTCATGCTGCTGCAGATCCAGATTTATTTGCTGAAGAAGCACATAAAAAAACGGGTGAACCTGTTAGTAACATTAAAAACTATTTAGCTTCTTCGGAAAAATTATACACGCGTATAGGTCAAGTTTTTTTAGATCATTCGTTGCATAAATTTTCTACGCTGTTTAAGATTCCGCTTTTGTCGGCGTTACGCGCATTTAAAATGTCGTATGTAACAAGGTCGATGCATACACACAACGAAAAATCTTTTTCTTCTAAAAAGTTAGTCCAACTTTTTAATAGGTACGCTACCTATAATGGAAGCAATCCTTATGTGGCACCAAGTATGCTCACATTAATTGCCCATTTGGAGCATAATGAGGGTAGCTTTTATCCTTCCGGCGGCATGATTTCAATTACCAATGCACTTGTAGCAGTAGCAAAAAAAATAGGCGTTCAATTTTATTTTAATAGTCCCGTTCAAGAAATTACAACCACAAAAAATAAAGCAACAGGAGTAGTGGTAAATGGCAAATCGGTAACTGCCGATATTGTTGTGAGTAATGCAGATGTTTATTTTACATACCTGAATTTACTAGGTGAGCCTTCTAAAGCGCAACATATTTTAAAGCAGGAGCGGAGTAGTAGTGCATTGATTTTTTATTGGGGCATCAAAAAAGATTTCCCACAGCTTAGTTTGCATAATATTTTTTTTACAGAAAATTATGAAGCAGAGTTTGCGCATTTATTTGACGTAAAAATTCCTTTTTCAGATCCTACTGTGTACATTAATATAACGTCGGTGTGTGAGCCTGGCATTCAGGCACCTACGGGTAAGCAAAACTGGTTTGTAATGGTGAATGTGCCTGCCAATACGGGTCAAGATTGGTCTGCTATTACAGCGTCTGTAAAAAAAGCGGTGCTCGATAAATTAGAACGCATGTTGGGTGAGCCCATTGAGCCTTTAATTGAAACGGAGAAAATATTAGATCCTCTGTTAATTGAAGCAAACACCGCTTCCTATCAGGGATCGCTGTATGGGACCAGTTCCAATGCCCCCATGGCAGCATTTTTGCGTCATCCTAATTTTAGCAAACAATATGAGGGCTTGTATTTTGTGGGGGGAAGTGTGCACCCAGGTGGCGGCATTCCGCTTTGTTTAAAAAGTGCAGAAATTATGAGTAATTTAGTGGCAAAAGACAGCGTGATATGAGGCTTTTTATGCAACAATATAAACTTACTATTTCTGTTTTTATCGCACTACTCTTTCATGTTAGTGGCATGCTTGGTATTTTAATTTCTGACCATGCAGCTTGGTTTGTTTCAAATACGCCACTCAACCTTTGGATCATGTTTGTACTGCTTCTTTGGAATCAACCCAGCCTATCACCTAAATTCTGGTATTTTTTTATTACCGCATTTATTACAGGTATGCTCTCCGAAATAATAGGCGTGCATACGGGTTTTTTGTTTGGATCTTATTTTTATGGAAAGGCATTAGGACCCGGACTCATGGACGTGCCTTTTACTATTGGGATGAACTGGTTTGTGGTTGTTTTTTGTGCCGGAACCGTTATGACAATGTTGCACCGCTGGTTACAGCACCATTTTTTAAAAGAAGGGGAAGCTGTACCTAAACGCATAGAAAATATAGCATTTGTACTTGATGCAGCCCTTGTGGCCGTTTTATTTGATTGGTTAATGGAGCCAGTAGCTGTTAAGCTTGGTTTTTGGACCTGGCTATCACTAGATATTCCTTTGTATAATTATGTATGTTGGTTTATCGTAAGTGCCGGTTTACTTGTTTTATTTAGAAAATGGGAGCAACCTAAAGCCAACCCTTTTGCACTACATTTGTTATGTATTCAAGTGCTGTTTTTTTTAACACTTCGAAATTATTTACCATGATCTATGTTTTTGTTGCGATAGGCTTTTTTTTGTTAATGGAACCCATTACCTGGGCTACCCATAAATATGTGATGCATGGCTTTTTGTGGTATTTGCATGAAGATCACCACCAGAAAAGTGATGGCTTTTTTGAAAAAAATGATGCCTTCTTCCTGATTTTTGCAATTCCAAGTTGGCTTTGTATTATGCTAGGTAGTATGGCGCAAAATTACTGGTCGGTGGGCATTGGGGCCGGAATCGCCATGTATGGGTTCGCCTATTTTTTAGTGCACGAAATTATCATTCACCAGCGTTTTAAATTCTTTACAAGATCTAATAATAAATATATCAAAGCCATTAGATGGGCGCATAAAATGCACCATAAGCATTTAGGCAAAGAAGAGGGTGAAAGTTTTGGCATGCTACTTGTAGCAAAAAAATACTGGGATAAAGTGCGCAAAGACGAGGCCTTACAAAATCAAGCATAGGTCTTTTTTGAAACCACACTACGATTATATTATTACAGGTGCCGGTCTTGCGGGTTTAAGTTTACTTATGCGCATGATGCAGCATCCTTTTTTTGATACGGCTCAAATTCTGGTGATTGATGCAGCTCAAAAAAATACCAATGACCGAACCTGGTGTTTTTGGGAAAAAGAGCCGGACATTTTTGAACCCATTGTTTGCAAAAAATGGGAACAAGTTTCTTTTATCGCGCCCTCTTATAAAAGTGAATTGAACTTATCGCCCTTTGTTTATAAAATGATTAGAGGTATTGATTTGTATACAACCGTATTAGCACTGGCTGCAAATAAAACAAATATTTCATTTTGCACAGAGCCTGTTTTGTCGGTTCAGTCTACGCAAACCGGGGCTACTGTTGAACTCAACAATCAAAAACTTACGGCAACCAAAGTTTTTAATAGTATTTTATTTGAACCGGCAAATGTGCTGGCGCAAAAGTCTGCTGATTATTTTTTATGGCAGCATTTTAAAGGATATGAAATAAAAACGGAAACCCCTGTTTTTAATGATGCGGTGGCCACGCTCATGGATTTCACTGTCGATCAATCAAACGGCACTACATTTATGTATGTAATGCCAACTTCTACTACTACCGCACTTGTAGAATATACTTTGTTTACAGAAAATCTGTTAGCGGACAGTGCCTACAACGATGCCATATATGCCTATATACAAAAAACATATGGTAACATTAAATACACGATCACGCATCAAGAGTTTGGTAAAATACCGATGACTAATTTTACTTTTTCTAGTGGCGCTGGAAACGTCATTAACATGGGTGTTGCAGGTGGTCAGGTAAAAGGAAGTAGTGGTTATGCTTTTCATTTTATTCAAGAAAAAACAAAAACTGTTATTGCAGATGTAGTAGCCGGAACAAATCCATTAAGGACGCCCAATTTTTCACAAAAAAAGTTTGGCTTATACGACGCCGTATTACTTAGGGTATTGCAAGACAAAAAATTAGATGGCGCTACTATTTTTACACAGATATTTTCTAAAAATCCGCCTGACCGGGTATTTCGTTTTTTAAACAATGAATCTTCTTTAATAGACGATTTACATATTATGTCTTCTGTGCCTACGCGTATTTTTTTACCAGCTGCGCTATATGCCTTACTGGGTGTAAAGCGGCGGCGGGCCTGAATTAAAAGGGCGGTGTATTTGCAATTGATTTATTTTTACTGCCCACCTTGCAATTGGCCTCGTAGTACAATGGATAGTATAAGAGTTTCCGAAGCTCCAGATTCAGGTTCGATTCCTGACGAGGCCACCAATAATCTTTCCCATTTCTTCTATTTTTCGCCACTAATTAAGTAATATTAAGGTCTCAATTTTAGTTCATCCATACCCATTCGTTGTATGTTATTATTAGGAATAGATCTTGGCACTTCTTCTGTAAAAGTTTCTGTACTAGACGCTGATAATGGTAGCGTATTAGCAAGCGCGCAGTACCCCGAAACCGAGGCTGCCATTATTTCCCATATTCCCGGTTGGGCAGAGCAGTCGCCCAATCAGTGGTGGCATGATGTTAAGGCTGCTATTTTAAAATTACACGCAACAGGTGCCTACAATCCTTCTGATATTGGTGCTATTGGCATTGCCTATCAGATGCATGGACTGGTGCTTGTAGATAGCCATCAAAACGTAATTAGAGATAGTATTATTTGGTGCGATAATAGAGCGGTATCACTTGGTGAAAAAGCATTTGAACAAATGGGGAACGATTACTGCTTAACGCATTTATTAAATTCGCCAGGAAATTTTACGGCATCAAAACTTGCTTGGGTGAAGCAAAATGAACCTGAGCATTATGCTCAAATATATAAAATGATGCTCCCCGGCGATTTTATTGCCATGAAATTGACAGGTGAAATTACAACCACCATCGCTGCATTATCTGAAGGTATGTTTTGGGATTTTAAAAATAATTGTTTGTCTAAGGCAGTTATGGATTATTACGGCCTCGATGCACAGCATATACCTTCAATCAAAAATGTATTTGATACACACGGTTATGTAAGTGAACATATTGCCAATGAACTTGGTTTTTCAAAAGGAATTTCAGTAACGTATAAAGCAGGTGATCAACAAAATAATGCACTTTCTTTAAACGTAGTACAACCTGGTGAAGTAGCGGCCACTGCTGGTACGTCTGCAGTGATATATGCGGTATCAGATAGTTTGCAAGCAGATACAGCGTCCAGGGTAAATTCATTTGCGCACGTTAATCATACGCTTGAACAAAACAGCATTGGTGTTTTATTATGCATCAACGGTGCAGGCATTTCAAATAGTTGGATGAAACATAAAGTGGGTGCTAGTAGTTACCATGAGATGAATACACTTGCAGCATCTGTAGCTCCAGGATCTAATGGTGTTGCCGTGCTTCCCTTTGGTAATGGGTCGGAACGTATGCTCAATAATAAAAATATAGGCGCTCATATTACGGGGCTTGATTTTAATAGACATGAGCCGGCGCATATGTACCGCGCGGTTCAAGAAGGTGTTGTGTTTGCCATGCAATATGGTTTTAAGGTACTACAGCAAAATGGTGTGCAGCCAACAGTGATTAGAGCTGGCAAAGCCAATATGTTTTTAAGTGATGTTTTTGTAGACTGTTTTGTTAATACACTTCATGTGCCGCTAGAGCTCTATCATACAGACGGTAGTAAAGGAGCTGCGATAGGTGCAGGCTATGGAGCCAAGGTATTTGCTACAATTGAGGAAGCTTTTGTTAATAGCAAGCCACTTCGTGTCATTGAGCCCTCCGGAACCAATGACTATGCAGCAGCATATGAAAAATGGGAGCATCAATTGGCGCTGCAAATCAAAAACAATCAATAAATTTAAAGTCTTAAAACATAAGGTATGTCAGTAGTAATAGGTTCTAATGAATTTTTTAAAGGAATTGAAAAAATCAAATACGAAGGAACTGCTTCGCATAATCCACTCGCATTTAGATGGTACAATGAAAATCAAGTAGTAGCTGGCAAAACCATGAAAGAACATTTTAGGTTTGCTTGTGCCTACTGGCATAGCTTTTGCGGTTCTGGTGCCGATCCTTTTGGTGAGCCAACGCATTTGTTTGAGTGGGATACAAAATCTGATCCTATCGAAAGAGCAAAAGACAAAGCAGATGCTGCATTTGAATTCATGACAAAATTGGGCGTTCCTTATTATTGTTTTCATGATGTAGATGCCGTTGAATATACAAATGATGTTCATGAAAATGAAAGACGCTTACAAGCTATTACGGCGTATTTAAAAGAAAAGCAAGCGGCTAGTGGCATCAAATTACTTTGGGGTACTGCTAATTTATTTTCTAGTAGAAAGTATATGAATGGTGCAGCTACCAATCCAGATTTTACTGTGCTCGCACATGCAGGTGCACAGGTTAAAGCAGCGTTAGATGCAACCATTGCACTGGGTGGTGAAAATTATGTTTTTTGGGGTGGAAGAGAAGGCTATATGAGCCTTTTAAACACAAACATGAAGCGTGAAAAAGATCATTTGGCTAACTTTTTAAAAGCGGCTAGAGATTATGGTAGAAAAAATGGTTTTACCGGAAAGTTTTTTATTGAACCAAAGCCTTGTGAACCATCAAAGCATCAATATGATTATGATTGTGAAACCGTGATTGGTTTTTTACGTGAACATGATTTATTAAACGATTTTAGTTTAAATATAGAAGTAAACCATGCAACCCTTGCTGGACATACGTTTACGCATGAATTACAGGTAGCTGCCGACGCTGGATTGTTAGGTAGCATGGATGCCAACAGAGGTGATTATCAAAATGGTTGGGATACCGATCAATTTCCATCTGATATCAATGAATTAACAGAAGCGCTACTTATTATTTTAGAAGCAGGCGGATTTAAAGGTGGCGGTATTAATTTTGATGCAAAAATTAGACGTAACTCTACCGATCCCGCCGATTTATTTTATGCGCATATTGGTGGTATGGATGTTTTCGCAAGAGCGCTCCTAACGGCAGATGCTATTTTACAAGGGTCTGATTATAAAAAAATTAGAGCCGACCGTTATGCAAGCTATGATGCTGGAAAAGGAAAAGATTTTGAACTGGGAAAAATTTCATTAGAAGATTTACGAGATATCGCAATTGCAGCAGGTGAGCCAGCAACGATTAGTGGTAAGCAAGAGTTTATTGAAAATTTAATTAACCGTTATATTTAATGAATAAGGCGGAAGTAAGCACGCTATTTGCCCAGCAGTTTAATGAAGCGCCTTTATTTGTTATAGCCTCACCGGGGCGTATCAATTTAATTGGGGAACACGTAGACTATAATCATGGTTTTGTGCTTCCTGCAGCTATTGATAAGTATATGTATGTGGCCGTTTCAAAAAGAAACGATAACCAGATAGTATTACACGCTGCTGATCTTAATCAAAATCACCAAAATAGCCTTGACGCACCTTTGCAGCCTTCAAGTAGTGGATGGCCTAATTATGTATTAGGTGTTATTCATGATTTGCTGGCAGCTGGTTATTCTATTGCAGGCTTTAACATGCTTATTACGGGTAATATTCCTATCGGCGCTGGGGTATCTTCATCGGCGGCACTTGAATGTGCGACTGTTTTTGCATGCAAGCATCTTTTTGATTTGAATATTAGTAAAGAAGCAATGGTTACAACAGCTCAGCGCGCCGAAAATAATTTCGTAGGCGTTAACTGTGGTGTGATGGATCAGTTTGCAAGTATGTTTGGAAAAGCAGATCATGTCATAAAACTAGATTGCGCTGATTTATCGTACACCTATTTCCCATTTAAACTAGAAGGCATTAGTATTGTACTGTTTGATACATTTGTAAAACATACTTTGGCGTCATCGGAATATAATACCAGAAGAGAGGAGTGCGAAACTGGTTTAGCGGCGCTCCGTCAAAAATTTTCTATCGGTACTTTTAGAGAAGCGTCGCTAGCCATGTTAGATGCAGCCTCTGATTCTATTACTGGCAATGTATATAATCGGTGCAAATATGTGATCGAAGAAATTGCCCGAATGGAAGCTGCTTGTAATCATTTACTTGCTGGTGAAATAGTTGGATTTGGTGCACGTATGTATGAAACACATACTGGGCTTAGTGAGCTTTATGAAGTAAGTTGTGCGGAGCTCGATAATATTGTACAAAACTGTAAAAAAGAAAATGCCATTGTTGGTGCAAGAATGATGGGTGGTGGGTTTGGAGGCTGCGTAATAGCGCTGGTGCAAACGACCAAAGTTGAAGAGGTGTTCAACCGTATTAACAATGAGTACCAAAACAAATTTGGACGTAGTATGGGAAAATACCTGATGCAAATTGGCGATGGTACCAGGTTACTAGATTAATATTTACAATTATTCAATTATGAAACAAAGTAGGGTACCTCAAAAGCGGATTTTTTTGGCGTTATGCCTTTTTGTACTTGCTGTATTACAAAAACCTGCTTTTGGGCAAAGGAATATATTATCAAAGGCTTTTACACAAACGCTGTTACAAGATAAATTAACAAACATAGCAGCTTGGCGCTTGGAGCAAAAAAATAGTTACTTACAAAAAGTAGCGGCACTGCCGGAAGCTGTAAAAGAAAGGCTTGTAAAAGAGGGGGACCGGGGCTTACAATATGAGTGGCCAGCTTTACCAGCAAGTTTATACCTCGATTATAAAATCACGGGGACTCGGTATAATTTCGAAAGAAAAAATAATGAGCGACGAAAAGTTTTAAATGAATTAGCGGTCGCTGCGATTATTACAAAGGATAAAAAATATATTGCACAAATTGCAAATGGTATTTGGACACTCTGTGAGCAAACTACCTGGGTATTGCCAGCACATATTGTAGTTCAAAAAGAAAAAACAGGACTACCTGACCCTTACGAAGTAGTTATTGATTTAGGAAGTGGTACGGCAGCTGCACAGTTATCCATGATTCAATTTATGTTAAGTGAGGAACTCGACGCCTATTCAAAAGGTATTGGCAAACGTGTTTTTGCAGAATTAAATAAACGAATTTTTCAACCTTATTTAACCCGCACTGATTTTTGGTGGATGGGTTATACAGGGCAAGCCGTAAACAATTGGAATCCATGGGTAAACACCAATGTACTCATGACGGCCTTGTATAGTGGGCTTGGTGCAGATAGTGTAGGGCTCATTATTGGCAAAACCGTAAAGAGCACCGATTTTTTTGTCAATCAATATCCTGATGATGGCGGCTGTGATGAGGGGCCTTCTTACTGGAGTGAGGCAGGCGGTAAATTAATGCGCTTTATCCATGTTTTAAATAAACTAACAACAACATCCATTGATTGGAAACAAGAAAAATTAATTTACAATATGGGTAACTATATTAGTAAGGTCCATATTGGAGAAAATAATTTTGTAAATTTTGCCGACGCTTTTTCTAAATCTATACCAGATCCTGAAAGTGTTTACTCCTATGGCGCACTTTATAATGACGCTGCATTAAAATCTTTTGGCGCGTATTTATTTGGTTTGCAAAAACAAAAATTAGACAATGGCAATATCATTGATTTTTTAGAAACGACATCTATTTATGATTCGCTTACTACTGTCCCGCCAATTGCGCCGCTTCCTGCCGTGTCATGGTTTGGCGATAGGCAGGTATTAACGGCTAGAACTAAAAGTGAATCAACATCAGGTATGTTTTTAGCGGTTCAGGGTGGACATAATGCCGAAAGCCATAACCACAACGATATTGGTAATTTTATGGTGTATGCTGCCGGAACTCCCGTTTTTGTTGACGCAGGTGTGGGATCTTATACCGCGCAAACCTTTAGTAGTAGAAGGTATGAGCTTTGGAATATGCAGTCGGGTTGGCATAACTGTCCTACCATTAATGGCGTGATGCAAAAAGAAGGGCTTTCCTATAAAGCAAATGATGTCCAGTTTCAACAAACAGCGAATAGTGTTTCTTTATCTATGGATATAGCAGCTGCGTATCCAGCGGAAGCGGCTGTAAAAAAATATATACGAAAGTTTGATTTTAATACTGAAAAAAACAGCATTCTAATTTCTGAAAATTATGAAATGCTTGCATTGAAAGAAAAATTGGTGCTTCACTTTTTAGTACATCTTAAACCAACAATAGAAAAGCCAGGAAAAATTGTATTTATGAGCGGAGAAAAAAAGTTGCTTGAATTTAATTATGATCCAAAGTTATTTGATATCAACCTAGAAGATAAATTACTAGATGATGAACGAATTAGTGGTATGTGGGGTAAGCAGTTATACCGTATTAATTTAACGGCAAAGGACATTAAAAAAACCGGAAAACAAAACTTCACTATTAATTTATTAGATCCTGTTTTATAACAAATGTTATTATGAAAAGAAGAAATTTTATACAACTATCCTCAGTATTAAGTTTTGTGGGTCTGGCGCCCGCTATTACTAGGGCTAGTGAAGTTGATACGAAGGCTAGAGATGGTGTATTAAATGCTAATGGGCTAAAAGACCGTATGTATTGGGTTCAATTACTAGATAAAATAGCATCGCCTATTTTGTCAAATATGCGTAAAGGCGAGCTCAGAAAAAATATGCCCATGGATTATAGCCCAGCATGGGATAACCGCAATAAAGAAGTGGCTTATATGGAAGCCATTGGGCGTTTAATTGTGGGCATCGCCCCATTTGTAGCACTACCAGATGATGATACCAATGAAGGACACATCAGAAAAAAAATGAGGGATCAAATTCACGCATCACTAACGCATGCTGTGGATCCTGCAAGTCCAGATTATTTGTATTGGGGTTCTCCAAAAGTTGCACAACCACTTGTTGATGCTGCGTTTTTAGCCCAAGCTTTGTTACTCGCACCTGCTGCGTTATGGGAACCATTAAGTAGTCAAACCAAAGAACGTTTTATTTTCGAGTTCACCAAACTACGTGCTATCAAGCCCGCTAACAATAACTGGGTTTTATTTGCAGCTATCATAGAAACATTTTTATTAAGTATTGATGCGCCATTTGATGCGGCGCGCATAGATGCCGGTATTGATAAAATTATAGGATGGTATGTTGGTGATGGTTGGTATAGTGATGGCGTTAAATTTCATTTTGACCATTACAATGGATTTGTGATACAGCCCATGCTTGTAACCGTTCTTCGTGTAAATGTTACCAAAGGAAGAAGAGAAAAGACCTTATTAGATCAGGCCTATAAACGGATGCAGCGCTATGCTTCATTTCAAGAACGTTTTATTTCACCAGAAGGAACATTCCCTGTTTTTGGAAGATCCTCTACCTACCGGGTAGGTGCTTTCTGGCCACTCGCTTCGCTCGCACTAGAAAATAATTTACCAGCAGGCGTAATACCATCACAAGTAAGACCAGCGTTAACAGCTGTATTTAAAAGAGTGTTTGTCAAAGATACATTTAACACGAGTGGCTTGTTAACATTAGGTTTTGTAGGCGCCAATCAGTCTAATATTGCAGATTCTTATTCCAACACGGGCAGTATGTACCTGGCTTCTTTTGCCTTTATGCCACTGGGTCTTCCGGCATCGCATGAATTTTGGACAGCAGCACCAACCAATTGGACGCAAAAAAAAGCATGGAATGGAGAAGTATTTCCTAAAGATTACGCTGTAGATTATTAACTTTATTACCTTATTAAATTTTTGACATGAAAAAATACATGGTTGGTTTTGTGCTTTTGTTTGTGATGGTTCAACTCAGTTACGGACAAACTGCTTCTTTAAAAAATAAAATGAAAGATCTTATTGAAGATAATTTTGTTTTTGCCGCCAAACAGTATCAGTATTTAAAAGCAAATACACCTGACTCGGTAATGCCGCGTAGTTATGTGCCAGCAACAGGAAAATCAGTAACAAGTGATACCAAATGGTGGTGCAGTGGATTTTATCCGGGTACTTTATGGTATTTATATGCCTATACCAAAGATGAGGCCATCAAAAAAGAAGCAGAAAAAAGACTCGGTATTTTAGAAAAAGAAAAATATTATACGGGCAATCATGATTTAGGTTTTATGATGTATTGTTCTTTTGGAACCGCATACAAATACACCAACAATCCTGCATACAAAGATGTTGTAGCAATTGCAGCTAAATCATTGTCTACAAGGTATAGGCCTCAAATTAAATCTATTCAATCTTGGAATTCGAGAGATATTTTAAAATGTCCAGTTATTATTGACAATATGATGAATCTCGAATTACTGCACTGGGTAAGTGATCATGGTGGCGATCCGGTGTTTAAAGAAATTGCGGTTACACATGCCAATACAACCATTGCCAATCAATTTAGACCAGACAATAGTTCGGTGCATGTGGTTGATTGGGATTTAAATACTGGCACTGTTCTTAAAAAAATAACTTGGCAGGGTGCTGCAGATTCATCGGCATGGTCTAGGGGTCAAACCTGGGGATTTTATGGTTACACCATGATGTACCGTTTTACAAAAAACAAAACTTATTTAGCACAAGCTAAAAAAATAGCCCGCTTTTTACTAACTCATCCCCGCCTTCCGTCAGACAAAGTACCTTATTGGGATTTTGATGCGCCAGGTATACCAAATGTTCCGCGTGATGCTTCCAGTGCGGCTATCATGGCTTCGGCCCTTTTAGAGCTAGGTCAATACTCGGTAGGTGCAGAAAAAAAGGAATATATAGAAACCGCAGAAACTATATTAATGTCTTTATCTTCTGAAGCATACAGGGCTAAATTGGGCCAAAATGGAGGCTTTATACTCATGCATAGTGTTGGATCGCTTCCGCACAAGTCTGAAGTAGACGCACCTTTAACCTACGCCGACTATTATTTTATAGAAGGGCTTACGCGATATAAAGATTGGTACCTAAAATAGTAAGCCTTTAATGGCAGTTTTTGCCGTTCGTCTATTTTAACAGCTTGTTTGGCAATACTTTGTAAACAACAAGGTACTTTTGTGTAGCATTTTTGATAATGCAATACTTAAGAACCAAACAAACTGCATGTATTTATCATTTCAAGGACAAAAAAGCCTATTAGTAAATGATAGCCTTACAAAATACGAATGGAAAATCACCGGTGAGGTGAGAGATATTGCAGGGTTTGAATGTAAAAAAGCGGTCACTAAAATTTGCGATTCGGTAGTGGTAGTGGCTTTTTATACCGATCAAATTCCAGTGCAAGCAGGTCCCGAAAATTTTAATGGACTTCCTGGTATGATACTGGGCATTGCAGTACCGCGTTTAGGTACCACTATTTTTGCAACCAGTATTTCTTTGCAAGCTGCACCCAATTATGTTTTGCCAACACTTAGTAAACCTAAAAAATCAACCATTAAGCAATTAGATGCCGACCTTTTAAAAACCACCAAAGACTGGGGTAAAGAAGCAGCCGCTATTTTATGGTTCTTAAAGCTCTAAACAAGGTTTAGCCAAGACCACCTTTGCCTCTATATAGTTTAACTGGTTTGTCTAGGGTTACTTTTAGTACGGTGATATATTTATCTAATGTGGTAGCAGGAACATCTATGTAAACAAGCCCCGGTACAGGACTCCAAGAAATCTTTCCTACCACTTTTGATTTTAATGTTGCACTGCTTCCTAGTACTTCTATCGATTTGATTTTATTGTCTAGGCCTTTAACCATAACTGGCCCACTTGTTTTACCATGTAAGAATAAATACAGCGTGGTAGAATCTTTAGATAAAGTAGTAGGTCCATAAAAATGACCTTGTGGAATACCACCAATGGTATTAAATATTGCACTGCCATTTCTTTTATTCCATGCACCTAGTTCCTTTAAAATATGTATCTGCTCGTCCGGAATGGTACCGTCTTCTTTAGGTCCAATATCTAATAATAAATTACCGCCATTTGAAACGGCGTCAACAAAAATTGAAATCACTTCGTAAGGTGTTTTCCAGTTGGTGTCTGATTTTCTGTAACCCCAGTTGTTATTGGTTGTCATGCAAAGTTCCCACCATTTAAAACCAGGCCTTACTACTGGAAAATTTTGTTCTGGTGTTTCATAATCGCCATAGCCTTGTAATCGGCCGTTGATAATGGTTGCAGGGTTGCGTGCCAATAAATTAGCCCTTACCTTACTGCTTTCCCACTCTTCGGCACTGTGTTCCCAATCACCATCAAACCACCATAAATCTGGGTTAAACCTTGTAGATATTTCTGATAATTGATTTTGAAAAAACCCTTGAAATTTTTTCCAACGTGCTGGTTCATTGGCTACTTTATACCTGCTGCTATCTTTTAAAAATCCTGGATAATCTGGGTGGCTCCAATCTATGAGTGAAAAATATGCACCTACTTTAATATTTTTTTTACGCAGTGCATTAACGAGTGGATCAATCAAATCTCTTTTTGCAGGTGTATTTCTGATAACATCATAATGTTTTTCTTTGGTGTCCCATAATGCAACACCATCATGGTGTTTGGTGGTGATAACGGTGTAACGCGCACCTGCTTCTTTAAATAAGTTGGCCCAAGCTGTAGGATCATATTTACTGGCAGTAAATCCACTTAACTGACTCATGTATGCTGACCAGGTTACTTGTTTATTGTGAAAACTCCAACTCTCTGAAACGTCGTTCACTGCATAAATTCCGTAGTGAATAAAAATACCAAGTTTAGCATCTTCAAACCAACCCATTTTTTGCTGAATACTGTCTTGGTTAATTTTACTTTGTGCATTTGTGTTAGTTGTAATAAGTGTTACAAAAAGTAAAATTGCAAAATAGGTTGCTAAGTTTTTGTAAAAACGTTTCATAGATGATTGTTTGTGGTACTAAAAATCGACTATTTTTAATCGTTACCTCACTTTATTTGAAAAAATATTTTTATCTTATCAGCTGATATTCAATTTGAACCTATTTGAATTGTTCCTGCTATTATTTTAACCCAATCTATTGATATGCCTCGTTTTACTGTTGTCCTTGCCGCTTTATTTTTGTTCATAGCAAATAACTTGAGTGCTCAATTACAAAAAAGCAACCTTCAATTTTTAAGTTTACCTACAAGGTGGGATGAGTCATTACCACTAGGTAATGGTATGCTTGGTGCGATGGTTTGGCAAAAAGAGGATCGGTTGCGTTTTTCGTTAGACTGCGCTGCACTCTGGGACGAAAGGCCTATGAAGGATTTGCACCGAAATGAATTTAGTTTTAAATGGGTGGAGGAGCAGTATCAAAAAAATAATTACGCAGCGGCACAAAAACTTTTTGATGCGCCCTACGATAGAGAACCGGCACCTAGTAAAATACCTGGCGCGGCTTTAGAGTTTGATACCCGTTTATTGGGCGCCGTTACGAGTGCGCGTTTAGATATTTCAAAAGCTTTGTGCACCGTTAAGTGGACAACAGGGGCTGAGCTACAAACATTTGTAGATGCAAACAGGCAACTTGGGTGGTTTTCATTTTCAAATATCTCAGATAGCGTTGCGCTACAATTAATTGCACCAGCCTATGGCGGTAAAGCAAGTGCTGGTGGCGATGTGGTAGGCGGTGATGACCTCTCTAGGCTTGGTTATGCGCAAGGGACTGTAGACCGCACACCGCATGAAATGGTCTATCAGCAAATAGGTTGGGGTGGTTTTTATTACACCGTTAAAGTAAAGTGGTGGTATGCAAATAAAAATACACTCACGGGTGTATGGACCATTATTGCAAAAGGAGATGATTCAAAAGCGTATCAAAATGTGAATGCTAATTCATATGCTGTTCAGTTTCTTGCCCACAGCAAATGGTGGCAAAATTATTGGTCTACATCTAGTATTCAAGTGCCGGATACACTACTTAACAAGCAGTGGTATTTAGAGCAGTATAAATTTGGATCCACATCTCGTAAAGGTGCGCCGCCCATTTCTTTGCAAGCCGTTTGGACCGCTGATAATGGAAGACTTCCGCCATGGAAAGGAGATTTTCACCACGATTTAAATACGCAAATGAGTTACTGGCCAGGTTATACGGCCAATCATTTGGTAGAGTCTAGTGTGTTTACAGATTATTTAGACGCGCACAAAAACAATTACAAGCGCTATACCGAGTTGTATTTTAATACCAAGGGATTGAATGTGCCTGGGGTAACAACACTTGATGGAACTGAAATGGGTGGATGGATTCAGTACGCATTATCGCCAACCATTAGTGCTTGGTTGTCTCAACATTTTTATTGGCAGTGGAAATATAGTATGGGCAATCAATTTTTAACCACAAAAGCATATCCATGGTTTCAAGAAGTAGCAACCTATCTAGAAAGCATTACGCGTTTAGATGCAGCTGGAAATAGAATATTGCCATTAAGTTCAAGCCCAGAAATTCATGACAATAGCAAGGATGCATGGTTTACAACCAATACCAATTATGATTTGTCTTTGATGAAATATGTTTTTGAAAAAGCGGCAGAAATGGCCACCGTTTTAGGTAAGCAGCAAGAAGCACTTCACTACAAAAAAATACTAGGACAGTTTGAGCCTTTTATTGTTTCTAATAACCATGAATTGATGTTTGCAAAAGACCATGCGTATACCAGTTCGCACCGTCATTTTTCCCATACGATGGCAATTTTTCCATTAGGTTTGTACCAGTGGAAAAATAAGGCGGATAAGCCTGTAATGAAAGCTACCATTGATTTGTTAGACAAAATAGGACCTTCTAATTGGTGCGGTTATTCGTATGCATGGTTGGGTAATTTAAAAGCGCGCATAGCAGATGGTGAAGGTGCACAAAAGGCACTTCAAATATTTGCAAAAGCATTTTGTGCTGGCAATAGTTTTCATTTAAATGGCGATCAAACCAAAGAAGGGTATTCTAGTTTTATATACCGTCCATTTACCCTTGAAGGAAACTTTGCATTTGCATCTGGGGTTCAGGAAATGCTATTGCAATCGTATCAGGGGTTTGTTGAAATATTTCCGGCCATACCTGCGGGTTGGTCTTCTGTTTCATTTAATCAGTTAAGAACTGAAGGTGCTTTTTTAGTAAGTGCAAAAAAGCAAGACGGTAGCGTAAAAATGGTAACGATTACATCAGAAAAAGAAGGCACTTTGATTTTAAAAAATCCCTTTGGTGCCCATGCTAAATACAAGGTTACTTTAATGGGTGCCGTACAAAAAAATAGTGAGGAGGAAGGTATGCTTCGGTTTGATTGCAAAAAAGGAGCAACCATTACCATGCGCTTTCCTTAACCGTGTAATGCTATTTATATAAAAAGGCTCCCATTTGGAGCCTTTTTATATGTTGGTGCGGATGGAGGGGGTCGAACCCACACGCCTCGCGGCGCTAGATCCTAAGTCTAGTGCGTCTGCCAATTTCGCCACATCCGCATCCTTTGCCTAGCAAATTTTTACATTTGCCGGGCTGCAAAAGTAGGGTTTCTATTGATTTATAGGTAGGGTTTACCGTATTTTTTTTCTAGCCTAGCTTTCTCTTCTAGATCTGCCAGCTGGTGCCGTTGAATGACGCCTTGGGTCGCCGCCTCTAAAAGAACGTCTTTCCCCGCTATTATTGCCGTTTCTGCGGTCTCTAAAGCCACCGCCGCCCTTTACAGAGCCCGAGTTTTGCTTACCCGCTTTTTCCTCAGCAAATGTGAGTACCCAGGGGTGTTCCTTAACTTCTGGTATGCTTTGTGCAATTAATTTTTGAATGTCTTTTAAGTACGCTTTTTCTTCTCCATCACAAAAAGAGATGGCAATTCCGGAGGCACCTGCTCTTCCCGTTCGGCCAATACGGTGTACGTATGTTTCGGCGATATTAGGCAGTTCATAATTAAAAACGTGTGATAATTGATCCACGTCAATACCTCTTGCGGCAATATCGGTAGCTACCAGTATTCTTAAAGCGCCGGTTTTAAAATCGGTCAATGCTTTTTGACGCGCATTTTGAGATTTATTACCATGAATGGCTGCAGCATTTTCGCCAAGTTTAATGAGGTCTTTTACCACTTTATCGGCACCATGTTTTGTTCTTGTAAATACAAGGGCTGTTTTAATGCCAGCATCTTGTAATAAATGTGCGAGTAATAATTTCTTATTGCCCTTGTCTACATAGTACACCGATTGTTCAATTTTTTCGGCAGTAGAAGATACCGGAGTGATTTCTACTTTAACAGGATTGTTTAAAATGCTATTGGCCAATTGTCCAATTTCTGGGGGCATGGTAGCAGAGAAAAATAAGGTTTGTCTTTTAGCAGGAAGTTTAGCAATTACTTTTTTAACGTCATGGATGAAACCCATATCTAGCATACGGTCTGCCTCGTCTAGTACAAATATTTCTAGTTGGTTTAATTTAATATAACCTTGTTGTATTAAATCTAATAACCTACCGGGTGTTGCAATTAAAATATCAACGCCACGTCTGAGTATAGACACTTGAGGAACTTGTGAAACACCACCAAAAATAACACTATGGCTAAGCCCTGTTTTTTTTCCGTAGGCTCCAAAACTTTCATCTATTTGAATCGCTAACTCACGCGTTGGTGTAAGAATTAGAGATTTAATGCCGTTGTGGCTACTTTTTTTATTGTACAATAATTGTAAAATAGGGATGGCAAAAGCGGCTGTTTTACCTGTGCCGGTTTGTGCGCAACCGAGTAAGTCTTTTCCTTCTAATAAAACAGGAATAGACTGTTCTTGAATGGGGGTAGGGTTGGTATACCCTTCTGCTTTAACGGCCTCTAAAATAGGCTCAATTAAATTTAATTGTTCGAATGATAACATAGTATTATTTAGATATAAAAACACGGGGCATTGGCCGGGTGCTATACAAACTTTCTGTTAAGGACTTGAATTACTTTGTCACTGAAGTGTGATCTAGTCTGATAGGGAGAGAACGTATATGAATACTACAAAGGTAGGTAAAATAAAATTAGTGCTGAATTAACGCTACAATAGCTTCTAAATAGGCCTTATCTGTAGCGTCAAACTGATCCAGCATTTCACTATCAACATCTAGCACACCAACTACGCTACCGTTATAAAAAAGTGGCACTACAATTTCAGATTTTGAGGCGCTACTGCAAGCAATATGTCCTGGAAATTTTTCGACGTCTGCAACTATAATGGTTTTTTCTGTAGCCCAGCTTGTTCCGCAAACACCCCTGCCTTTTGCAATTCTGGTGCAAGCAACTGGCCCCTGGAAGGGTCCTAAAACAAGTTCGAAATTATCGGTACTAGCATTTTCTTTTAGGAGGTAAAATCCAACCCAAAACCAACCAAATTGTTCTTTGAGTGCAGCTGCAATATTGGCCAAATTAGCGGTAAGGTCCGGCTCTCCATCAATCAACGCTTTTATTTGCGCTGTTATAGAAATATATTTTTCTTCTTTACTCCCGCTAACAATGTTTAGGTCTTCTGCCATACAAATAGTTTTTGTAATTCCTTTTTTTCGATGCGCGCAATAAGTGCCATATAGCCTACTAATAAAAGCGCGCCGCTGATGGTTTGCCACCAAAAATCTAGCACAAAAATACAAACCCCTTTATGCAGTAAAAACACAAGTACCGAAATAACCAAATAGGCGATTATTTTTTTAGCAGGATAAGGCACTGGGTATACTTTTTGTCCCCAGCTATAACTTATAAGCATCATAGTGCCATAACAAAAGAAGGTGGCCCATGCGCTTGCGATAAAACCAAAGTAGGGTATAAAAATAAAATTCAGCACAATGGTAATCGCTGTTCCAATAAGTGTGATGTATGAACCTGCGGTGGTTTTGTCATTTAATTTAAACCATATACTGAGGTTGTAATAAATGCCTAAAAATATATTAGCGAGTAATAAAATAGGAACAATGCCAATGGCAGAGCGGTAAGCAGGTCCTATTAAATGCGACCAGATGGGTAAAAATAACGACACTACTAAAAACATAACGCTCAGTACAATGACAAAAAATTTAAGTACACGTGCGTATATTTTTTGTGGTTCTTGACCCTCAGCCTGTTTGAAAAAGAAGGGTTCGGCGCCCATTCTAAAAGCTTGTACAAATAAGGTAATTAGAATAGAAAGTTTATAACAGGCATTGTAAATACCTACTTGTTCGTTTTTAAAAATGTCTGAACCTGGCAGCCAGGCCTTTAACATAATCCTATCAAAAGTTTCGTTGATGATGCCGCCAAATCCTACAATTAATAATGGAAGCGCATAAATCATCATTTCTTTCCAAAGCTTGGTGTCAAATATGAACCGCACACTTGCCATTTCTTTGCTTAATAAAAGAAGCGTTATGACACTTTGAATTAAATTGGCAAGCACTACATACACAATGGGGTTGGTGGAAAAACTAAAAAAGTTTTCGGTCCAACTATTTGGGTCTGCTGCTAATGTGCGTGGACAGTAGTTGATAAAAAACCAAGTAAGTAAGAGATTCACAAAAATGCCTGCAATATTTACAAACGCATATTTGAGGGGACGCTCTTCTTGACGAAGCTTTGCAAACGGAATTTTATTGAGGGTGTCTATTGCAATAATGCCAATAGCGATAACTGCGATTTGTGGGATATCAGCAAAGCCAATGAGTGCACTAAAGGGTACTCTAAAAATCCATAAAAGTCCAGAGAGTAAAATGGTACTGATAACTATCGAAAAAAAGCTAGTGCTGTATATTGTTTTTTTATACGCTTCTATCCCTGAAAATCTAAAGTATGCCGTTTCAAAACCGTAGGTAAATAATATACTCAAAACAGGAATGGCCGAGTAGAGTAAACTTTGTCTACCAAAATCGGCGGGTGTTACATATTCCGAATAAGTTAAAAGCGGAACGAGTAAATAACCAATAAAGCGGGCAGCAATGGAACTAACTCCATACCATAGTGTTTGACCCGCTAATTTTTTAATACCGCTCAATGATTTCTTGTTTTGCTGCTGCTAAAGTAACAAAACCATTTTACTGATGCGCGTGATTGGCCATTTTATTATTGATTACAGCTTGTGCTGGTAAAAATGCAGGGTTTGTTAAAGCGCTAGAATCGGTGAGGGTATTTAGAAAAGCAGTAAGCTGGCCTATTTCGAAATTGGATAGGGGTATTTGCCCCGACGTTCTATAATAGTTGAGTACATCAAGCAAAGAATAATAGCGGCCATCATGCCCATACGGGAAGCTGAGGGCAACATTTCGGAGACTAGGTACTTTAAATTTGAGTGAATCGGCGCTATTGCCAGTGAACCGCGCGCGTCCGTTGTCTTTTAAAATAGGATCTCTGGTGATGGCTGTGTTTTGATAACTATAATTTGTAAATAGTGGAGGCGTGTGGCAGGACACACATTTTTTTTCAAAAATTTCATACCCTAATTTTTCAGGTAAAATAAAAGACGCTTCGCCCCGCATTACTTTATCATACTTGCTGTTTGCAGATACTAGGGAAAGTTGAAATTGACTCAGCGCTTTGGTGATTTGATCCATGTTCATTTTTGACGGACCAAAAGCCGCTGTAAACATTTTTTTATAACCAGGGTTGGTGTTTATATGCTTTAATAAAGCTGGAATATTGGCATCCATTTCATCTCTAGAGTGAAGGGGCAAAAGTGCCTGTGCTTCTAAGTTGTTCGCCCTTCCGTCATACATCAGTTCCTTTTGCCAAGCGAGGTTGAACAAACTTGGTGCATTGCGGGTAGTTAGGTTGTTAACCCCATGACTGAGTGGGTGATCATACGTGGTAAAAGCGGCGGACGGCTCATGACAGGTGGCACAGCTAACACTGTTATCGCTACTGAGCGCAGGGTCGTAAAATAATTTTTTACCCAGTGCAACGCCCTCTTTTGTAAGTGAGTTTCCATTAAAATTATAGGCTGGTGCTGGCCAACCCTTGGGGCTTGTAAAGCTTACTGGGATTGGTTTATACGAAAAAATATGCGTTGCGCTGATGCATAGTGCAGCAAAAGAAAAGATCGTAATTTTTGTTGCCACTGAAATTTTCATACACTTAAATAGATACAGGTTAAAGGTACAAACGTCTTTATTAATATCTTCATGCAAGAAAAAATTAAGTAAACCTTATTATGAGAGTTGTTATTCAGCGCGTCTTGGAAGCATCTGTGGTCGTAGATGAAAAAGTAGTAGGCTCCATTAAAAACGGCCTCCTAGTGCTACTTGGTATAGAAGACGCGGATACGCAGGATGATATTAATTGGCTTAGTGGAAAAATTGTAGGTCTTCGGCTTTTTGATGACCCGGATGGCGTTATGAATGTATCTGTAAAAGACATTGGAGGCGACATTTTACTGGTAAGCCAGTTTACACTGATGGCCAGCACTAAAAAAGGGAATAGGCCTTCCTATATTAAAGCTTCAAAACCACCGGTGGCAGTTCCTTTGTATGAACAAATGATTACTACCTTAAGTAATGAATTAGGTAAGGCGGTGCAAACCGGTATTTTTGGTGCCGATATGAAAGTGAGTTTGATTAATAACGGCCCAGTTACCATTACCATAGACTCTAAAATCAAAGAATAATGACAATTGAAAAAGCACAACAAGACGTAGATGCCTGGATACAAACTGTGGGCGTTAGGTATTTTAATGAGCTTACCAATATGGGTATATTAATGGAAGAAGTGGGAGAGCTGAGTAGGATACTCGTGCGAAAATATGGCGAGCAATCTTTTAAAGCCGGCGAGTCTGATAAAGATATGTCAGATGAAATGGCCGATGTTTTGTGGGTGCTTATTTGCCTTGCCAATCAAACCGGCGTAGACCTTACAAAAGCCCTCGAAAAAAACTTTGAAAAGAAAAATAATAGGGATGCCACAAGGCATTTGAATAATGAGAAATTAAAATAACGTTCGGTTATAACCATTAAAAAAGGCGCGCTTGAAAAGCGCGCCTTTTTTAATGTAAAGCCCAATATTATTTGCGCTTAAAAATACTTTTTTCTTTTACCATTTTTTCAATATCAGCAACAGTTCTTGGCGAAGAAGCTGATAAGTTTTGATTACCTGTTTGGGTAATTAAAATATCATCTTCAATTCTTACACCAATGCTCCACCACTTTTTATCGCAGTTGCTTCCTGGTGGAATGTAAACGCCTGGCTCCACTGTTAATACCACGCCCGGATCTAGCGTGCGAGGTCCCATATCGTGAACATCTAAACCCAAATGGTGTGAAGTGCCGTGCGGGAAGTATTTGCGGGCTTCAGCTTCTGTTTTTACAATACCAAGTGCAACAAGTCCTTTGTTAACAACAGCTCTAGCTGCTGCATCAACAGCGGCAAAAGGTGCACCTGGCTTACTAGCTGCGATACCTGCGTCTTGGGCCGCTAGCACTAGTTCGTAAATAATTTTTTGTTCTGGTGAAAATTTACCATTTGCAGGAACCGTTCTTGTAACGTCTGCAGTGTAACCATGGTATTCGGCAGCACAATCGCTTAATAATAAATCACCATCGTTCATTAATTTCAGGTTGGTGACATAGTGAAGTACACATGCGTTTTCGGCAGCGCCCACAATACTTGGATAGCCTGGGTATTCGGAACCATTTGTTTTAAAATGATATTCCATAATCGCTTGAGCTTGGTATTCTGTCATGCCTGGTTTAATGGCGCGCATCACGTCGTTGTGACCTTCACAACTAATAGCAGCAGCTTTAGCAATCAGTGCAATTTCTTCAGGTTGTTTGATACCTCTTAAGCCAGATAAAATAGCTTGTAAACTGCGTGTAGCAACTGGTTTTTTTGTTGCAGCAATCGCACTATCAACAATAGTAGCCATGCGGGTTAAAGGATCTACACTTCTTTTATACGTCGAAAAAATATCTTCGCTTTTATAGGCTGTAAATACAGAGTCTATTGTTGAAAAATCGATGGTGTTGGCGCTAAATTTATCGTTGATAAAAACGTTGGTAATTTTATATTTTTCTTGAACGCCTTCTACGCCTAAAATTTTACCTGTCCATAATTCTCTTTGTGGATCACGGTTTTGAACAAAAATAAATTCGGTACCTGTTTTATCTAGTATTGTTAGGGGCTGCTTGAATAAAAGAAGCACTGCATTGGGTTCTTCAAGACCAGTAAAATAATAGAAGTTTTTACTTTGGGAATATTGAAAATCAACATCGTTGTTTCTTACACGCACCTGCGATGCAAAGAAAATACCCACACCATTTGCAGAGAGCTTTTCTTTAAAGGCAGCCCTGCGACCTGCATGGAACTCGGGTGTTAAATAATCACTCGGATAAAGGGTTGTTTGCTGTGCTAAAACCAGTAGTGGTGCCATAAAGGTGAGCACCCACATCATCACATTCTTTTTATTCATTGTATTTTAATTTATCTGCCTAAAGCTATAGGATTTCTCTGAGGGAGAGAAAAAAAATGGATAAAGGGGCTAAAGCGCCTTTTTTAGGGAGAATGGCTTATTTTTGCTCCGTATGAGTAAGCCCGCGTTAACCCCACAAGAAAATAATTTTCAGGCCATTATATCGCATGCCAAAGAGTATGGATTTGTGTTTCCTAGTAGTGAAATTTATGATGGTTTAAGTGCTGTATACGATTACGGTCCGTACGGGTCTGAACTTAAAAAAAATATCAGGGATTATTGGTGGCATAGCATGACCCAACTGCACGAAAACATTGTGGGTATTGATGCTGCGATATTCATGCATCCAACCACTTGGAAAGCGAGTGGTCACGTGGATAGTTTTAGTGATCCTTTAATTGACAATAAAGATTCTCAAAAACGTTACCGTGTAGATCATTTGATTGAAGCCAAAGCCGATAGTTTGCGCGCGGCCGGAGCGGCAGCCGAAGCGGATGCGCTCATTGCAAAAATGGACGAACTCCTTGCGACAGATAATTTTGAGGCCTTACAGCAATTATTAGTAGATCAGAAAATTACCTGTAGTGTAAGTGGCACTTCTAATTGGACCGCTATTAGACAGTTTAATTTAATGTTTGATACACAGTTAGGATCTGTGGCCGAAGATGCAAACACTATTTATTTAAGACCAGAAACAGCGCAAGGTATTTTTGTAAACTTTTTAAACGTGCAAAAAACAGCACGTATGAAAGTGCCTTTTGGTATTGCACAAACGGGTAAGGCTTTTAGAAATGAAATCGTTGCCCGTCAATTTATATTTAGAATGCGTGAGTTTGAGCAAATGGAAATGCAATTTTTTGTACGTCCTGGCACGCAAATGAAATGGTACGAATATTGGAAAGAAGCGCGTTTACAATGGCACACCGATTTAGGTATGCCTGCTAGCAAATATCGTTTTCATGACCACGTTAAACTCGCTCACTACGCAGATGCGGCGCTTGATATTGAATTTGAATTTCCGTTTGGATTTAAAGAGCTTGAAGGTATTCATAGCCGTACCGATTTTGATTTAACCAGACACCAAGAGTTTAGTAAAAAGAAGCAACAATATTTTGACAACGATATTGATGAAGCAACCGGAAAGCCTTATGGCAACTATATTCCGTACGTTATTGAAACCTCTATTGGACTCGACCGTATGTTTTTAGCCGTTTTAAGTAACGCTTACGAAGAAGAAAAAATAACCAAAGAAGATGGTACCACAGACGAACGCGTGGTGCTTCATATTCCAGCAAAAATCGCACCGGTTAAACTAGCTATTTTACCACTTGTTAAAAAGGATGGTCTTCCAGAAATTGCCCGTGAACTCATGGACAGCTGTAAAGGACAATTCAAATGTTTTTACGAAGAAAAAGATGCGATTGGAAAACGCTACCGCAGACAAGATGCAATTGGCACGCCATTTTGCGTAACCATCGATCACCAAACGAAAGAAGACCAAACGGTTACCATTCGTTACCGTGATGCGATGACGCAGGAGCGTATACACATCAGTAAAGTAAAAGAGATTGTACTGGCGGGAATCGCGTAAGCAGCTACGCTGTATTGCAAATCTTATCCATAGATTTCTAAGTGGATGTCTTTTTTGTCATAACCTGCGGCCATGATGCGTTGTTTGGCTTCGTCGATCATATTTTTCCAACCGCACAAATAAAATTGCGACGGATTTTTATCCGCTAATAACTGCTCGTAAACGCCGTGCACATAACCCTTAGAGGCGCCATCAGGCACTGTGTCTTCTCTAGAAAAAACAGGGTGGTAAAAGAAATTATTTTCTAGTGTTTCGAGTGCCTTTAATTCGGGTGCATATAAACAGTCTCCCATTTTTCTGCAACCAAATATCAAGTGAATATTTTTGTGTTCAATTTTGTGTTGATGTATCCAGTTCACCATGGATCTAAAAGGTGCAATGCCCGTACCGGTACATATTAAATACAGGTCTTTATCGAGTGTTTCAGGTAATGTAAATACGCCCACAGGCCCTCTCAATGTAATATTACTACCTACCTTTATTTCATTGAATAAATACGGTGTGCCAAGGCCGTCTTCTAGTAGCACAATCACCAGCTCAATAATATTACTGCCATCTGGCGCGGATGCAATGGAATAGCTACGCCAGCGCTTGTTTGTTTTTTCATGAATGGGTAAGTCAAGTGTAACAAACTGCCCGGGCTTAAAATTAAAACTGTCTAGCTCTGGAATTTGAATCCAAAAACGCTTGGTACTTTCCGATGCGTCTTCAATTTTGATGACCGTTCCTGTACGCCAAGGCTCTAACATAGTTTTACTCTTTGACACAATTTAAATTATTGTAGCCGAACTATGAAAAATAAGTTGCACGAACTAGAAGGACAATAAATGAGCTGGACATTATTGTGTTAAGCTGGGCTTAATAAGTTGCGCGAAAAAATTTGGACAAAAAAAATCCGAGGGCGAAGCCCTCGGATTTTCCAATCTAAAAAATTTCGAAATATTATTTAGGATCTAACGACAACTTAATGGTTTGCGCTAAATCTGCTAAATGCATTTTGGTCATTTTGTCTGAAGTAGTTGCCATTGCAGCGTTCACAGTGCCTTTAAGGGCTACTAATTGCGCGCGTGCAATACTATTTACATCACTACGGCTGCTGTAACCAGATCCGTAAGGATTGTTACCACCACCGCCGCCACCAAAGCTAATGGTAATGCCACCAGCACTTGATTTAGGGTTAATGATGGCATCTAATTTATCTACGTAGCTCTTTTGTAACATTCTACGGTAGGTTTCAACTGCTTTACCAGACTTTAATTCAACAAATAAATCGTTTTGTAAATCGTTGATCATTTCAGTAGCAGCATATACTTTGTCTGCACCAAAACGGTCTACGTTCATTTGCATACGGTGTAAGCGGTCTGTGCTTAACATAGAAGATAAAGCACTTTCTTGCGCACCTGCAATTGGATCAGAAGAACCAGGAACGTTTATTTTATCCCAAATTCTTTTATCAATTAACCAAGTTGGTGTTTGGAACAATTGTCTATTTAAAAATCCAAGTGCATCTTTTTGATGTTGCTTAGGCGTTGGCTCATAAACAGATACGCCACTTTCGGATGTTTGGAATGTTTCGTACACACCACCTACATTGCGGCTTACATGTCCAACGTATCTTCTAAATTGGCCTAATAATTGACCATAAATAGTAGCAACATTTTCGTTTAAATCACCTTCTTCAGTTGTATAATCAGGAAGTTTTGTAAGTAAACGTTGTAAGTTTTTAACACCATAATCACTTGCTTTTACAGCATTGTCGCTTAAGTCTTCAGACTGACTACGTGGATCTTGTTGGTTACCACCTTCGTAGGTACCAAACCAAGCACGAGGGTTTGCCTTAAGTGTTTCAGTAATTAATTTGTTGCTTGTTAATTTAGTTTCTTCTTCGGTGTTACCAGCGATGAAACCATAACCCCAACGAATAGCCCATAAATCGTAATCTCCAATGCGTGGGTATAAACCTGCTTTAGAAATATTGTCTTCTGGTTGCGCTACATAGTTAAAACGCGCATAGTCCATAATAGAAGCCGTGTGACCGTTGGCTTCTACCCATGTTTTATCACGTAATTTATCTACCGGCGTTTTGCTACTGCTTCCCATGTTGTGTCTTAAACCAAGGGTATGTCCTACTTCGTGTGAAGAAACGAAACGAATTAAATCGCCCATTAAATCATCATCATATTTCATGCTACGTGCACGTGGATCTACAGCTGCAGTTTGAATCATGTACCAATCGTGTACAAGTTTCATAACGTTGTGGTACCAGCCAATATGGCTTTCTAAAATTTCTCCACTGCGTGGATCGTGCACATTAGGACCGTATGCATTTTCTGTTTCAGAAGCAAAATAACGCACTACAGAATAACGCGCATCTTCTAAGCTCATCGTGGTATCATTTTCTGGCCACTCTTTACCTACAATTGCATTTTTGAAACCAGCTTGTTCAAAAGCTTTCTGCCAGTCGTTGATACCTAAAATCAGGTGCTTACGCCACTGCTTAGGAGTTGCTGGATCAATGTAATAAATGATTTGTTTTTTAGGCTCAACGAGTTCACCTTTTTTCCATTTTTCAACGTCTGCATCTTTTGGCTCTAATCTCCAACGTACTGCAAATTCTTTGTTCTCAACTTTTTGTTGGTTGTCGCCAAACACAACATAATCATCTGTAAAGAAACCAACACGCTTGTCTGCAATCCTTGCTGCCATTGGCGTTGCAGGAAGTAGCAATAATGAAGTATTTAATTCAATGGTAATCGCATTGTTGCCATTAGCTGTAGGAATTGATGCAGTTGGAGCAGGGCTCGCACCACCAAATCCACCACCAGCTGCCGAAGAACCAAATGTTTTTACGGTTCTAATTTCTGTGTTAATAGGGTAGCTAGAAATCTTGTCAATATAAGATCTATCTGCAGAAATTTGCGTTAAGCTCAAAGTGCGTTTTACTTGAGAACTAACACTTACCAAAGGGTTATCACCCTTAAAATAATCTGTTACATCAATTACCACACCGCTGCTATCTTTTGAGAAAGCTGCAATTGGGAAAGCTGCTGCAATAGCGTTTAAATTTGAATTGGTAACAGCCTTGTAAATATCGTCTGTTGGATTGGCGTTGCTAATAAGCGCAATACCACGTAAAAAGATATTACTGCTAGGTCCTTTTTCAAATGTCATGGTTTGTTGGTTGGCAATTTCACCACCATAAACACCACGTCCACCACCTACAGCAGGTACTTTAACATAGCGAGTTACCGCTAGTATCTGGCGCCCCATAAGGCTATTAGGAATTTCAAAGTAGTATTTGTCTTCTACTTTGTGTACGGTAAATAAACCCTTTTGAGATATAGCTTTTGATGTGATCACGTCTTTAAAAGCTTTTGGAGCTTGACGTGCACCACCCATACCACCCATACCAGCCATGCTTGGCATACCAGCTCTAGCACCAGGTGCTTGCGCGGTGTCTCTTTGTTGTGCGGTTCCCATTGTCGAAACAAGGAGCGCCGCCGCGATAAAATAGTTTTTCATTGGTAATATTAGATTTTAAATAATGCTTTAAAGATAGGGCTCACATGCATTCGCTCCTCTATTTTTTAGACGAACTTGGATGAATGGCAAAATAAATTAAACAAATCGGTGAAAAATTGTGGATTTTGAGTTAATAATGGACTAGTACTGAGTTATTTAGCCTTAACTAACATGTTATCAAATTAATTTTTTGTAACCAAATTTGGCTATTTCAATAAATTAACTAATTTGTAAGCCCCTAAGGGTTTATTTGAAGAAGTTTTACATTTGAAACAATATTTTAATTAGCATTGTAGGGACAAATTTTTAAATCGGTTTTAATTATTTAAAAAACAAAAAATCTATCGAATCATGGCTGAGACAAAACCAACTGCAACAGCTGCAAAAAGTAATTCAACTGCGCAACCTAAAAAAAGCAGTAACTTAATTGCAACAATCGCCCCAATCGCTTGTGTTATTGGCGGTTACCTTATCTGGCGCGTACTATTAGGAAGCGCTTCAAACTTTACATCTCCTGATCCTGATGCTAGCCATTGGTTTTGGCCTAGTCACAAAGGACCAAAAGGTACATTGACAAAAATGTATGAAGGTGGTATCGTAGTTCCTATCTTGATCGCAAGCTTCTTAGTTGTTTTAACTTTCGCTATCGAAAGATTATTGACAATTAGACAAGCAGCTGGTAGCGGAAATATTTCTGAGTTTATCAGAAAAATCCAGTTCCATTTAGCAAACAAAGAAGTGGATAAAGCAATCGCAGAATGTGATAAGCAAAAAGGTTCTGTAGGTAATGTAATGAAATCAGGTTTGTCTAAGTACAAAGAAATGATTACAAATACTGAATTAGATACAGATCAAAAAGTATTAAATATTCAAAAGGAAATTGAAGAGGCAACAGCACTTGAACTTCCTATGTTAGAAAAGAACTTAGTTTTCTTATCTACTATTGCATCGGTAGCTACCTTATTAGGTCTATTTGGTACAGTATTAGGTATGATCCGTTCATTCTCTAAATTAGGTGATGAAGGTGGTGGAGAAGCTGCTCGTGAATTATCTCAAGGTATTTCTGAGGCCCTTTATAACACGGCTTTAGGTATCGGTACTTCTGCAGTAGCGATTGTTATGTACAACGTATTTACTACACGTATCGATGCGATCACTTATGGTATTGATGAGTCTGGTTTCACATTAACACAAAGCTTTGCTGCAAACTACAAATAGTTGATTTCAACTTGATGTACACCACAAAGTTTTGAATTTTAATCTGAGAACCTACTAAATTATTAACAATGGGAAGAGCCAAATTACCACGTAAGAGCACCAACATAGACATGACGGCTATGTGTGATGTGGCGTTCCTTCTATTGTCGTTCTTTATCTTAACAACAAAGTTTAAACCTGCAGAAGCCATCGCAGTTACCACACCTAGTTCTGTGGCAGCAAAAGTGGCTCCAGATAAAGACGTTGTTTTGATAACAATTGACAAAGATGGAAAGGTATTTCTTACGATGGATAATGAACAAATTAAAGAAGTAGTGGCAAATACACTAAATAGCACCATGAATCTTGGACTAGACGTTAATGCGTTTAAAAAAGCTGGTTTTTATGGTGTTCCATTTGGCAGCCTTGCTTCATTCCTTCGAATCCCTGAAGAGAAGCGTACTGGAGCTGTTTTAACAGGTATTCCTGTCAAAGATTCTGCAGACAATCAATTGAACACATGGGTGCGTGTTGTTAAAGATGCATACCTGGGTAAAAAGATGAACCTCTTATTAAAAGGGGATAACGCTTCTAAGTTTCCTGCTTTCAAAGCGGTGATCGATGCTTTCAAAAAGAACGACGAACAGAAGTTCCAAATGATAACAAATCCTGAAAGTGTTCCTACCGGCTCTGAATTATGGAAATTAACTATGGCGGGCGAGAAGAGAGAAGAATAGACAACAAATCATTCACGAAAATTAAATGCTATTATCATGGCAGAAATGGATACATCGAGTGGCGGGGGTCATAAAAAGGGCAAAGGGGTCAAAAAAGGGAAGAAACTTTCTACCCGTGTAGACCTTACACCCATGGTTGACCTGGGTTTCCTACTCATTACATTTTTTATTTTCACCACAACCATGAGCCAGCCAACTGCGCTAAAGCTCATGTTGCCAAAGGATGCCGATAAGCCAGAAGAACAAAATAAGGCGAAAGAGTCAGGTGTTATCACACTTTTGTTAGGTAAAGACAACACTGTTTTTTACTACGAAGGTCAGTTAGACAACACAGCTTCTAACTTTAAATCTTCTAACTTTTCTGGTATTCGTGAAGTGTTGCTTGATAAAAAAAGCCGCACACCCGAAAAAGATTTGGTAGTGGTGTTAAAAGCTTCTTCAGAAAGTACGTATAAAAACGTGGTTGACATTTTAGATGAAATGTCTATCAATGTTTTAAAACGCTATGCGCTTGTAGATATCTCTAAGCAAGAAGAAGAACTTGTAAAAGTATCTGTAGCAAATGCTGCAGGTGCTAACTAATTATTTAAAGAAGAACCGATCATGGACATAAACAAAATATTAACAGCGGATATCCTCGATATTTTATTTGAGGGTAAAAACAAAGCGTATGGTGCTTATGATTTAAGACGTACCTACGACAAGCGAATCAAAATTGCCCTTGCAGGTACTTTTGCTATTATCCTTCTTATGTTCGTTGGTTCTATTATTGCTAATTCATCTTCTAAGGGCAAATCTCAAATTATTGTTGAAGACGTTAATTTGGAAAATGTAAAGGAAGAGAAAAAGCCTGAACCACCGCCACCGCCACCACCGCCAAAGCAAGAACCTCCAAAAATCGAAATGGCAAAATTCACCCCTCCTAAAATTGTGAAGGATGAAGAAGTAAAGCCAGAAGATGAAATCAAAGAGGTTGAAAAATTGGAAGACACCAAAATTGGTACCATTAACCAAGATGGTGCTAAAGATGAAGGTATTGTGGCACCACCAGTAGAAAAAAGTACTGGTACGGTAGAAGCACCAAAAGAAGAAGATTACGATAAGGTATTTACCGTAGTACAGATTCCTGCAGAATTCCCTGGTGGACTTGCTGCATGGGCTAAGTACCTTGAGCGTAACCTTAACCGTGATTTACCTGTAGACAACGGAGCGCCTCCCGGAAAATACACTGTAATTGTATCATTTATCGTTGACAAAAACGGCGGTATTTCTGAAGTACAAGCAGAAAATGATCCAGGATACGGAACCAAAGAAGAAGCGGTTCGTGTAATTAAAAAAGGACCATCATGGAAGCCAGCCGTTCAAAATGGTAGAAACGTAATTTATCGTCACAGGCAATCTATTACATTCATGGTTTCTGAAGAATAATTTGATACACTCGTATCTACAAAAGGCCACCGAAATTCGGTGGCCTTTTGTTTTCATTCCATTTCGTGTACTTTTGACAAAATTTAAAGCCGGTGGCAAGTCATGTAATAGATTGGGATGATACCATCGTAGCACTTGCTACACCACCCGGTATGGGTGCCATAGGCGTTATTCGGGTAAGTGGCAAACAAACATTTACATTATTAAACGAATTATTTCCTTCTAAAAATTTATTGGAGCAAGCTTCGCATACGATTGTAGTAGGTTTATTAAAAGACCAAAACAAAGTGCTTGATGAAGTGGTCTTGTCTTTATTTAAAGGTCCCAAATCATATACCGGCGAAGACGTAATAGAAATTAGTTGTCACGGATCTGCGTATATACAATCTCAAATTATTACATCGATAACCGAGCACGGTGCAAGGCTTGCTAAAGCAGGTGAATTTACACAGCGCGCGTTTTTAAATGGCAAACTAGATTTGGCGCAGGCCGAATCGGTTGCAGATTTAATTGCCAGTAATTCAGAAGCTAGTATGCGTGCAGCCATTCATACCATGCGAGGCGGTTTCTCTACCGATTTAGCTTACCTGCGTGAGCAGCTTATAAAATTTTCGGCACTCATAGAACTCGAATTGGATTTTGCAGAAGAAGATGTAGAATTTGCTAACCGTTCAGCACTGCACAGTACCGTTAACGAATTGCAGCAAGCTACCCAGCAACTTATCAATTCATTTGCGTTAGGTAATGTGATAAAAAATGGCGTTCAGGTGGCTATCATTGGCAAGCCCAACGCGGGAAAGTCAACACTGCTCAATGCGCTTTTAAATGAAAACAGGGCCATTGTAAGTGATATAGCGGGCACTACACGAGACACTATCGAAGAAGTATTAAATATTGAGGGCGTTTTATTTAGGCTTATTGATACTGCGGGTATTCGCATCCAAACCGATGATGTTATTGAGCAACTCGGTGTTGCTAAAAGTCTTGAAAAAATGAACTCCGCTGATTTAGTGGTGTATCTTTTTGATGCTGCAACAACAAGCGTTGAAGAGATAGAAGTAGTAGAAAAACAGCTTACCTCGACAGGCATTAAACATGTATTTGTCGCTAATAAAATAGATAGCATTACACCAGAAAAACATGCGGAGTTGCAAACGGTTACTTCCATTGTTTGTATCGCTGCTAAAAATAAACTAGCTATTGATACTTTAAAAACTGCACTTGTACAAAAGGCAGTTGGCGGTGATGTACAAACCGAATCTACGGTGGTTACAAATGCCAGACATCAGGATGCATTATTAAAACTACAAGCATCTTTACAAGATGTATCTGCTGGTTTATCCGCTAAAATTACTGGCGATTTACTAGCCCTCGATATTAGACAGTGCCTCCATTATTTAGGACTCATTACGGGTGAAATTACCAACGACGATCAGCTCGATTATATTTTCTCTAAGTTTTGCATTGGGAAATAGCAAAACGGACATTTAATGGATGTTAACACTTGGTCATTAAAGTAATATTTAAAAGCATGAAAAACGTTACAATCTGTTTGTTTTTAGCAATTATTGTTTTTGTAGGTACAAGTTGTAAATCAACGAATACTACAATTACTTCGTCTGTCAAAACCCCCAAAAACTCAAATGTAGACGTTCAACAAAAAAAAGATTTTATTTTTCAAAACGGCATAATTGGTTTTAGTAATCAATTTTCTGCTGCCCGTTTAAATCATGTAAAGGCGGTAAACGATGCTACCTATAGTTTGATGGTTTTACCTGAAAACAATCCTATTAATCCTAGCCCATGGTATGCATTTAAAATCTGGTCTAACAAAAGTCAGATAGTTCATTTGCAGTTACTTTACCAGCAGGTTGCCCATCGATACAATCCTAAATCAAGTATTGATGGAAAAAAGTGGAATCGAATTGACGAAATAGTATTAAATGATGATAGTACAGTGGCGTCATTCAAAGTGGTACTTACTGCAAATGATACCACCATCATTGCGGCACAGGAATTAGGAGATTTACCGTCTACCTATGTATGGATAGATAGTATAGCCAAGCATCCAAAAATGCACAAGCAGGTTATTGGAAATAGTATCAACAACAACCCGATATTTAGTTTAAATACTAAAGGGGCATCTGGAAAAGAAATTGTTGTAGTGCTTAGTAGGCAGCACCCACCCGAAGTTACAGGCTATAGTGCGATGCAATATTTTGTAAACAAGGTTCTTGATGGTTCGTCTCTTTCAAAAAAATTTCTCGAACGTTTTGAAATGATTGTTATTCCAATCGTTAATCCTGATGGTGTTGATCAGGGTCACTGGCGTCATAATATGGCAGGCGTGGATTTAAATAGAGATTGGGAATTATTTAAACAGCCTGAAACAAAGGCCATACGTGACTATATGGTAAGTACATTGAAAAAGCAGGATGCCAAAGTTTACTTCGCTATCGATTTTCATTCGACATGGAATGATGTATTTTACACCAACACAGACGATCAACGTTCCAATGCGCCTGGTTTTGTAAATGATTGGCTTAAGGCACTTGAGCAAACGATCCCAGGGTATAAAATGAATGCAAAAGCTTCGGGTAATGAATCAAACGTTTCCAAGGGATGGTTTGATCGCGAATTAGAAGCAGAGGCGATTACTTATGAGGTTGGCGATAATACAAGCACAGAATTTTTAAAAATGAAAGCAACGATTGCTGCAGAAAAAATGATGGAATTGTTGTTAATTACAAAGCCATTGAAATAAAACACGTTGTGTTAACTATTCGGTAAGTGCAAAATGGCAATAATTTCACGAACAGTGGTTTCATTTTCAACTTCGTTAAATACGACACTTCCTTTATGTATGGTAGCAATCAGTTTAATAATGGCGAGGCCAATACCAAGCCCTTGTTGCTCTGCAACTTCTCTATGATGTTGTTCAAATAGTCGGTATTTATTGAGAGCGTCCGCATTGGTGTGCATGGTATGATTGGTGATACGAATACTTCTGCCAGAGATATCTTCAAAAATACGAATACTGATGGGTGTTCCTTTTTCCGAAAATTTGCATGCATTTTCTATTAATTCTTTTGTAGCTGTATGAATCAATTTTGAAAAAAATAGGGTTGGCTTTGGTTCCGTATAATCTAAATCTTTGACCCGGTCATATTTGTGCAGGACACTTTTGATATCATCAATGATATGATGTGGGTCCGGTGCTTCTTCGTCAGGAATTTCGTTGAATTGTAACGCTTTTTGAAGTGTGTAATAGGTATTTATTTTATCGTAAGTGGTTAATAGACGTTCGGCACTAATTTGTAAATAACTACAAAGGCTTTGTAATTTTTCATTATTAAGGCTAATTGCATTTTCGGCAATGAGGGTGTTAAAATTTATGATACCATTCATGGGATTTTTAAATTCGTGACCTACCATCAGCTCAATGGTTTTTTCAAGTAGGGCGGCTTTTTGGCTTTGTAGTTGATTTAATTTTTCATGTTTGGATAGTCTGGTTTCTATGGCACTGAGTAAATCTTTGCTTTTAAAGGGTTTGTGCAAGTAGTCGTCGGCCCCTAAATTCATACCGGTTCGTAAATCGTTGGATTGCACTTTGGCTGTTAAAAAAATAAAGGGTGTAACAAAGCTAGGGTCTTTTTTGAGTGCGCTAAGTAATGAAAATCCATCCATTTCGGGCATCATAATATCACAGATGATTAAATCAAACGGATTGTGCATGAGCGCCTTTATGCCTGCAGCACCATTTGAGGTGGGAGTTACGGCGTAGCCCGCCATTTCTACAATTTCTTGTATCGAATCTCTAATGTCTTGCTCGTCTTCAATCACTAATATCTTTTTCATTCAAATCGGTTGTAGGGGAAACTAATTAATATCGCCGTTCCTTTATGGATAGTACTTTTTATGTGAATTTGTCCAAGGTGCTGTTGTACGAGGTAATGCACAAGCATAAGACCTAGTCCGGTACCTTCAATACCTCCCACATTGCTTCCTCTTACAAAAGCCGTAAATATTTCTCTTTTATATTTTTCAGGCATTCCAATTCCTGCATCTACTACAAGTAGTGTCCACTTGTTTTTTTGGAAACGAATTTGCGCCTTTGGTGCTGGTTTATCTGATGAATATTTGCACGCGTTTGAAAGTAAATTTTCAAATATCATTTGTAGCATATTGCTATCTGCAATTTGCGTCTTTCGCACACCTTTTGTAGTTACTATTATACTTCTGCCGTCTTTGTATGGCATAAATGATTCTGCGGCCACTTTATGTATAATAGATACCACATTACAGCTGCTTAACTGTAGGGCTAGGTTCCCCGATTCAATTTTACTAATGAGTAAAAAGTCGGTGAGTAGCTTGGTCATTTTATCTACTTGATGGGTAATTCTATTGAGGTATTTTGACGCAGCGATGGGTGTATTTTGAAATTGATTGGCGGCCTGCATTTCCAAAATTTCAGCACTGGATAAAATAATTGATAAGGGCGTTCTTAATTCGTGCGAAACAAGGTTGATAAAATTTGATTTTAATTGGCTTAACCTGCGCGCAGTTCGTTCTGCTTTTTTATGTTCCTGTTCTGCCCTTATAATATCAGTGATATTGGTAAAAAATACAGCTACGTGCAACTTGTTGGTATTGTAATCCGTAAACTTTGTAAAATGATAGCTTAACCGAACTTTATTTTTTTGCATATCTAGCAACCAGGCTACTTTATTTGAATGGGCATATTTTTCTGTGGCAGCATAGGAAGTAAAATTTTCTAAAAAGTGGTCACCGCTACTTTTTATCCGCTCAAAAACATTTTTTGAATGCATACCTGCTGTTTCTTTCCACATAGGATTTGCGTAGGTTAACGCACCATCATGGGTACAAACAATAACAAGTTGTTCCATGGCATCAATTAAGTGCCTAAAGTCTTTTTCACGTTCTATTTGTAGTTTTTCACGATTTCGAATATTGGTAATATTAATGCCATACCCAATTACAAAATCATGATGTCCGTTTTGATCCCTTACTGGAAAAAATTTTCGAAGATTACATACTTGATGGCCCTGTTTATCTTTATTGACTTCTTCAAATTCTACTTGTATGCCTTCTGCTAGTGCTTCAGTAAAGTAGGACCGTCTGTTAATAGCAAGCTCGATGGGTTTGTTAAACTCGGCGCAGTATTCGAAATCATCTTTCCCAATAATCCAATGTCTAGTATCGCCTTTGGAAAGCGCTAGTTTGTTCACATATACATATTTGTGGTCTGTATCAAAAATGGCAATATCGGCAGGGATATTAAAAAGCAGCTGCTTATAAAAATCGTTTTCTTGTTGTAATGCGTGTATCAAATCCATAGAATCCCCCATCTTTATTTGATTTTTAGTTGGTGTAGGTTAGTAACCTCATTTGCAGTGCTTGTTAATAATGCCATTAGTTTGTTTTTATCGATGGGCTTTTGGATATAGCCGCTGATATTGGAGGCATCTTCTCTTTTTATAAAATGCGCGTAACTCGAAGCGCTAATAACGATTATGCGTGTAAAGGGATACGTTTCCTTGTTGTTTTTGATAGCCTTTATAACCGCATATCCATCCATGATGGGCATATTTAGGTCAAGTAGCAATATGGTTGGAATATTTTTACCAAGGTTTAATTGCCTCATAGCTTCTTCTCCATTGATCGCATCAGCGGTGATACAATCAAAGGATTGCAGCAAAAAGTGAAGTAAAGCCCTGTTTACTTCGTCGTCATCTACTATAAGTAACCTACATTTTGAAACCTTCAAAAGCATATCTAAACAAGCTAGCACTTTTGAGTAGGAACCCCCGTTTTCGCCCCTTATTAGGGCCATGTATTTACCGCAAATTTTTATTAGACAGCTTCCCCTTAAAGCTATAAATTAGCTGAGGCATTTCCTTATTATACGCTAAACCCTTGTTATGCAAACACTTAAATCTACAATCCTTGCAACGATAGTATCTGCTTTTATAGTATTGCCCATAATGGCGCAAACCAAAAAAGGAGGTAATTGGACCCCACTTTTTAATGGAAAAGACCTATCCGGTTGGAAACAATTAAATGGTAAGGCAAAATATGAAGTGATTAATAATGAGATTGTAGGCGCTACGGTATTAGGAGAACCCAATTCATTTTTGGTAACCGAAAAAAACTATGGTGATTTTATTTTAGAACTAGAATTCAAATTAGACGACATGATGAATTCTGGTATTCAATTTAGAAGTGAAAGTAAATCCGATTATTTAAATGGTAGGGTACATGGATACCAATACGAAATTGATCCTTCCCCTAGGGCATGGACGGCGGGCATATATGATGAGAGCCGCAGAGACTGGTTGTATCCGGTGTCTTATAACGAGCCAGCTAAAACATTATTTAAGTTTCAAGCATGGAATACATGCCGCATCGAATGTATTGGAAATACCATCCGTACTTTTTTAAATGGCAAACCTGTTGCAAGTTTAGTGGATGAGCTAACACCAGCTGGTTTTATTGCACTTCAAGTACATTCAATTGGCAAGGCAGAAGAAGCGAATAAAAAAATTAGATGGAGAAACATCAAAATTCAAACCACCAATTTAGAACCCACGCCACTTGATCCCATATTTGTTGTAAACCTACTGCCCAATCATGTGTCAGAGCAGGAAAAAATGCAAGGGGTTCATTTACTCTTTGATGGTAAAACCACAAATGGTTGGAGGGGCGCTTACAAAGCAGGTTTCCCGGATAAAGGTTGGAAAGCACAGGATGGCATTTTAACCGTACAACCATCTAACGGGGCAGAGTCTACCAATGGTGGAGATATTATATCAGAAAATGAGTATGGTGCATTTATTTTTCAATTTGATTTTAAATTAACTGCTGGCGCAAATAGTGGTGTAAAATATTTTGTCACAGAAAAAGAAAACAATGTTGGTTCTGCCATTGGATTAGAATATCAAATACTTGATGATGCCTTACATCCGGATGCTACATTAGGGTCGATTGGAAATAGAACACTTGGATCGCTCTATGATTTAATTCCTGCTGTAAAAGAAAATCGCGCGCGCCGTAAAATTGGCGAATGGAACAGAGGTATGATTAAAGTAACAAAAGATGGAACCGTATCGCATTATTTAAATGGCTGGAAAATGCTCGAATACAAAAGAGGCGAACAATATTTTTATGCACTAGTGGCAAAAAGTAAATATGTCGACTGGCCTAATTTTGGCATGGCACCAAGGGGTCGTTTGCTATTGCAAGACCATGGCAATGAAGTTTCTTTTAGAAGTTTAAAAATGCAAATGCTGCAATAAAAAATTACGCTTTACTTTCTTGCCAAGATATGCTGCGAATGTTTTCGGTGGCAGGTATTTTTTCTTGCATAATCCGAAGCAACAGTTGCCATGTTTCTGTTGCCGCTGCCACGCCACTATAATGTGCATATGAAATGGTGGGCGGAAGTAGGTTTGGTATGCTAGTTTCACTTATGCCAAACAAATCTATTGGAGATGGAGTGGCCTGTAAAGCCTGCCATGCACCGAGCAGTAGCGCATCGTTCATGCAAAAAATAGCATCAAATTTCTTTTGCATCATGGCCGTTTTACAAAGCGTATATGCTTCTGAGGGGGATGATGCGTACTCCACACTAATATTTTTTTCGAGTGCAGCCACCTTGTCTATAAACGCATTTAATATTAGTTCGGTTCTTTGTGGGGTGCTTTCATCAAAAATGGCCAAAATTTGCCTTTTATTTTTTTCTACTATTTTTTGTGCCACCAAGGTGGCCACCGGTTCAATATCTTCTTTAAAATAATGTACACCTGTACTTGGCAGGTTCCCGCCAACTACAATAACAGGAATACCCAATTCTTTTATTTTTTTAAATTTTGGATTGGGTGGTTGGAGTGGATCTTGGCATATAATAATGCCGTGTACTTTATTTTGCTTACAAAATTTTATTTGTGCAGTAGTGCTAACCGTATTATTCGTGAGTGGCAAAACCAGTAAACTATAATCTGCGTTTTCCGCTAACTGATTAGCCGTATGCAAAAAATCTTGAAAATAGGTAGAAGGCGTAACGGGTATAAAGAGTGCTATAAAATGGCTACTTCTAATGGCGTTGTATACCGTATTTGGGTTTGGAGAATAGTTTAGTTTAGCGGCTGCTGCAAGCACTTTTTTTCTGGTGGACACCGATATATCTGGATGTCCTTTAAGCGCCCTTGATACCGTTGAAATGCTAAGCCCTATTGTTGTAGCTATTTTATGTAGCGTAGTGTCTGACATAATTAAAATTAGTTACTTTTGGCCTAATCTATTCCAAATATGCTGCATTCATTTAGTTACGAGAAAAATAAAGTAATCCAAGGCGTGCGCTATCACTTTGTGCAAGACAGGGCCATTAAATTACTCGTGATACTCATTAATGTTTTCGCAGTAGTATCTGCTGCATTATTTTATTCAAAAAAAATCAGGCCAGAACCTTTTTTATTGGGATCGGTATTGTGGCTTGTTATGATGGTTACTTTTTGGTACATCATGCCACATTCGATTTATAAAAAAGCAGCTACTTTTAAAGATAGTTTTACCATTTTGTTCACCGACATGCAGGTTAGCCTTAGTAATGAACGAGGAACCGTTAACTGGGACTGGCAAAAATTTTCAAAGTTTTTTGAAAGCCCTCATTTCTTTCATTTGTACTTCGATACTAAATCTTTTTTTATTATTCCCAAAGAAGGCATGACCGAAGACATGCGACATGAACTAAGGGGCCTTCTCAATAAAAAAATTGGCCAGCGCTAGGCTATAAATTCTTTTGCATCTCGTAGTGTGGGATGGTTACTTCTTCAAACGCATCACCTATAATTTGGTAGCCTAATTTTTCGTAAAAGCCAACCGCCGATTTTCGGGCATGCATATGTAGTAATTTGTAGCCTCTGTCACGTGCTACATTTTCTGCAAAATTCATAATTACCCGCCCAATTCCTTTTCCCTGTAGCCCCGATACCACTGCCATTTGACGCAAACGGATGTTAGTTTTGTTATCTGGCGTTAAAATGCAGCAACCTTCTAGTGCTTCGTCCTCAAAAAATCCAATTAATATATCCTCTTTTTCTTTGTCCAAATCGGCCTGGTCAAAGGTTAAACCAAGTGGATGACGCAGTATTTGGAACCTTAAGTCAACCATTTTTTGGTACGAAGGCGATCCAAATTCAATTATTTTTAATGACATAAGTGGCGCTTTAACTACAATATAGGCATGATTTTCATGATTTTAGACGCTACATCTACGTTTGTGCATAATTGAGCGGCGGGTCTGTGGAAACAAAAATGCCCGAAAAGATTGCTTATTTAACAAAAAGTATATTTTTGCGCCGTAAACAAAACTTTTTACAATGTCAGACATCGCAACAAGAGTTAAGAAAATCATCGTTGACAAATTAGGTCTAGACGAAGCTGAAGTTACAAATGAAGCTTCTTTTACCAATGACCTCGGTGCAGATTCACTCGATACCGTTGAATTAATTATGGAATTCGAAAAAGAATTCAACATTTCTATTCCAGACGAGCAGGCTGAAACCATTACTACAGTTGGCCAAGCTGTTGCCTACTTGGAAGAGCACGCTAAATAAGCATTCTATTTAGGAATAATTTTTTTAATCCGCCTTTCAAAAGTGTACTGCTTTGAAAGGCGGATTATCACTTAATCAGGTTTAAGTTATGGCACTTAAAAGAGTCGTTGTTACAGGAATTGGTACGCTAACGCCTATTGGAAATAATCTTAATGATTATTGGAACAATCTATTAGCGGGCGTTTCGGGAGCAGCTCCTATTACTCTTTTTGATGCTTCTAAATTTAAAACACGTTTTGCGTGTGAGATTAAGGGCTTTGATCCTACCCAGTTTATGGATCGTAAGGAGGCCAGAAAATTAGACCGTTTTGCACAAATTGCCCTAGTTGCCAGCGATCAAGCTGTTGCAGATGCGGGTATCACAAAAGACAACGTTGATCCTGACCGTGTTGGTGTCATTTTTGCAAGTGGCATTGGTGGTCTCGTAACTTTTCAGGAAGAAGTATTAAACTTCGCCGCAGGAGATGGAACACCTCGTTTCAATCCTTTCTTTATTCCAAAAATGATTTTAGATATTGCTGCCGGACAAATTTCCATGCGTCATGGATTTAGAGGTCCCAACTATGCAGTGGTGAGTGCTTGTGCATCTAGTACCAATGGTATTGTTTGCGCAGTGGACACCATCAGACTAGGAAAAGCAGATATCGTTGTTGCAGGTGGTGCCGAAGCCGTTATTGGTGAAGCAGGTATTGGTGGTTTTAACGCCATGAAAGCCATGAGTGAGCGCAACGAGGACCCAGCAACGGCAAGCCGCCCTTACGATAAAGACAGAGATGGATTTGTAATGGGAGAAGCTGCAGGCGCCCTTATTTTAGAAGATTATGACCACGCTATTAAACGTGGTGCCAAAATATATTGTGAAATTGCTGGCGGTGGCGCTACTGCCGACGCATATCATTTAACAGCTCCACATCCAGAAGGATTAGGTGCATTAAACGTAATGCGCGCTGCACTAAAAGATGCAGGTATGCAGCCTCACGAAATTGATTATATCAATACACATGGCACGTCAACGCCGCTTGGTGATGGCGCCGAAACAAAAGCCATTACAGGCGTATTTGGTGAACACGCTTACAACCTCAATATTTCGGCTACAAAATCCATGACGGGTCATTGCCTTGGTGCTGCGGGTGTCATTGAAACCATTGCATGTATCCAGGCTGTGATTCATGATATTGTGCCGCCTACCATCAACCATTTTACGGACGACCCAACCCTAGATCCAAAACTTAATTTCACATTCAATACGCCTCAAAAAAGAGTAGTGAATGCAGCTTTAAGTAATACGTTTGGATTTGGCGGACACAATGCTTGTGTGATTGTCAAAAAATTCATAGCTTAAGTTGTGCAATTTTTTAAGCAACTTTTTTCATCTTCATCATCAAATAGTTTTGATCAGCAATTAAGAAATGTGCTTGGTTTTAAACCAGGTAAATTACTGCTGTATTCTACTGCATTAAGCCACCGTTCTGTGAAAGAAACGGCAGAAGCAAACAATGAGCGTTTAGAGTATTTAGGAGACGCTGTATTAAGTGCTATCGTTGCCGATTATTTATTTAAAAGATACCCATACAAAGGCGAAGGATTTTTAACAGAGATGCGTAGCAAAATGGTGAACAGGCAACAACTCAATGACGTTGCATTAAAAATGGGACTTCGAAAATTAACAATGTACAATAAATTTGACAACGCTTTAAAAGGAAGTCAAATTTTTGGTAACACGCTAGAAGCCTTGGTGGGTGCAGTTTACCTCGATCAGGGATACGCTAAAACACATGCTTGGGTACTCAAACAAATTGTGATACCACACATGTTTGTAGACGATTTAGAACAGATAGATATTAATTTGAAAAATAAATTAATTGGCTGGGCAAGTAAAAATGGCAAACTATTAGACTTTGAATTGGTAGAAGAAAAGATGGAAGGATCACGCAGGCTTTTTACCATTCATGTTACCATCGATGGCGAAGTGATTGCACTTGGAAAGGGTTACAATAAAAAAGATGCCAGTCAAGTAGCTGCGCAAGTAGCCGTAGAAAAATTAGCACTGTAAGCGCGCGCGGCTTGTTCAATTGCGCACCCGATAACCCTATTTCGCTTCAATAATTTCTTGGCATAATTCTACCAGCACCCCACCCGTATCTTTGGGGTGTAAAAAGCAAACCCATTTATTATCGGCCCCTCTTTTGGGTGCTTCTTGGAGTAGGGTAAAGCCTTCTGCTTGCATGCGGGCCATTTCGGCATAAATATCCTCCACTTCATAGGCGATATGATGGATGCCTTCCCCCTTTTTGTCTATGTATCTAGCGATAACACCTTCAGGATCAGTGGAACATACAAGTTCAATTTTACTGTCCCCCACTTTAAAAAAGGCAGTATTTACTTTTTCGGAAGCCACCAGCTCCTGTTTATAGCATGCCGTGTTTAACATTTTCTCGTATAATGGCACCGAAACTTCAAAATTTTTGACCGCAATTCCAATGTGTTCAATTTTTTTCATGCTGCGCGCGTTTTTGCTTTTACGAATTGAGAAAAAATGAGGTTTTGACTCCCTTTTCGCCCGCAATTATAAACCTATTGCAGTACTTTCGTGTTTATAAGACAAGCAAATTTCAGAATATTATGTTGAAGTTACCTATTTACCTAGATAATAATGCCACAACCCCAATGGATCCAAGGGTTTTAGAGGCCATGATACCTTATTTTACCGAGCATTTTGGTAATGCAGCGAGCCGTAACCACCCGTTTGGATGGGAGGCAGAAGAAGCAGTTGATTATGCACGTGAGCAAGTAGCTAAATTGATTGGTGCAGACCCTAAAGAAATCATATTTACTTCAGGCGCTACAGAGGGCGACAACCTTGGTATCAAGGGTGTTTATGAAATGTACGCAAGCAAGGGCAATCATATCATTACTTGTACCACCGAGCACAAAGCAGTTTTGGATACCTGTAAACACATTGAGCAATTAGGTGGTGAGGTAACTTACCTTCCAGTAGCTGCCAATGGTTTAGTTGATGTAACAGCATTAGAAGCTGCTATTAAGCCAACTACTATTTTGATTGCCATTATGTACGCCAACAACGAAATTGGTGTGGTGCAACCGGTAAAAGAAATTACTGCTATTGCTAAAAAGCATGGTGTATTATTTTTCTCTGATGCAGTGCAAGCGGTAGGTAAAATTCCAGTAGACGTAAACGCAGATGGTATTGATATTATGGCATTTACAGCGCACAAAATGTATGGTCCAAAAGGGATTGGTGCACTTTATGTTCGTCGTAAAAATCCACGTGTTAAAGTAACTGCCCAAATGGACGGTGGCGGACACGAAAGAGGTATGCGCAGCGGTACTTTAAACGTACCGGGTATTGTTGGTTTTGGTAAAGCATGTGAACTTGCAAGACTAGAAATGGTTGCAGATGCGGAGCGCTTAAGCAAGCTAAGAGATAAGCTAGAAGTAGCTTTAACACAAATTGATGAATCTTATGTAAATGGTAGCACAGAGCACCGTTTACCACACGTTGCTAATATTTCTTTCAAATATGTAGAAGGAGAAGGCTTAATGATGGGCTTTAATAAAACCATCGCACTTTCTTCAGGTTCTGCTTGTACTTCTGCATCACTCGAGCCTAGCTATGTATTAAAAGCATTAGGCTTAGGGGATGATTTAGCACATAGTTCACTTCGTTTTGGACTAGGCCGTTTTACCACCGATGAGCAAATCGATTATACCATTAAAGCGGTGACCGACACTGTTTTAAAACTTCGTGAAATGAGCCCACTTTGGGAAATGTTTAAAGAAGGGGTTGATATAGATTCAATCGAATGGGCACACCATTAATTTATAAAAGTATTATTTTTACTATTTCAAAACAATCATATGGCATACTCAGAAAAAGTTATCGATCATTATAGCAATCCTAAAAATGTAGGAACACTTGACAAAGCAAAAAAGAATGTAGGAACCGGTTTAGTAGGTGCTCCAGAATGTGGCGACGTAATGCGCTTGCAAATTGAAGTGGACGACGCTTCAGGTATCATCACCGATGCTAAATTCAAAACCTTTGGATGTGGCTCTGCTATTGCTTCTTCATCACTTGCAACCGAGTGGTTAAAAGGTAAAACAGTAGATCAAGCTGTAACTATTGACAATATGGACCTGGTAGAAGAATTAAATTTACCGCCAGTAAAAATTCACTGTTCTGTTTTAGCAGAAGATGCTATTAAAGCAGCTATCAATGACTACCGTACTAAAAACGGGTTAGAAGCATTACAGTTTGAAGAAAAAGGCGTTCACTAATATTTTTTAACCGAGCATTCATTTCCAAATGGTAGCTACCGAAAATACAATCTATGTTAGCGAAAAGGCTAAATCCAAAGTTTTACAACTGATGGAGGATGCTGGCGTTACTAATGATAGTAGTTATTTTTTGCGTGTAGGCGTTGTTGGGGGTGGATGCTCTGGTCTTAGTTACAAACTTGATTTTGACAATGAGGTAAAACCCATGGATCAGGTTTTTGAAGACAATGGCGTTAAAGTGGTCACAGACCTCAAAAGCTTTTTATACCTCGTAAACACCGAACTTGATTTTTCTGATGGCCTTAATGGCAAAGGTTTTTATTTCAATAACCCCAATGCAAGCCGCAGTTGTGGCTGTGGGGAAAGCTTTTCTGTATAATTTAACTTTTTACTTTTTAAGATTGCCTAAGAACAAGTAGTTTTGGGCAATGTTAAATATTGGCCTCAAAGAGTGGAAGCAGTTTTTTACCAGCCAAACAGGCTATATAGCACTATGTCTTTTCTTACTTCTCATGGGTCTTCTTTTGTTTGTTTTTCCTGACACCAGCATTTTAGTTATGGGTTATGCAACCCTTGCTGGTTTTTTTAATCTAGCGCCTTGGCTGCTCATTTTTATGGTACCCACTATTACCATGCGTAGTTTTTCTGAAGAATATAAGTCAGGTACTTTTGAATTACTCAAAACATCACCCATTCGCCCTGCAGTACTCGTATGGGGGAAATATTTTGGTGCACTGCTTGTGGTGCTTTGTTTACTGCTCCCTACTTTACTCTATGGAGTAGCTGTAGAATCATTATCTGCAGTGGGCGGTATTGATATGGGCGCTACAGCCGGTTCTTATTTGGGATTATTTTTATTAGGCAGCGTATTTGTAGCTATTGGTATTTGTGTAAGTAGTTTTACAAATAACATCGTGGTAGCTTTTATTGGGGCTGCTTTTGTTTGTTATTTGTTGTTTGCAGGTTTTGAAGCGGTAAGTAAGCTTTCATTATTTCAAGGAAAAATAGGGTATTACATAGAACTTTTAGGCCTCAAGTTTCATTACCGAAGTATTAGTAGAGGAGTGATACGAACTGATGATCTTATTTATTTTATCGCCGTAATAGCTAGTTGTTTGCAAATAACTAAGCAAAATATTATCAAGTACTAATTGCATCAATACAATATGTTTCAAAAATATTCAAATATTATTATAGGATGCTTACTAGTTTTTGCTATTTATGAATCAAATGCATGGCTTCATTATAGTATCGACCTCACTGCCGAAAAGCGTTATAGCTTAAGCGAAGCCACCAAAAAATTATTAGATAAAGAGATGGACAGTGCAATAACTGTCGAGGTTTTTTTAACTGGCGACTTGCCTGCCGATTATAAAAAACTAAATATTGCCACCGCCGAAATTTTAGAAACTTTTTCATCTTATTCTAGAAGCCCTATTCGAGTTTCATTTACAGAGCCTGGCAGTAATATTGTAGATGAGGCAGCAAAAATGGCTTATTTTGATAGCCTTGCTGCACTCGGTGTTGTGTTTGAAAGAGCGGATATGAGTGAGGGTATAGAAAAATCTTCTACACAATTAATTGCACCCGCGGCACTAGTAAAATACGGTAATCGCAAGCCCATTGCCGTTGATTTAAGAAGCAGTAAAAAAATATTTTCTAGTTATAACGTTATTGAAGCGGTAGAACCCAAAGAAGACAAAGAAGCAACCCGCAATGCAGCAGAAGCATTACTCGAATATAAATTTGCGGCTGCCATAGATAAGGCCACTAAGGTAAATTATCCAACCATTGCCTATTTAGTAGGCAATGGCCAGCCCACCGATTTAACCGTGAGTGATTTGGCAGAAACACTACGAAACGATTATAACCTGGACATTTTTGATTTAAAAGCAGGTTATCCAAGTGCTAAAGCCATTGATTTATTATTGATTGTAAAACCTACGATACCTTTTACAGAAGAAGATCAATTAAAAATTGATCAGTACGTTTTAAATGGCGGAAAGGTTATCTGGTTTGTAGATAAGTTACACGCCGAACTAGATAGCTTGATGCGCACGCAAGCTGGTTATACGGCTTATGATCGAGGATTAAATATTGATCCACTTTTATTTAAATATGGTGTGCGTATAAATGGTGATTTGGTGCAGGATTTAAACTGTGCTAAACTCCCAATTGTGGTAGGTAAAAATCCGGATGGCTCGCCAACCATGCAGCGTATTCCTTGGCCTTACTATCCTTTTTTAACGACCCCCTCCGACAATCCAATTACAAAAAATATGGACCGGGTATTACCGATTTTTCCATCTAGTATCGATACCGTTAAAGCGCCAGGCATAAAAAAAACAATTTTACTCGCTACCGATACCAGCTCACGCAGTATTGCTTCACCAGCTATGGTGTCTTTAAATAGTGTGCAGTCGGAAGCGGATTTATTTACGTTTACAAAAAGTCATATTCCGGTTGCCGTATTACTCGAAGGAATTTTTTCGTCCTTATTTGCCAATAATTTGGGTTCTGCGGTAATGGATTCAGTACAGCGTTTTACAGGACTTCCGTTTTTACGAAAAGGCATTAAAGAGACCAAACAAATTGTAGTTTCTGACGCTGATATCGTTACCAATGCGGTTACTAAAACAACGGGCCCACTTCCTATGGGGGAACTACCATTTGAATCTTTTCAATTTGCCAATAAAACATTTTTACTCAACGCCATAGATTATTTAATAAATGACAATGGGCTTTTTGAATCTAGAAATAAAGTAGTGGTACTTAGGTTACTCGATAAACAAAAAGTGGCCGATCAAAAAAAAATATGGCAATTTGTTACAATCGCTGGACCTATTGTACTTTTACTCTTAATTGGCTTTTTTGTCTCATCTTGGCGCAAGAAAAAATATTTATAACGCTTATTTATGACCGCAACACATCAGTTGGTTTATTTCATTTTTGCAATTGTACTTGTACTTGCGCTCATACTTGATCTTGGACTACTTAGTAAAAAAAATAAAACCATTACGATTAAGCAGGCCCTCTTGCAAACCTTATTTTGGGTTGCTTTAGCAATTGGTTTTTTTGTATTTGTTTGGCTAGAAGAAGGTCAAAAAACAGGACTCGAATACCTGAGTGCCTATTTGATGGAGTGGAGTTTAAGTGTCGATAATATTTTTGTATTTATTTTGATATTCAACGCCTTTAAAGTAAATGAAAAGTATTATCCGCGTGTGCTACTTGTGGGTATTATGATGGCTATTGTGTTTAGGGTGCTCTTTATTACGGTGGGTGTTGCACTTGTAGAACAGTTTCACTGGCTACTATATATTTTCGGTGTTTTCTTACTCTATACCGGATTCAAAATGTTTACCTCCAATGAATCTGAAGAATTTGATCCACAGGACACTGCGATATACCGGTTTCTAAAAAAATACTTGCCTCTTTCTGGAACCGATGGAGATGGTAAATATGTAGTTCGCGTAAACGGCAAACCACAGTATACCACACTATTTGTTGTTGTGGTATTGCTAGCTGTTATTGACCTTGTGTTTGCACTTGATTCGATACCTGCAGTGATGGGTATTTCTACTGACAAGTTGGTTATTTACACGTCTAATATTTTTGCAGTACTTGGTCTTCGATCTTTATTTTTTCTATTAAGAGGAGCCGTTTCTAAATTTGATTATTTACAACAAGGCATTGCCATTGTGCTCGTGTTTATTGGTGTTAAAATGCTTGGCGAACATTATTTAAACCAGTGGATAGATAAAAACACACAGGTTATTTTATCGTTATTGTTTATAGTATTATGTATTGGCGGGTCTATCGTGTATTCTATTTCACATAAAAAGAAAGGCACACCAAAAGATATAACGGACGGGTCTATGTCTTAATTAAATTACATGAAATACACGGCAAAAGATATTGCACATATACTTGACCTATCTGTAGATGATGCAGAAGGGGTAGTAATTGAGCAGCTTTTGACGGATAGTAGAAAACTCGTTTTTCCGGCGCAAACCTTATTTTTTGCTCTACCTGGTCCCCGAAGAGATGGCCATGAATTTATAGAAAGCCTGTATGATCAGGGTGTTCGCGGTTTTGTAGTGAACAAGCAAATGGATCTTTTAAAATGGAAGGCCTATTGCTTAGGCGCTGTTTTTTTTGAAGTATCCAACTGTCTCACCGCATTGCAAAAAATTGCAACCCATCACCGCAGTCATTTTAATTTGCCTGTTATTGGAATTACGGGCAGTAATGGTAAAACGGTTGTAAAAGAATGGTTGTATCAGCTACTCAATCATGCTTACAAAATAGTGAGAAGTCCGCGTAGTTATAATTCTCAAATTGGTGTGCCCCTTAGTGTTTGGAAGATGAACGATTTAGACGAGTTGGCCATTTTTGAAGCAGGCATTTCTACCACGCATGAAATGGAGCACCTCGTTCCAATTATTAAACCTACCATTGGGGTGCTAACGCATATGGGTCATGCACATGCCGAAGGCTTTGCTGGTATGTCCCAAAAAATTCATGAAAAGCTTAGGTTATTTGAAACCGTTGAGACACTTATTTATGGCAAAGATCAATTGGTTGAACATATTGACATAGAAGCAGCGTCATCTATATTTAAATGTCCTGTTACATTTTATTCTTGGAGTAGAACAGCGCCAGCAACCCTTGTTGTTACAAGTGAAATCAGTACCCGAAATTTTACTGAACTGCATCTTTTGTATGCGGGTAAAACGCATATTATAGAGCTGCCGTTTACAGACAAGGCGTCTATTGATAACGCCATACTTTGTATGCTTACGCTACTTGCACTTGGCAAAAACTTTCCTTTTATTACTAGTGGCATTAAGCAGTTAATGCCGGTCGATATGCGTATGCAATTGAAAAAAGGGATTAATGGTTGCGCGTTTATTAATGATAGTTATAATTTGGATTTCGATTCATTTGTAGTTGCTGGTTTTTATTTGCAAGCACAAGCTACAGGAAGGGCGTCTAGTATTATTGTATCTGATTTTGCAGAAGCAGGGAATTCGTCCAAAGACTTATATGCTAAAGTTGCCAAACACGCTGTAGCCCTTGGGATCAAGCGGTTTATTGGAATAGGCCCTCAACTAAAAAAGAATCAATCCGTTATTCAAAACGAGTTTTCAGCTTCCAATACACAACTTTATTTTTTTGAAAGTACGACATCATTTTTACAGCAGTTCCGACTACAAGAATTTTCAAACGAAATTATTTTGTTAAAAGGTGCGCGTGTTTTTGAATTTGAGCGCATTGCAAAATGGCTGGAGCAAAAGATGCATGAAACAGTACTCGAAATTAATTTAACAGCACTGGCGCACAACGTAAAGCAAATACAAAACGCTATTGGTTTATCCACCAAATTAATGGCGGTTGTAAAAGCATTTTCGTACGGAAACGGAAGTGCCGAAATTGCAAGAACGCTTGCCGCTGTAAAAACAGATTATTTAGCGGTTGCGTATGTAGATGAAGGGGTAGAGCTACGAAGGGCAGGCATTCATTTGCCCATTATGGTGATGAGCCCCGATGAGGCTGGTTTTGAAGCCATGGTAGCTTATGGTTTGGAGCCTGAAATTTATTCATTTGAAATATACGAGGCTTTTCAAACTTTTTTAAAGTATCAGGGGGTAGAAGCATATGGTATTCATATAAAAATAAATACGGGCATGAACCGTTTGGGTTTTGAACCCGCCGACGCAACATTACTAGCCCAAAAATTAGTGTCTGATAAACGCATGGTTGTAAAATCTGTGATGAGTCATTTGGTGGCTAGTGATGCACCAGCGCATGATGCATTTACGCGTGAACAGGTAGCTGTTTTTGAACTTGTTTGTGGCACTTTACAAGCGCAAATTGGATATTCATTTATAAGACATATTGCAAACTCCCATGCTGTGCAAAGGCACCCAGCAGCTGGGCTAGACATGGTGCGCGTAGGGATTGGGCTTTATGGCACGAGCGCTACTCCTTCAAATGGCTTTAGAAAAGTGGCATCATTAAAAACGACCATTGCTCAAATTAGACAGGTGGCAGCAGGTGCATCGGTAGGATACGAGCGTGCCGCTATCATGAAAAAAGACACACGTATTGCAACCGTTCGTATTGGTTATGCCGATGGTTATGACAGACGATTTAGCGCGGGAGCTGGTAAATTGTATATTAAGGGTGTTTTATGTCCGGTGGTAGGGCTTGTTTGTATGGACATGACCATGATTGATGTAACGGACGTAAAAGACATTTCGATCAATGACGAAGTAGAGATTTTTGGTGAGCATATTGCAGTTGAAACCCTTGCCAACTGGTCAGGAATTAACATGTATGAAATGATGAGTGGCATTAATGCACGTGTAAAAAGGATTTACATAGAAGAGTAAATCTTATCTTTGACTCACTTTAATAAAAAGCTACACAATTGAAAGCAAAACATCTAATTGGCATTATAATTGCCATCATATTTGTCGACCAGGCACTTAAATTTTATATCAAGCTCAACTACCATATTGGCGAAGAGCATCTCGTACTCGGTACTTGGTTTAGGCTTCATTTTGTAGAAAACGAAGGTATGGCTTGGGGATGGAAATTTGGTGGCGATTTTGGAAAAGTAGCCCTTACTTTGTTTAGACTTGGGGCTGTTATATGGGGTAGTTTTTTACAACGTGATTTTTTACGCAAAGGGATGCACAAAGGTTTTATTATTTGCGCAGCTATGATTTACGCAGGTGCACTTGGAAATTTAATTGATAGTTTATTTTTCGGATTAATTTTTGAGCAAAGCGATTATTTTGCACAAAATGTTGCACATTTATTTCCTGCATCAGGCGGCTATGCTTCTTTGTTTCACGGCAGGGTAGTGGATATGTTTTATTTCCCTATTATTACGGATGGACATTTTCCGGCCTGGTTTCCTTTTTGGGGCGGCGAAAGTTTTGAATTTTTTAGACCCGTCTTTAATGTAGCGGACGCATCTATATCTTTAGGCGTTTTTATACTCCTAATTTTTCAAAATAAATTTTTTCCAAACCCTTTGCCAGAAAGCCGTTCAGACAATTCTTCAGACGGCGGTTCAGACAATACTGTTGCCGGTAGTGAGGGGTAATTTGTTTTCAAGGTTTGAAATATTTTCAAGTGTTGTGTGGGCAATTTTTTCCATCGCTTCTATGGTAAAAAATCCTTGATGTCCAGTAACAAGTACATTGGAAAAACTCATTAATCGTTGAATGGTATCATCCTGAATAATGGTACTAGATAAGTCTTTGAAAAATAATTTTTCTTCCTGTTCGTAAACATCCAATCCAAGGGCGCCAATGGTCCCGTTTTTTAGCGCATCAATAACAGCTTTCGTATCTAATAACCCACCTCTTCCGGTGTTAATGATGGTCACTCCTTTTTTGCAATATCCTAAGGTTTCGGTATTGATGATATGTTTTGTTTGTTCATTAAGTGGGCAGTGTAACGAAATAATATCGGCGCCTAGCACCTCAATTAATGGCGCATAAGAAACGCCAAGCGCTTCCATTTCTTTATTGGCGATTAAATCAAAAGCAGTTACCTCGCATCCAAAACCAAGCATGATTTTACAAAATGCTTGCCCAATATTTCCAGTGCCAATCACACCTACTTTTTTACCATGAATATTAAATCCGAGTAGCCCGGATAAAGCAAAATTTTGTTCTCTAACCCGGTTATAGGCTTTATGTGTTTTTCTGGTAAGGGTTAATAAAAGTGCAGTAGCATGCTCCGCCACCGCCTCTGGTGAATAGGCGCCCACCCTGCATACCCTGATGTCCGCCTTTTTAGCAGCCTCTAGGCTTATATTGTTAAATCCAGCGCACCTTAGTGCAATAGTTTTAACCCCAAGCTTCTCAAGCGCTTCTATAACGGATTCGGAAGCCTGATCATTGACAAATAAGCAAACGGCCTGGGCCCCTGCCGCCAGGCTTGTGGTTGCTGGCTCTAAGGCCTGCGTAAAAAATACCAATTCGTGTCCAAATGCTTGATTTGCAGACTCGAAAAATTGGATGTCGTAGGGCTGGGTAGAAAAAAAGGCAATTTTCATGGGGTAAAGGTAAGTCCTTGCTTATATTTATTACCTTTGCAGCCTTGAAAACAGGTCTGTAATTGCATTACAGAACCGATTAACCCACAAAGGTATGCGTGTAAAATATCCAGAATTCCAAGGCCTTCATTTGCCTAGCATTGAGCAGTCAATTTTAGCGAAATGGAAAGAAGAAGAGGCGTTTGAACAAAGTGTGCGTTTACGTGAAGGTAGCACTCCTTTTGTATTTTATGAGGGTCCGCCTAGTGCCAATGGAATGCCAGGTATTCACCACGTAATTTCTAGAACCTTAAAAGACATGGTTTGTAGGTATAAAACCATGCAGGGTTTTCAGGTAAAAAGAAAAGGTGGATGGGATACGCACGGACTTCCGGTAGAACTTGGGGTTGAAAAAGAACTTGGCATTACTAAAGAAGATATTGGTAAAAAAATATCGGTAGAAGAATACAATAAAAAATGTAGAGAAGCCGTACTTCGTTACAAAGACAAGTGGGATGAGATTACCACTAAAATGGGATACTGGGTAGATCTAAATGACCCGTATATCACTTTCGAAAATGATTACATCGAAACACTTTGGTGGATTTTAAGTGAGTTGTATAAAAAAGAATACTTGTACGAGAGTGTAAGTATTCAACCCTATTCTCCTGCAGCAGGAACGGGGCTTAGCTCACACGAATTAAACCAACCGGGTACTTACAAAGATGTAAAAGATACGTCTGCTGTTGCCATGTTTAAGGCGTTAGCCACCGATGCAAAAAATAAATTTTTACTAGATGCGGCAGGTGATAACGAAGTATATTATTTAGCATGGACCACTACGCCATGGACACTTCCATCTAATTTAGGATTAACTGTAGGGCCTAATATCGAATATGTAATGGTTAAAACGTTTAACCCCTACACCCATTTACCAGTGCATGTATTGCTTGCTAAAGCCTTACTATCAAAGCTTTTTAAGCCAGAGGGTGAAAATGGAGATTTTGATCATTATAACGCCGAGCAAAAATTATTGCCTTGGAAAATAGTGTCGCATTTTAAAGGTGCAGATATTGAAGGCGCACAGTATGAACAACTCATGCCTTCTGCTGCTAATAATATGGAGGCGATCGAGGAAATAACACCGGGTGCAAAACCTTTTAGAATTTTACTAGGTGATTTTGTTACAACAGAGGATGGAACAGGTATTGTACACACTTCGCCAGCCTTTGGTGCAGACGATTACCGTGTTGGTCAAAAAAATAATATTGGTATTTTAACGCTTGTAGATAGAGCCGGAAAATTTGTAGAAGGTGTTGGTGAATTTAGTAACCGCTTTGTAAAAAATTACAAAGACGATCCTAACTATGTTGACGTGAACGTTGATATCTGCGTGAAACTTAAAAAAGAAAACCGTGCGTTTAAAGTAGAAAAATACGAGCACAGTTATCCGCATTGTTGGAGAACAGACAAACCTATTTTATACTATCCATTGGATGCTTGGTTTATAAAAACAACGGCCGTTAAAGACCGTATGGTGGAGCTTAATAAAACCATCAATTGGAAACCTAAATCTACAGGCGAAGGCCGTTTTGGAAACTGGCTTGAAAACATGGTGGACTGGAATTTAAGCCGAAGTAGATATTGGGGAACGCCGCTTCCAGTATGGCGTACAGAAGATGGAGCCGAAGAAGTTTGTATTGGATCTGTGGAAGCATTAAATGCTGGCATTAAAAAAGCAAACGAAGTACTCGGTGGTAGCGTCAATAAAAATTATTTACACGGTGGAATACTCGATTTACACAAGCCATTTGTAGATGATATTGTTTTAGTAAGTGCATCTGGAAAACCCATGCACCGCGTTTCAGATTTAATTGATGTTTGGTTTGATAGTGGTGCTATGCCTTATGCGCAGTGGCATTATCCATTTGAAAATAAAGATTTAGTGGATAAGGGACAAGCATTTCCTGCCGATTTTATTTGTGAAGGTGTGGATCAAACACGTGGATGGTTTTATACCCTTCATGCAATTGGTGTGATGCTTTTTGATAGTGTCGCTTATAAGACTGTTGTGAGTAATGGATTGGTGCTAGATAAAAATGGCAACAAAATGAGTAAGCGTTTAGGTAACGTTGTTAATCCTTTTGAAACCATTGAAAAATATGGCGCAGACGCTACACGCTGGTACCTTGTAACCAATGCATCTCCTTGGGATAATTTAAAATTTGATGAAGCGGGGATTCAAGAAGTACAACGTAAATTTTTTGGCACACTATACAATACCTATCAATTTTTTGCACTCTATGCAAACGTTGATGGTTTTTCTTTTGCTGAGCCACCAGTGCCACTCGCAGAACGTCCAGAAATTGATCGTTGGATTTTATCAAGTTTACATTCACTTATTAAAAAAGTAACAGCGGCGATGGATGATTATGAGCCAACTGTCGCAGGTAGAGCCATTGAATCTTTTGTTGATGAGCAACTTAGTAACTGGTATGTAAGATTATGTAGAAGAAGATTTTGGAAAGGCGAATATGAGCAGGATAAAATTAGTGCCTACCAAACCTTATATGCGTGCTTAGAAACAGTGATACAATTAACGGCTCCTATTGCTCCGTTTTTTAGTGATGCTATTTTTTCAAACCTAAATAGTGTAAGCGGTAAACATCAAGTTGCCTCTATTCATCATGCAAATTTTCCGGTGGCAAATGACGCCTTCATTGATGCTGCACTCGAAGAAAGGATGCAGTTAGCGCAGGAGGTTTGCTCACTCGTGCTTAGCCTTCGTAAAAAAGTGAATATTAAAGTGCGTCAGCCGCTTCAAAAAATACTCATTCCGGTACTTGAACCGGCCATGCAGGACCAACTGGTTTTAATTCAGGATTTGATCACCGCTGAGGTAAATGTTAAAGAAATTGAATATTTGACCGAAACGGAGGGCATCATTAAGAAAAAGATAAAGCCCAATTTTAAAGCTTTAGGTACCAAAATGGGCGCAAAAATGAAAGCAGCCGGAACAGCCATTACCGCCATGACCGGGGCCCAAATTGCCACCCTCGAGAAAACGGGTGAAATTCTCTTATCAATTGAAGGTGAGGAACTTAGCATTGCATTAATTGAGGTTGAGATTGCTGCAGAAGACATTCCAGGTTGGAGCGTTGCCAGCAAAGGCAGCCTAACAGTGGCCCTAGATATCACTATTACACCCGAGTTACAACAAGAAGGCGACGCTAGGGAGTTTGTAAACCGTGTACAAAATATTAGAAAAGACAGCGGTTTTGCCCTTACAGACCGTATATTCGTGACCCTTGAGCATTGTGAGAGGCTTAAGGAGTCAATTGTAAAATATAACGACTATATTTGCCGCGAAATTCTAGCAGATTCAATCAATTGGGTAGACAAGGTTGCAAATGCAACTGAGCTCGACGTAAATGAGCATTTGCTAAAAGTTTCAATAACTAAACAAGCATAACATCAAGAATATGGCTACAAAGAAACCAGCCCCAAAAGCAGCACCTGCTAAAAAAGTAGCAGCTCCCGCTAAAAAGGCGGCTCCGGCCAAAAAAGCAGC
>CAMDLR010000010.1 GCA_945901845.1 Sediminibacterium ginsengisoli | reverse complement strand
AAAATATTAGGATTATCCGTTACCGAATTTATTTCACGCATAAAAATATCAAGCACATGATTAAATGCGCCAATGGTGGCACCATGTACTTGAGGTATACATCTAAACGAATACGGATCCTGAATTTGTTTGCCTGCAGAAGCTGCAATACTACTACCTGCTAAATATTCACGCATTTTTTTAGCGGTAAGCACCTGCCCTTCATGTGCTCTAATCGCATGTATTTGGGGGCTTAGCGGCTCGGTGGTACAATTAAATGCATCAAAAGAAAGCGCTGCTACCAAATGTGCCATTTCAATTAAATGTTCGGCCTTTTGCAAACAGTACATACCATAAGCACTCATAAATTGAGTACCATTAATGAGTGCTAATCCTTCTTTACTTTGTAGTTTAATGGGACTCCAATTATAGCGCTCCATAATGGAAGCCGTTTGGTGTTTAACGCCATCAATGGTTACTTCACCAAGTCCTAAAAGGGGTAAACTTAAATGACTGAGGGGCGACAAATCACCAGATGCACCAAGCGAACCTTGGGTATAAATAACAGGCAGTACCCTATTATTGTACATTTCTAACAACCGTTTTACGGTTTCAATTTGAACCCCGCTATGTCCATAACTCAACGACTTAATTTTAAGCATGAGCATAAGTTTCACAATGGGCTCCGGCACCTGCTCTCCTAATCCACAAGCATGTGATACAATTAAATTATACTGGAGCTGCTCAATTTGCGAATCGTCGATAGTAATATTTTGTAAGAAGCCAAATCCCGTATTAATACCGTAGTAATTTTTACCTTTTTGGGCCATTTTCTGGTCCAAATAGGCACGACAAGCGGTTATTTTATCATGCGCATCAAATGTGATAGACACATCCTGATTATGGGCTAATAGGTTTTTAACCTGGCTAAAATGAAGCCATTTATGGTCTAATGGCAGGTAATTATAACTCACGAGTGGGTGTTTGATGCAAAGTAAAGACTTTTAGAAAAACGAGGCTAACTTATTAGAATTTAGCCCTATTTGATTGAATTCTTTTGAAATTATGGCCATTTTTTCTTTATTTTGCGCCACTCTAAAGAGGACCGGTAGCTCAGCTGGATAGAGCAACTGCCTTCTAAGCAGTAGGTCATTGGTTCGAATCCAATCCGGTTCACTCAACACTAACAAGGGTTTCGGTCAAAAACTGAAACCCTTGTTTATTTACTGGTTTAGATATAGTTTAAACGAAATAATTTGCACAAACCATTCTTGAGTAGAATTCTAAAGAACAAAACCAAATCATTATCTGCCATCATTTACATTAGCAGCTACCCTGAACCCCACAAAGCTATGAGCTTCCTCTGCAGAAAAGGCTCTTTTTTCACCAAATCGCATTAGAGAGGGACTGTCATTCCATGATCCACCCATTACCATTTTCGGGTTATCTAGCTTATTTAGGATTTGATAACTGCTAAATAGATTATTAGCATCTTTCAAAATATTGTAAAGTTGGTTTTCATGAGTATCTTGAATATCCTTGGGTGCAGGTATCATACCGGGCTTGCCAAGTTTGATCCAAAGATCTTGAAGGCTCTCCCTTTTATAAATCGAAGGACGGATATAGTAACTCCGGGACTTAATTAAACTCAGAATTATTGAATCCAAAATTATTGGGGTTGGTTTCAATAATGAGTAATCTCTTTTGGGTGATTTATTGAATTCGTCCTCGAATATAAGATCCTTAATAAATCCGTCTGCAACCCACTCTGCCACATTACCTGCTTGGTCATATAGCCCTTTTGGTGAAGCCGGAAATGAACCGCAACTTTCAGGATAAAAGCCATTCCTAACATTTAGGATTTGCCCATAATTAATTCCATATTCATCTGAAAATTTATAACTTCCAAATTTTGCAAGGAGCTTCCCTTTTTTATCAAAAAGCCCATCATTTATTGACGACCACGGATATGTATAAGCTTTAAAATCAACCGTAAATTTCTGTGGAACCGGTCTTTTAAATGCAGTTACATTTGAAGTATCGCTTTTTGATCGAAATGATCTAAATACATTTGAAGTATCTAATCCATATTGTCTGAACTTTAGATCATTATTTTTGCTATTTGGGATTGAAATGTAACAATAGAGAAACTCTGCTTGAGTTGGAAGCCTGTATTCGTATTTGCCATCCTTACTTAGCCAGTTGCAATATGCATTTGCCTGTATCCAGCTAACCCCAACAACCGGATAATTATTGAATGAGGGATGCTGGAAATATTTCTTGGTCATTGATTCATTATAACTAAAATAAAAATCTCTAATCCAACAAAGTGTATCAGGGTATACATCAATTATTGTTGGTGTAGTAGCATTTTTTTGAAAAAAACTAAACTGAACAGCATATGCATTTAAAATATGGTTTTGCTGTTCTGACTTTTTCGAACTTGAAATTGGGTTCACTATGTACAGAGGATATAAATTCTTGAATTGACTGGTATCTCTTGCTTCTAATCGACGCGACCAGTTCAATGTCTTTTTTTCTTGATCAATATAAAATTCAGGATCTTTAGCTGCCAAAATTGTTAGGGCAATCGAATCAATAACCCAATTTACAAATGTTCGATATTCAAGGTTTGTAACCTCCTTTTCAGACATAAAAAAACTTGAAACAGTTAATCTTTTGCCTGGTTCCAAATCTATGATTAAACTAGTATCATTTTCTGGTTTTCGATCTATACCTTTATCTGGTTTAACGGTCGAGAAAGTTCCACCTTGTATAAATTGAAAACCTTTAAGCTCTTTTTGCTTTTTTTTAATGTCTTTAAATGAATACACCTTGCCATTTGTCTTAATATTTGATATAGCTGAATCAACCGTTTTTTGCTGACACCTTGCATGTATAACGCAGGGTATCAAAATACCAGCAAGACAAAAAGAAAAAAATCTATATCGCATCATATAATTATTTTTTATTACAAAAGATCAACAATTATTAATGAAATATGGTTACCTCATCAGTAAAAGTGTTAGATAAAAATAAACTAATTAAATTAATAAAATTGTTAATGCATTGTCAATCCAATATCGTGAAACGACAATATCAACCCTAACCTAGTAAAGTCATAACTAAGCCCCAAACACCTATTTTTGGGGCTTTTTTGCGGACTTTACCGTCTATTTCCCATTATTTTTCACGACATTTACAAGGACGTGTTAAAAGCTTGTACATACTTATTATTGAGCATTTTATGCATCTTCGGAGGCATCAATAAAGCTTTGGGACAAGGCTGCCCACCCAATATTGGCTTTGAAACCGGGAATTTAGGTAGCTGGGACGCTTTTGATGGATCTATTGCCCGTTCCAATGGAGCATTAAATATGACACTTGGAAGCCCGCAAGACGGCAAACATACCATTATTACCAATTTTCCGGGTACTACCGCCAAAGACTATTACGGCGGCTTCCCTACAAGCTGTCCAAATGGTAGCGGCTATTCGTTAAAACTTGGTAACGACCAAACACAAGCAGAAGCACAAGGGGTTTCGTATACATTCACCGTTCCTTCAACCGAAGGTGATTATAGCATTATTTATAATTACGCTGTTGTATTTGAAAACCCTGCTGGCCATCAAGATTGGGAACAACCAAAATTTATGGTCAAGGTTTTTAATGTTACCGATAATAAATATGAAACCTGTGGCGCTTTCGAATTTATTTCGGCTCCCAACTTACCGGGCTTTAAAGAATCGACAGTAAAAAAAACGGTATTCTATAAAGAGTGGGCACCTATTACTTTAAAACTTCCCGGATATCAAGGTAAAACCTTAAGGCTTGAATTTACAACCAACGATTGTTCGAGAGGTGGTCATTTTGGTTATGCTTATTTAGATGTGAATGACAATTGTACAACACCCGTTACTGGCAATGTTTTTTGTACCAATATTACTGGACTTAACTTAACAGCACCATACGGCTTTGCGGATTACAAATGGTACACCGATGATTTTTCAAAACTACTTGGAAATGAAGTTGTGCTTACCATTACACCAGCGCCTCCTCCAAAAACCAGACTAGCTCTTGTTATTACGCCTTACCCCAATCAAGGTTGTCTAGATACTTTATATACTACCATTGTAAAATCGTTGGATCCTTATGTTTTTAAATTAGCAGACAGTGTTGTTGCATGTCAAAACAATGGCGCCGATGTTACAGATAGTTTGGTTACAGCTGGCAGTAGCCCCGGATTAAAACTAAGTTATTTTAATAGTGCAACCAGTGGCGATTTTGTTGCTTCTCCAAAAGCCATTGGAAAATCAGGTTTAATTTATGTAAAGGCAACCAATAGTGCTGGTTGCGCAGATACCAAGCCCCTATCTGTAATTATACATCCAAATCCAGCACTAATCATTAAGCAACCCGCTGCTGCATGTATCCCAGAAACAATAAATATTACAGATCCGGTTTATACAAGTGGTAATGACCCAAATTTAAAGTACAGTTATTGGCAAGATGCACTCGCTAAAACACCGGTGATTAATCCTACAAAAATTGCACAAACGGGTAATTATTTTGTGTTAGGTACGAGCCCATTTGGTTGTAGTAATATAGCTCCTATTAATACGCGTATAAGTGCAGTTCCAACAACTGTAGTTAGCAATTATACAGCCTGTGGAAGTATTCCTTTAGACAGTATTAGCCCAACAAAAGGTAGTGATCCACTTGCAAGTGTTAATTATTTTTTTGATAGCCTTACCACAAAACCGATATTCAATAACAACCGCTTTGATAGTACAACAAATTATTTTATAAAATTTACGGCACCCGCCGGATGTACTGTTATTAAAAAAGCAAGTGTAACCATTAATAATTATCCAAATTTCACAATAATACAACCAGCTCCCGTAAAAATTCCAGTCACCATAGATATTACCACTATTCCACCACCATCCAATAATTGGGTATACAGTTATTGGCAAGACTCTTTGTGTTCGACTCCATTATTACAACCAAAAAGAATTTTAGCTACTGGAAAATATTATATTAAAGCAACCACACCTATTGGATGCGCTCAAGTACAAACAATCAATGCCACTGTTAATGATGCAGACATCAATCCACCTAATGCATTTTCACCAAATAGTGATGGCATCAATGATACATGGAGCATTCCCCTACTAGATTATTACCCTAATTGTACGGTTAGTATATTTAACAGAACCGGTCAACAAGTATTTAGTTCTAGCGGGTATGGGAAAAACTGGGATGGCAAATCAAAAAATCAAACAACCTTACCTTTTGGTGTATATTATTATGTTATTAAATTATCAGGCAAACATCAAGCATTTGCTGGCAGTGTTAGTATTTTATACTAAATAATTATGGAAGTAAAAATTGAATCCTCTTGGAAAGAAATGTTGAGTAAAGAATTTAAATCAACATACTTTTTACAAACAGCAGCACATATAAAAACAGAACTAGCAACTGGTGTAAAAATATTTCCAGCAGGTAGTCATATTTTTAACGCATTTAATCAAACCAGCTTTGGAAATGTAAAAGTGGTTATATTAGGTCAAGACCCTTACCACGGAAGCGGTCAAGCCATGGGACTCAGTTTTTCTGTACCAGAAGGTATAAAACCACCGCCCTCACTGGTTAATATTTTTAAAGAATTAAAATCTGATATTGGATTACCCATACCAACAAGTGGAGATCTAACACCATGGGCTAAACAAGGTGTGCTATTATTAAATGCAGTGCTAACAGTTCGAGAAGATGAACCCGCTAGTCATGCAAAAATTGGATGGATGCATTTTACAGATGCCGTAATCAAAAAATTATCAGATGAAAAAAAAGGAATCATATTTTTATTGTGGGGTAAATTTGCAGAACAAAAACAAGTTTTAATTGATGAAACCAAACACTTTGTTTTAAAAGCAGCACACCCCTCACCTTTTAGTGCAGACAAAGGATTTTTTGGTTGCAAACATTTTAGTAAAACAAATGAACTACTTGCAAAACAAGGACTTCAAGTAATTGACTGGCATATTTAATTTTAGAACATGAGCGAACCCATACATAAAATATCGACCATTAAATTTATTGCTGGAAGAATTTTGGCAGTCTGGGCAATCATCATTTTTATTACCACCATGTTTGTGGCTGTGTTTTTTTTACTACCCTGCTTTTTTTTAGGGGAACCCCATGTTGCCATACTGCACAGAAAAGTAACACAGGCTTGGATGCGTTTTTTCTTATTTTTTATTGGATGCCGTATTAAAATTAAGGGTGCCGACAATTTTGTAAAAGGCGAAAACTATGTAGTGGTATGCAACCACAACTCACTGATGGATGTTCCGGTAAGTACACCATTTATGCCTAGAGCCAATAAAACAATTGCTAAAGTTAGCTTTTCTAAGGTTCCCGTTTTTGGTTGGGTGTATAAGTTTGGAAGCGTTTTAGTAGACCGCAGAAGCGACCAAAGCCGAAGAAAAAGTTATGAAGAGATGAAAGCCATTTTAGCGGTTGGACTAGATATGCTCATTTATCCAGAAGGCACTAGAAACAGAACCGGCGACCCGCTTAAAAGTTTTTATGATGGCGCTTTTAGATTAGCCGTAGATACACAAAAACGAATCATACCTACCATCCTATTTAATTCAAAAAATATATTACATCCTAACTCAAGATTTTGCTTAATGCCTGGTAAAATTGAAATGCATTTTTTGCCACCTGTGCATGTTGCAGGTAAAACAAGTAAGGAAGTAAAGGAGGAAGTATTTGAATTGATGTGGAACTATTACGCCAAGCACCAGCAGTTATTAGAAGGTAGAATTTGAGAAAACCCTGCTTCTATTAATTTTTAAATCTCTTAAGATTCCTGATTTAGGATTCACGGTAATATTAAAGGATCTAAAAATACCAACCGGCATTACATTAATCGACATTTGCCAGCAATGCATTTCGCGAGAAATAAACATACTAAATTGTTGAAGCCCACCCATTGAAACGTCGTAATAACCTGTACCACCCACTTTCCATTTTTCGGTTAAACTAAAATCACCATTAAAGTTTAAACTTGAAAAAGTTCTTGTTTCAAAGCCACTGTAATCTGGTTTGATCTGCCTATTAAATGATAAAGAATAAGAGAAAGAAACTGTCCAAGGAATATTAAAATCTGTAAACTCGGCAGGATTAGATTTCGCAAATTGTAACTGCCTTTGTTGTTCATCGGGTGTTAAAAAAGGATCAATTGGTATGGCTCTATCTTTTTCTGTTTTACCATCTTTAGACTTACTTGAAAATGAAGTAGAAATAGCAACACTACCACTTGTGATGCGTCCAAATTTAAAAGCTTTGGGATCAAACGCATAGGTTTTTAAACGGTAGCCCTTGCTGTCCACATCGTAAGGGTCTAGCGTGGCGCTTGCATTAATATTCACTTTTTCAAAAAGTGTACTTCGTGCATATAAATTAAAAGTTCCAAGTTTAAAACTATCGGCTAGCATATTATAGGAAGAAGAAATACCAAAACCTTCTATGAGTTTTACTTTTTTGTCTTTAGCAGTAGAATCCGATTTGTCACGTACTTTCATTTCCAATAAATTATCTATACCAAATCCTATCCCACCGAAACGTCCTTCCGAAAAAGAGCCAACAACACCACCTTCATATTGTGAAAACCGATACCTTCTGCCAGTTGTATCAATTTGTGTACTATAATGGTATGCAGCCGCCATGTCGGGTTGATAATTTACAGAAACACTAGGCCTCATTTCATGGCGAATTCCTTTGATGTTACTATTTTTACCAAAAGTATAGGTACCAAAAATTCGGGTTGCTGCACTAATCCCAAAACTCATTTGACGTGCAGTATACAATCCTCTGTATTTAACCGTATCCACTTTTTTATTGGCCGTATTCCAGCTCCTAATAAACCGTTGACCGTACCAGCGTTCTTCGTAAGAAATACTAGGGCTAATGGTTACAGGCCCGAGTGCAGGAAGCGACATGGATATTGGAATATTATGAACGGCGCCCCACTGCGCGGTATCTAATAATCTTTTAAAATTAAACGCCGTGTCGTAAAAAGACAATTGGTTTTGCACATTTCCACTATACCCTATGCCAATTTTTTCGTACCATTTTCCGGAACCTATTTGCTCTTTGGATTGAAAAGGATATAAGGTTACCACGTTAAAATTCACTGTTGGAAGTTGTAAATTAACGAGGCGTAAATTATTGTTTTGGTTGTGGTTAGCATTCACCGATAAATTGTATTTGCCTCTCCAATCTTTTGAATAACTTATGGAAGAACTTAACTGGTTCTGAAAGTTTTGCATGGGATTGTTAAGTAGCAATCTATTAAACCTGGAGCTGCCAAAATTTACATTGGCAGAAAAACTAGTTCCCGGTCTTGCCCTATTATCCCTGCTATGACTCCAATTGATCATAAAGGATTTATTTTGGTTAAACTCTTCACCAGTGCCACCAAACCTATTTAAGCTCTTGGTATTTTGAAGGGTAAGATTAAAGCCACCCGTAAATGCATACCGCTTGATGTACTTAGAATTTAGGTTTACATTCCATCCACCATAAGAATAAATATTGGCCCTTGTAGTAAAATCTAGATAGTCGTTAATGACTTTATAATAACCAAGTCCTTCTAGACCCAATCCAAAATCTTCAGATGCTGTAAATGCAGGTGCCAAAATGCCCGAATGCCTACCCCTATTGAGTGGAAAAATCCCAAAAGGAATACCTACCGGCATAGGTACACCTTCAAATTCTGGAAATGTAGGGCCAGAAATACCCATTTTGTTATTGATTATTTTCATCCGGCCTGTTCTAAAGGCAAAATGTGGGGTATCTAAATTACAGGTTGTAAATCGAGCTTTTTTTGCGTAAACCACGCTATCATTCATTTTTTTTAGCGTCAATGCATTTACAAATATTTCCCCTTCCTGAAAAAAAGTATTCTTTGTTATTCCTTTACCGGTTTCCATATTAAATGAAATGGTATCACTAATTGATTTCATTTCACCCTGGATAAAAACGGGTTTACTATCTAATTTACCGCTAGAGTCCATGCTGCCAAATGCTTTTACCATTTTTGACTGCTGGTTATAACGGATAGTTGCGGCTTCTATGGCGAGATCTTGATAATTGGTTTTGGCCTTTCCGTATAAAAAAAACTCCCTTGTTTCTACAATTAATATGCCAGAATCTGAGGCATTATATCCAATTGGCGCATCGATAGAGTCTTTTGAGAGAATAAGCGTATCGGTCTTATTGATGAGAGAATCGGTCTTTCTGATAAGCGTATCTGCCTTTTTAACGAGGGTATCCTGAAATAAAGGGGTAATTTGCACCAAAACAGCCCTAGATTCCTGCTGAAATGTTAATAAAAGCAAAACAATGCCTATTACAATAGTAGGTGGTGTTTTTACGTTAATTTTACGTTGTTTGCTTCTATTCACTTGGCAAAAATAGTGCATCAATGGTGTAAAATAACTTATATCTATAATCCTTTAAAGAATTGATATGAAGATTAGACGAATTGCGGCTTGGATAAGCACTCTCTTTTTGAGTACGCAGGCATTTTCTTACGGTGGTCCTAATACTATCATTAAAACAGCGCCTATCCAAAAACAAGCCCTGAAAAGGATTATTATAGATGCTGGTCACGGAGGAGGCAATGTTGGAGCAACAGGTAGATATTCTACCGAAAAAGACATTTCTCTAGCGGTTGCTCTAAAACTAGAAATACAGTTAAAGCAGGCACTTCCAGATGTTGAAATTTTAATGACCCGCAAAACCGATGTTTTTAATTCAGTTGTTGAAAAAGCTGATATCGCAAACCGCTTAAAAGGTGATTTGTTTATTTGTATCCACGTAAATTCGGCAGGATCAAGAACCATCAGAGAAGTAGTAGGCTACAAAACAATTACCGTCAAAGGAAAAAAAGGCAAGAAAATATATAAAAAGGTACCTCAATACAAAATAACTCATTTACCAAGCTCAGCTATTGGCACTGAAACATTTATTTATGGGGTTGACAAAACAGAAGAAAGAAAGGCCGCTGCTGGAGAAAGTGTTGATGAATACCTTGATAGTGTTTCCTTAAAAATATTGGAGGCCCGAAAACTAACAGATGCCAATGATCCAACCAAACAAATGTTGGCAAATATAATGACACAACAATATTTCCAACGAAGTGCCAAACTAGCCCTAACCATTGAGGAGGAATTTCAAAAATTAGGACGTGTTAGTAGACAAGCACAACAACGTAAAAAAGGCATCTGGGTATTACAAGCAGTAAGTATGCCTGCTGTACTAGTTGAAACTGGATTTATATCAAACCCCGACGAAGAAGACTACCTAAATAGTGAGAAAGGACAATTAGAAATATGTGATGTGATCACCAAATCTGTTCGGATTTATAAAAAATCATTAGAGAATCAGATAGGCGTAGGCGGTCAATAAACCTTAATTTTGTTACATGAAGATTTCGAATGAATCAAAAGTTGGAGCACTAACCGCTATTTCTATTACGGTTCTAATATTAGGTTTCAACTTTTTGAAGGGTAAAACATTATTTAAAACAGGTAATTATATTTTTGCCAAATACGAAGATACCAAGGGTCTTATGGTATCAAATCCTGTTTATGTAAATGGCTTTCAAGTAGGAAGTGTTATTGATATCGAAAATACCGATTATAATTTACACTCTATTTTAGTGACGATCAAGCTCAATCAAAATTATAAAATACCAATTAACTCAGTAGCAAGCATTAAAGATAACCCACTTGGCACACCCAGTATTATTATAAAACTTGGTAATAATTCACTTTTTTTGAAACCTCAGGATACTATTGCAACAAGAAATGCTATTGGACTATTTGATGATGCGATGAATAAGTTAGAGCCCGTTACCGATCAAATCAAAATAACGGTTCAATCACTTGATAGTGTCTTAAAAAATATCAATCGTATTTTTGACCCCAATACGAAAAATAATTTACAGCAGGCCATAGCCAACATCAACACAACAACGGCTAGCTTAATTGTTTCTTCGGCTGCTATTGAATCAATGCTTGACAAACAGTCTGGCGCAATCGCAAGCTCTGTAAATAATATCAATAGCGTTACTAAAAACTTAGCTGACCATAATAAAGAGGTAGCTGCTACCCTATCAAATTTAGAAGCTACAACAAATAAACTAGCAACAGCAGACATCAACGGCACTGTTGGTAATTTAAAAACAGCTATCGAAAATTTAAATACCCTTGTTAAAAAAGCAGCTAGTGATGAAGGAAGTTTAGGTAAACTTATCAATGACAAAACACTTTATAACAACTTAAATAATAGTTTGAAGAGTGCTAATACATTACTAGACGACTTACGAGTTCATCCAAAAAGATATGTTCAGTTCTCGGTCTTTGGCAAAAAAGATAAAGCCAGCCCACTGTTAGCCCCCATTATAGACACAGCAAGCACTATTAAACAATAATGGCGGTTTCAATCAAACAATATCTAACGCTATGCCTATTATTTGTTACATTTTTGGCAAATGCGCAACCAGGGAAACAAAAGGACAACCTCCAGCCAAAAGGAATTACTGAGGAAAACTACTTGTATATCTTAGCCGCAGACAAACAGTACCTTCAAAAATCAGACACCAACCAACTGATTTCATATGCTGGACATGTAAAAGTGAGACAGGGCAAAACACTTTTTTACGCAGATAGCGCTATCATAAATCCTATTTTAAATACGCTAGAATCTTTTGGCAATGTTCATATCAATGACGCTGATAGCGTTCATATCTATGCTCAGTACTTAAGATATATTGGAATAGAAAAAAAAGCGCTGCTCACAAGTAAAGTAAGATTAACAGATGGCAAGAGTACCTTAACTACCGAAAACTTGACTTACGATGTAAATCTAAAACTGGGCACCTATTTGTATGGCGGCAAAGTGGTCAACAAAAAAACGACATTAACGAGTACCGAAGGGAACTATTATGGAGAAAGTAAGGATATATTTTTTTTCAAAAATGTATTACTGGTTCAACCAAATGGTACTATAAAAACGGATAGCCTTCAGTACAATACCATTACCGAGGTGTCTACTTTTATAAGCCCTACAATAATTAAAGACAAAAAAGGCCTTACAATCAAAACGCGTGAAGGCTTTTATGATATTAAAAAGAAAATCGCCAATTTATACAAGCGGTCTATCATAGAAGATTCTACGTTTAGCATTACCGCCGACGAAATTGCTATTGATAGCCTCAATGGACTCAGTGAATTTAGAGGTAACGCCGTTTACAGAAGTAAAGATAAGGAACAAGGTTTTGATATGATTGCCAATAATATCAAAACCAATAACAAAAGGAGTACCATTATGGCAACTCAAATACCACTCCTTATCATTAAACAAGGTAGCGATAGTGTATTTATTACTGCAGATACTTTATTTACAGGACGTGTAATTGATTTATTGAAAACAAAAAATATACCAAGGGTAAGACCAGTTCCAATTGATACAAGCATAAAAAAAGGAGTTACAAAAACAATTATTAAAGATACCGTTAAAGTTGCAGCAGCAAAACCTACCATTAAAAAAGGTAGTTCAAAAAATAGTATCGATTCTGCTAAACTAAAATCTGAGCCAACCGTAGATAGTACTTTAAAATATTTTGAAGCCTATAAAAACGTAAAAATATTTTCTGACTCATTACAAGCCGTTGGTGATAGTTTGTTTTTTTCCGGCCAAGACTCGGTGTTTAGATTATTTGATAACCCAATATTATGGTCACAGGAAAACCAAATTAGTGGTGACACTATTTATTTATTCTTGAAAAATAAAAGACCAGAGCGAATTTATGTGTTTGAAAACGCGTTAAGCATTAGTAAAGTAGATAGTAGCAACTACTTTAATCAAGTAAGAGGTAATAGCATCAATGCATTATTTGATAGTACCGGACAAGTAGATTTTTTAACAGCCAGGGGCAGTGCGGAAAACATTTATTATGCGCAGGACGAACAAAAGCGTTTCGTTGGCGTCAATAAAAACAGTTCAGATCTTATAGAAATCATTTTTGCAGAAGGCAAACCCAAGCGTGTTAAATTTATCAATAATTTAGAAGGTAATCTACTGCCCATGCGTGGTAAAACCAATCATGATGAGCTGAAACTTAAAAGTTTTAACTGGCTAGACAAAATTAGGCCAAAAAGTAAGTTTGATATACTAATAGGAAACTAGAACAGCGTTTACGCTACTGAAATAAATTGTGTTGCAAAATAAACACAAGCGCGCCAACCAAATAACCAATTAAGGCAATCCAACTAATTCGTTTCAAGTACCAGAAAAAATCTATTTTTTCTAACCCCATTACCGCCACCCCAGCAGCAGATCCAATAATCAAACATGATCCACCAGTGCCTGCTGTATAGGCGAGTAACTCCCAAAAATAATGATCTTGTGGATACTGCTCGAGTGTATACATACTTTGTAAAGCAGCAACGAGTGGCACATTATCTAAAACTGCAGATAATAACCCAATGGCAATGGCTACCAAATTGATATCACCAATGGTTGTATTTAAAAATGCGGCTAACTCAGGTAATACCCCAACATATTCCAGTGAAGCGATACTCATAAGTATACCAAAGAAAAATAAAATACTAGGCGTATCAATTTTTTGAATGGCATGGTTAACAGACAAAACACCTCTTTCTTCTGAAGGCTTTTTCTTGTGTAATATTTCGGTTACCACCCAAATAATGCCGAGGCAAAGTAGCATACCCATATACGGCGGCAAATGCGTAATAGTTTTAAAAAGGGGAACAAAAAGCAATGCACCAATACCTACTATAAAAATTAAGTTTCGCTCAAATAAATTTGAACTAGTATTTACTTGATCTGCCGGCGCTTGCTTTAATGCAATTTGACCTTTTATCATATAGCTGATAATAATGGTTGGAATAACCATACTCACTAAGCTGGCAAAAAACACCTGTTTAACAATATTAATAGGCGTAATTTGGCCTCCAATCCATAGCATCGTAGTTGTGACATCTCCTATTGGGCTCCATGCGCCACCTGCATTTGAAGCAATGATCACAAGACCGAGTAACATCCATTTGGTTTTTTTGTCTTCAATCAATTTATTTAAAATGGATATCATCACAATCGTAGTTGTTAAATTATCCAATACCGCAGACAAGAAAAATGTAATAATTGCTATGAGCCAAATGAGCTTTGTTTTATTGGTTGTTTTTATAGCTTCTGCAATATTTTGAAATCCGTCATGGGCATCAATTAACTCTACAATAGTCATGGCACCCAATAAAAAAAATACGATTTCACTAATCGCACTTAAATGATGCGTAAGCGATTCTATCACCAGTTCTTTGTCGGATGCATTCACTATAATTAATGTCCAACACAAAACAGCAGTAATAAGTGCCGTTGCCGACTTATTAATATGAATGGTATGCTCAAGCGTAATAAAGGCATAACCCAATACAAAAATGATAAGCAAAATTGGCACTAACATAGACATCAAATTTAACTATTCTTGGCTCTCCTTTTCTAGCATCAAATACGCCTTAATAAAACCTTCTATTTCTCCATCCATCACTGGACCCACATTACCTACTTCATAATCGGTACGGTGATCTTTAATCATCTTATATGGATGAAATACATAGCTTCTTATTTGACTTCCCCACTCTATCTTTTTCTTGTTGGCATTGGTGGCATTGAGGGCTTCTTGACGCTTGCGTAGCTCCTCTTCGTAAAGCCTGCTCTTAAGCATCTTTAATGCGAGCTCTCTATTTTCACCCTGCGTTCTGGCCTGCTGGCACTCTACTATAAAACCACTGGGTCCATGCTTTAAACGAACGGCTGTTTCTACTTTATTTACGTTTTGACCACCACTTCCACCACTTCTATAAAAGGCCCATTCTAAATCGGCAGGGTTAACGGTAATTTCGATGGTATCATCAATTAATGGATATACATATACAGAAGCAAATGAGGTATGCCTTCTGGCATTGCTATCAAATGGAGAGATACGAACGAGACGGTGAACACCACTTTCTGCCTTTAAAAATCCATACGCAAAGTCTCCTTCAAATTCTAGGGTTGCACTTTTAATACCCGCGCCATCGCCAGCCTGAAAATCTATTTCGGTTACTTTCCAACCTTGCTTTTCACCATACATACGGTACATGCGCAGTAACATTTCGGCCCAGTCTTGACTTTCCGTTCCACCGGCACCCGGATTAATTTGTAAAACGGCAGTGAGCTCGTCTTCTGGTTTATTGAGTGTGCTTTTAAATTCAGCTTCTTCTATTTGCGCAAGGGCAATAACGTGCGCTTCTTTGGTTTCTTCTTCGGTGGCATCACCAGCCTTCCAAAATTCAAACAGGGTCGCAAAATCTTCTACGCTATTTTCGACCTGCTTAAAAAGCTTTAACCAATATTCATTTACCTTAATTTCTTTCATGATACCAGTAGCCCGGATGTTGTCATCCCAGAAGCCAGGCGAAAGCGAAAGTTGTTTGTCTGTATCTACTTTATAGTTGCGGTTCTCAACGTCAAAGAAACCTCCTCAAAACCGTCACTCGGTCTCTCATATACTTAATCTGCTCTTGTGTCATATCAATACAATTATTTCAAAATAAAAAAAACCATAAGCCTCGTAAGCCGGATTCTGTTTCTAAACCATCATTTATCTAGTTGTGTTATTACTAACACAATCTTGCTGCCTACCCTGGAACCCTTCCAATAAATTGGAATCAAACGAGCCGCTTTCAAAGATTCCTATACATGGCATTACAACACCCAAGGTTTACCCTCCTTTGCTGTTACCAACAAAAGCTGTGAGCTCTTACCTCACATTTTCACCTGTGTCCGCTTTTTGCAAAACGGAAGTTATTTTCTGTGGCACTATCTCTCAATTATATGCTACCATATAAACGGCCGGCGCTTAACCGGTGGGTTGCCCTATGCTGTCCGGACTTTCCTAAGTGCCTAAGCACCTCGATGGTTCGGGCTTATGGAGCTGCAAAGATAACCTTTATTTAAAGAATATCTCTGTGGCACCATACCCAAAGCGCGTATCGTATTGATTGATAAAGTGTTTAACCTCTCTTTTGGTCTTTAAAATGCTATGCAATTCGTCTCGTAATACCCCTTCGCCTACGCCATGGATCACAATAAATGAAGGCAGGCGGTGCGCGACGGCTAGGTCAAACCATTTATCAAACTCACTTAACTGAATACCCATAATTTCGGTATTGGATAAATGCAAATAGCTATTTGTGAGCTTTTCGATGTGGAGGTCTACGACTGTTCTTGGCGGCGGTAAATTTTCTTTAATTTTTTTAGCGTCATACACTTTAAACCCGGCTGCCGATAATTTAGAAATATCAAAAGTTTCAACTATAGCTTCGTCTGGATATGAATCAAACAACAAATACGTAAGTGTAGGGTCGTTGTTTTCTTTTAATTTTTCGATGGCATTAAATACCTGCTTAGGCTTTAGCTTAAGCATTGTTTCATAATGCGCTGCCTTATATTTTACTTTTTGAAGTAAAGAAAAGTCTACACTAAAATTAGGCGTATCGTTGATGGCTTCAAACGCTAGGTCATGTAAATAAAAATCATGAAAAGGTTGAATGGTGGTGTCTAATTCAAAATTTAAACTAGAAGACAAATACTGCTTGTAATGAAACCCATATGCAGTGGCCATATTGTTTACTAGATGTACCTTAAACGAAACAACAATTTCATCATTAAAATCGTCGAGTCCAAATTTAGGAATGAGGGTTAACCAAACACCCGTTTCTTCTTTTACGGCAGTAGGCTTTGGTTTTTCGGTTGGAATATTATCAATAAATTGTTTAAGCGGCTTTTGAGCCTCTACAATTTTTTTTTGGGTGAAGCGCTTAAAATAAGGAAAATCAATTTGATCCATGTACGCCGGAAACTTTACGCCGCGCACTTCAATCATCACCATTTTATCATTGATAAAATCAACCACTTTTCCTTCTTCGTTGCTATGCAAGACTAAAATTTCGTCACCAATCTGATATTTCATTATGCTGCGAGTTTACTTCTACGTCTACTATAAAAGAAGTAAATGGTTAAACCAAGGCCCATCCATACAAAAAACCACAACCAACTAATCGCGGGTATTTCAATCATTAAATAGAGACAGCAAAGTGCACCTACTACTGGTATCACCGAATATTTTCGAACAAAACTTAATACCCCTGTAACAATGGCAATAAATATAAAGAGTAAAAATAAAATTTCTTGAAACCCTTCGGTAGCATAATTAGTAAAGGCATCTGATATCCGGTTCATTGAAAAATAAACGAATACCGCTACAATAGCAGGGATGATAAACTGTCCGTTAAGATACGGAAGTCTGAAAGCAGAACTACCCGCTTCTTTGGCCATACGCGGTAAAACAAGTACACCAAAACACACCAGCACAAATGCAAAGAGTGTTCCAATACTGGTTAAATCGGTCATGGTAGAACTAGAAACAAAAAGTGATGGTATACCTACGAGGCAACCCGTTACAATGGTCGCGAAAGAAGGCGTACCAAATTTAGGATGCACTTGTGCAAACTTTTTAGGTAAAAGTCCATCCCTACTCATACTCATCCAAATACGCGGTTGTCCCAATTGAAAAACAAGAAGTACACTAGTTGTTGCAACAACTGCGCTTACCGAAATTAAATAGCCAATTTTATTGAGGTGCAGTTTTTGAAACACGTAAGCGAGTGGATCATCTACTTTTAATTCACTATAATGAACCATGCCGGTTAATACTAGCGCAATTAAAATATACAGGACCGTACAAATAATTAAGGAATAAATCATACCGCGTGGTAAATCACGTTGCGGATTTTTACATTCTTCGGCCGTGGTTGAAATGGCATCAAAACCAATATAGGCATAAAACACAGCAGATACTCCCGCAAGTACACCCGTGAATTCGTTGGGTAAAAATGGATCCCAGTTAGCGGTGTCTACATAAAAAAAGCCCATCACAATTACAAAAATGATTACGGCAATTTTAAAAATTACCATGTAGTTGGTCATCTTCTTGCTCTCTTTAATACCGATATAAGCAAGTGCTGTCACAAGCATTACAATTACAAAAGCAGGTATATTGATAATGAATTTTATACCAGCAATAACCGGTGCGTTAACAATTGCGTCGTAACCCGTTTTTGCATGTCTACCCAAACTTTCAAGTGAAGCGCCACCTGCCATGGCTTTAACCGCTTCATCGTAACCACTTTGTGCATTTGTGGTATTGGTAGCAAGCCATCCTGGCAAATGAATATTAAATCCTTCTAATAAATTATTAAAATAACCACTCCAACTAATAGCTACTACAATATTACCAATGGCATATTCAAGTATAAGCGCCCAACCAATAATCCAAGCAACTACTTCGCCAAAAGAAACATAGGCATAGGTGTAAGCACTTCCTGCAATAGGAACCCTACTTGCAAACTCGGCATAACAAAGTGCACTAAACCCACAAGTGATGGCTGTAATAACAAATAAAAGGGATATACCCGGACCACCATTAAATGCAGCGGTACCAATAGTAGAAAATATACCTGCCCCAATAACGGCAGCAATACCCATAAAAGTTAAATCCTTTACGCCTAATATTTTTTTAAGTCCAGAGCCATGCCCCTCTGCTGCTGCAGCATCGGCATTAATTTTTGCAATTGATTTTTTTCTAAATAGAGAATTTGACATGCGCTAATAATTGCGTTTAGTATTCGAATAAAATGTAAAATTAATTTTCCCGTTGTATTAAATAATTGGCAAGTGCTAACAGTGCTGACTTTCGACTACTGGTAACAGCAATATCTTCTAAATTAGCCAAAGCAATTTGTAAATATTTTTCTTTGAGTTCGATAGCCCAGGCATCTACATTACATGCTTTAAATAGTTCCAGCACCTGTGGTACTTTATCCTGACCATTACTGGCAAGTAATATATCAAGCTTGGCGCGCTGATCAGGTGTTGCCACTTCTAATGCATGCAGTAGTAAAAATGTTTTTTTATTTTGTCTAATATCGCCGCCTACTTCTTTACCAAATTTTTCAGGATCGCCAAAAGCGTCTAAATAATCGTCTTGAATTTGAAAAGCAATACCCAGGTTTTTTCCAAATTCATATAAGTGTTTGCAGTTGTTTGGTGTGGCGCCACCTAGTATCGCCCCCATTTCTAAACTAGCCGCAAGTAGCACCGACGTTTTAAGGGTAATCATATGTATGTATGCGTCAAGTGTAACTGAGGGCATTTTTTCGAAATCCATATCCAGTTGCTGACCTTCGCAAACTTCCCTAGCCGTTGTATTAAAGAGGCTCAATATTTTTGGTAAATACACAGGGTTGATGGTTTGTAATTTTTCGTAGGCTCTAATGAGCATTACATCGCCTGTTAAGAGTGCTGTGTTATCACCATATTTTGTATGCACTGTTTGCATGCCACGCCTTAACGAAGCAGCGTCCATCATATCATCATGAATAAGGGTAAAATTGTGAAATAGCTCAATAGCTGTGGCAAGGGACCAAGCGTCTTCGGTGATCTCACTAAAAAGCTCATTACCTAGCACACATAAAATGGGTCTAATTCTTTTACCGCCAATACTTAAAAAATATTCGCCAGGTTCATACAGGCTTGCAGGGGTTGCCGGAAATTGAGCTACCCCAAAACGGGTTCCAAATTCGGCCACCAATTCTTTAAAATCATGCATACTACAAACCTAAATAATTATTAAAGAGCAACCTTAACTATTCTTTCAGTAATTCATATTTATTTTTGTAGGGTATTTTCAAACCCCCATTTATGAAAAAACTACTTTTTACCGCTTTATTATTTGTTGCTGCCTTTTACGCGGGGGCTCAATCTACTAAACCCATTCTTCAATCTATTGGTGTTAAAGTATACCCAGGCGCCATTACCTATAAACAGTATATGACGGAGTCTGTAGCCAAGGAATTACTAGCTTATTTTAACGAAGACGGCTTTAGATTAACGGGTTTATATGAAAAACACATGCCTGTACCAAACGCAGAGGGTCTTGAGTGGTACGTGGGTGGTGGTGGCCACTTTGGCCTTTGGAATAGTAGTTGGAGGCTTAGAAACCCGCCTAGCACGGCTGTTTTTGCAATTGGTGTGGACGGCGTAATTGGTTTAGACTATAAAATACCAAACGCGCCCCTAGCCATTAGTTTTGACTGGCAGCCCTCATTTAACCTAGTGGGACATACCTATTTTGAAGGAGGTTGGGGTGGATTAGCTGTTCGTTACACCTTTAAATAGGCTGTCAACAAATTCGTGCTTGTCAAAAATGATCAGGTCATCTATTTTTTCGCCTACCCCAATATATTTTACCGGAATTTTAAACTGGCTAGCAATGGCTAGCACTACGCCGCCTTTTGCGGTGCCATCTAGTTTGGTAATGGACAAAGCCGTCACTTCGGTGGTAGCTGTAAATTGCTTGGCTTGCTCGAGGGCATTTTGACCAGTAGAACCATCTAATACAAGCATTACTTCGTGTGGAGCACCTGGTATTACCTTTTGAATCACCCGCTTAATTTTACCCAGCTCATCCATTAGGTGTAACTTGTTGTGTAAACGCCCGGCGGTATCAATAATAACCACGTCGGCATTTTTAGACACAGCGCTAGTTACGGTATCAAAAGCGACCGCGCTTGGATCGGCTCCCATGGTTTGCTTAACAATGGACACACCCACGCGTTCACTCCAAATGGTTAGCTGCTCGGTGGCTGCTGCTCTAAAGGTATCTGCGGCACCCAGTACAACCTGGTTACCTGCCTTTTTATAGTTGTTGGCTAGTTTACCAATGGTAGTGGTTTTACCCACGCCATTAACGCCCACCACTAAAATAACATAGGGCTTTTTACCTGCTGGAATGGTAAAGTCTTTGTATTCAGGCTCAGGAGCATCTACGAGTATTGATTCAATTTCTTGTTGAAGTAAAGCATTCAACTCAATTGTATTCAAGTATTTATCTTGCTTTACTCTTTTTTCTACGCGTTCAATAATTTGCAAGGTAGTTTCCATACCCACATCGGCACCAATAAGCGCTTCCTCGAGGTTATCTAGCACTTCGTCATCAACGGTACTTTTACCGGCGATGGCTTTGGTGATTTTAGCAAAAAAGCCCTCCTTGGTTTGTTGTAAACCCTGGTCTAAACGCTCCTTTTCTTTGATACCAAACAGCTTTCCTAAAAATCCCATAGTACTAATTTGAGGTGTAAAAATACAAAAAGCCTTCCCGATGAGGAGAAAGCTTTATGAATAAGTTTAAGTACTGAAACTATTTCTCTTTTAAGAAATCGTTCACTTTGTCTTTGTGAATGATATTTTCTTTAAAAGTATAGGCGCCAGATTTAGGGCTTCTAACAGCCTTGATCACTTTGGTCCAGTTTTTAGCTTCTGCAGAAGCCTTAAGATCTTTTACTTTCGCGTTTTTCGATGCAGATTTTGCCATTACTATTTAATTTCTTTATGAACAGTTACTTTTTTCATGATTGGGTTAAACTTCTTTAACTCCATACGCTCTGGCGTATTCTTCTTGTTTTTTACAGTGATATAACGGCTTGTACCAGCAAGACCAGTGGCCTTGTGCTCTGTGCACTCCAAAATAACCTGTACTCTATTGCCTTTTCTTGCCATTGTATTGGTCGTTTACTTTGTTATTGTAAATTAGATTTTTGTTCCTTTTAATCTCAATTCTTTGATTACGGAAGCTAAACCATTTTTATTAATCGTTCTAAGTGCATCAGTTGAAACCTTTAGGTAAACCCAACGGTCTTCTTCAGCAAAAAAGAAACGCTTTTTCTGTAAATTAGGTAAGAAACGACGCTTTGTTTTGATGTTAGAGTGTGAAACACTATTTCCAACAATCGGTTTTTTACCTGTAACTTGACATACTCTTGCCATGACTCTATTTTTTTCGGGACGGCAAAGGTAAGGAAATGCTTCAAATTACCAATACGAAAATCCCTTTTTTTAAATTATTTATCTGTTGCGGATTATTTATGCGCTATTTGATTCATTTTCAGTAACTTAGCTATACATCTCTGCCCTCAATTCTTGCACACGACCGTCTTCCATATACTCATCAAAAGTCATTAAACGATCAATGATGCCCTTTGGCGTTAACTCAATAATACGTGTTGCCACGGTTTGCATAAACGTATGATCATGAGATGTTAAGAGCACTACACCCGGAAAAGTCATACATCCTTCGTTGAAACTTTGGATACTTTCTAGGTCTAGGTGGTTGGTAGGCTGATCGAGTATTACAAGATTGGGATTTTGTAGCATCATACGGCTAACCATACAACGTACTTTTTCTCCACCACTTAGTACATTGGTTTTTTTCATAATGTCGTCTCCGCTAAACAACATTTTACCTAAAAATCCTCTAATAAAAGGTTCGTCGGCGTCTGTTACGTGCGCAGGAACATATTGTCTCAACCAGTCCATAAGGGTAAGGCCTTCCGTAAAAAATTCCCCATTTTCTACGGGTAAATATGCTTTGGTGATGGTGGTACCCCACTCAAATTTACCTGCATCCGCAACCGTGATTTCGTTGATGGCATCAAAGAAATGGGTTACCGCAGATGGATCTTTACTTATAAAAGCAATCTTCTCGTTTTTGTTAACGCTAAAAGTTACTTTATCAAACAGGGTTCTTCCATCCACTGTTTTTTTCAAATTCTCCACGTTCAAAATCTGATTTCCTACCTCTCTAAGTGGTTGGAAAATGATACCTGGATATTTACGGTTAGACGGTTCAATTTCTTCGATGGTTAATTTTTCCAACGCCTTTTTTCTAGAAGTTGCTTGCTTACTTTTAGAAGCATTGGCAGAGAATCGGGCAATGAAATCGATAAGCGCTTGACGCTTATCTTCTACTTTTTTATTCTTATCATTCATTTGTCTGCTCATCAATTGAGAAGACTCATACCAGAAAGTATAGTTGCCCGTAAAGGTTTTAATTTTTGAACGATCAACGTCTGCAACGTGCGTACACACGGTGTCTAAGAAGTGTCTGTCGTGACTTACAACCAGTACAATGTTTTCGTATTCTGCTAAAAAGTTTTCTAACCAACCAATGGTTTCAATATCTAGACCGTTGGTAGGTTCATCAAGTAATAAGATATCCGGGTTACCAAATAATGCTTGTGCCAATAACACACGCACTTTCATATTTGACGGAATATCTTGCATAGCACTCGCATGCATATCATCTTTGATACCAAGGCTACTTAATAATGTTGCAGCATCACTTTCTGCAGTGTAGCCACCCATTTCGCCAAACTCTCCTTCTAATTCTCCGGCACGTAAACCATCTTCTTCAGAAAAATCTGCTTTGGCATAAATTGCTTCACGCTCGTGCATCACTTCCCACATTTTTTTGTGGCCCATGAGTACGGTATTTAAAACCGTACAGGTATCAAATTCAAATTGGTTTTGCTTTAGAAAGCTCATACGCTCACCTGGCGAAATATCTACGGTTCCTTTATTGGGTTCAATTTCTCCACTAAGGATTTTTAAAAACGTAGACTTACCGGCACCATTGGCACCAATAACGCCATAACAATTCCCTTTGATGAAATTGATATTTACTTCGTCAAAGAGTACACGCTTACCATAAGCGAGGGTAATATTTCTAGCACTAATCATAAGATGAATCAGGGTTTGAGGCCGCAAAATTACAATTAATGCTGCAATAAAACCGCTAAAATAAATGGGTAAATGAACTAGAGGCAGCTTACGCCCAAACAGCCCGCGCACTAGGGCTCGCGTCCAAACTTGTAAACTGGCCCGCTAAATACTGATAATAAGCCGTTATAGCAATCATACCGGCGTTGTCTGTGCAATATTCGAATGGAGGCACAAAAGGCGCCCATTTATACTTTTTACCCGCCTCCATTAGTGCGTTTCGTAGGCCACTATTAGCGCTCACCCCACCTGCAATACATACCTGTTTAACGCCGGTTTGCACCACCGCTTTTTGAAGCTTTTTAATTAAAATGGTAACAATTGCATGCTGCACCGAGGCGCACAAGTCGTCTCTATTGGCTTCAATAAAACCAGGCTCCTGCTTTTGTAAAAAATACAAGATGGAGGTTTTTAATCCGCTAAAACTAAAATTGAGTGCCGGAATTTGCGGTTCTGCAAATTTAAAAGCGAGCGGATTTCCGGATTTAGCATACTTATCAATTAATGGGCCACCTGGGTATGGAAGTCCTAATAATTTTGCTGATTTATCAAAAGCTTCACCTGCTGCGTCATCGATTGTTTCACCAATAATTTTGAGATTGGTTGGGCTATTAGCAAGTACAATTTGTGTGTGACCACCACTCACTGTTAAACATAAAAATGGAAAACTAGGGCGATGCTCTGGAATTAAATTAGCCAGCACATGCGCCTGCATGTGATGCACAGCAATGAGTGGTTTTTGCAAACTAAGTGCCAATGATTTTGCAAACTGCGCACCTACTAACAAGCTTCCAATTAAACCAGGGGCCTGCGTAAACGCAATGGCATCAAGCTTTTGAAGTCGTTCTGCAGAAGTCGCGATTTCTGGAAATGCTTTTTGTAAAGCCGTATCAACTACGGGAACAATATTTTGCATGTGTGCTCTACTCGCAAGTTCTGGCACCACGCCACCATAGATTTCATGAACGGTTTGGTTGGCAATAAAGTTGGATAATATAGCACCATCTACACATACGGATGCAGATGTTTCGTCACAAGAAGATTCGATGGCTAAAATGGTTACCGACATTTTTACTCGTTCTATTTATTTGGTTCTAATGGCAACCACCGGATCCATTTTAGCAGCAATAGATGCTGGAATAATACCCGATACAATCCCCAAAATAATACAAATGCTTAGTGCTAAAAATACAATATTAGGTGCGATAAATATAGGGAACGGCAATACGGCAGTTAGACCCATTGCAAGTAACCAAACAAGTATCAAACCAAAGAGTCCACCTAAAATACATAAGAAGGCACTTTCTAGTAAAAACTCAGTTAAAATGGTACGGCGTTTTGCGCCAAGGGCTTTTTTAAGTCCAATTTGGCTGGTTCTTTCACGAACGGTCACAAACATAATATTAGCAACTCCAAAAGCACCCACAATTAAACTAAGGCCTGCAATTGCCCATCCACCTGCGGTTACTTTGCCAAAAAAGCCACCCACTACTTCACTAAACTGAGCCACATCGTTACAAGAAAAATTGTCTTCGGTACTAGGGCTTAATCTGCGTAGCTGGCGCATCACGCCACGTAACTCTTCGGCGAGTGCAGCAGAAGAAACACCCGGCTTACCCTGCACCATAATATATGGACTGGAATTATCTGGATTGTACACCCCTGAAAAATACCTGTAAGAGGTAATCATGCACTCATCAAAATTAAAACCGCCAATTAAACTTTGGCCTTGCTTTTTAATGACACCAACAATGTATAAATGCTTTCCGTTGTAAGTAATTTGTTTACCTACTGCTTTTTGCGCACCACCATATAATTCATCGGCCACCAAATTTCCGATAACTGTAGATGTCGTACCTCTTGTAAATTCAGATTCGTTCAAATAGCGTCCAGCAGCGATATCCAAGGTTTGAATGCTGTTAAAATCTTCGGTAATACCATAAATACTTACCCCACTTAAAATACTATTTAGGTAGCTAACATTTACAGTAGACGAACAAAAAAAAGAAGTATTAGCAGCAAGGTCACATTTTGCTTTTACAAAACGCATCTCTTCTATTTTTGGCACTGGGCGCTTTATATATTTCCACCAAGGATAATCAGGTCCGCCCGCATAACTCCACTTATCTATGTAGATGGTGTTGTTACCAAAAGCTTTAATATCGTTTTGCACTTTGCGTTCTAAACTGTCTACGGTTGCTAATACACCAATGATGCAAAAAATACCAATGGTAATTCCAAACAAAGAAAGGAATGTTCTGAGCTTGTTTACCCTAAGCTCTTGGATGGCCATCCTGAAACTATTCCATAATATTCCTAGTAACTTAAACATGGATCAAAAATACAGTTCTTAACGGTTAATGGGGTCGCTTTTTATGTAAACGGCGATTATACTGTTTAAAGATGTGCATTAGTCCTGCGAAAAAAGTTGCTCGATTAGAGAAAGGCATCGTTTCCTGTGCTATTTTTGCACCGATTTTAAAAACACAAAACGTTCATTATGACCTGGAAACAAGTCTTTACATCATCGGTTGGTAAAAAATTGGTGATGGGTTTTACTGGAATATTTCTAGTGCTCTTTTTAATTGTGCATGTGGGGCTTAATGCTTGTATTTGGGCAGCTGCTTATGATCCAACCGATCAGGGGCAAATGTTTAACAAAGCGGCTCACTTTATGGGTAACAATGTGCTTCCAAGAGTTTTAGAAATTGGACTTTTTGCTGGTTTCTTCTTGCACATTTTTCAGGGTTATTTATTAACGCTAGAAAACAGAAAGAAAAGAAGTACAGGATATGCGGTTGCATACGCTGATGGTAGCAAATGGTATAGCAGAAGCATGGCGATACTAGGTACACTCCTACTTATGTTCTTAGTGATGCACATTTATCATTTTTGGACGCCGAGTAGACTGGGTGGTATGGGAACTGTTCAAGCACTTGCAGAAGTAGAATACAATGGTGTAATGCACCACAACTTATATGCCGAAATGAAAAACGTATTTGTAGGTAATACACTTATCGTTGCGCTCTATGTATTAGCGTGCGGATCTTTAGCGTATCACTTATTACACGGATTTCAAAGTGCTTTTAAAACCATTGGTATCCACAACAAAAAAATTAGTGGTTTAATTAATAGTGTGGGCGTTGGATTTGCCATTATTGTGCCTTTATTATTTGCACTGATGCCACTCAGTTTTTATTTTGGTTGGATCAAATAATTATCACTCAATTTAAATTTCTAAGCATATGCTTAATTCAAAAATACCTGCCGGAAACCTCAAAAAAAAATGGGAAGATTACAAGGGACATTGCAAACTTGTTAACCCAGCTAATAAACGTAAACTAGAAGTGATTGTAGTAGGTACTGGTTTAGCTGGTGCATCTGCTGCTGCTTCTTTAGGTGAACTAGGTTATAAGGTAAAAGCGTTTTGTTTTCAGGACTCTCCGCGCCGTGCGCACTCGATTGCTGCACAAGGTGGTATTAACGCCGCTAAAAACTATCAGAATGATGGTGATAGCGTATTTAGATTATTCTACGATACCATTAAAGGTGGAGACTACCGTGCGCGCGAAGGAAACGTTCACCGCCTTGCCGAAGTGAGTGTTAATATTATTGATCAGTGCGTTGCACAAGGTGTTCCTTTTGCACGTGAATATGGTGGACTATTAAGTAACCGTTCTTTTGGCGGTACGCAGGTTCAACGTACATTTTATGCAGCAGGCCAAACAGGTCAGCAATTACTCATTGGTGCGTACCAAGCCTTAGAGCGTCAGGTATCACTTGGTAATGTAAAAATGTATAGCCGTCATGAAATGCATGAAGTGGTAAAAATTGATGGTAAAGCGAGAGGTATTATCGCACGTGATTTAGTGTCTGGTCATTTAGAAAAGCATTTTGGTCACGCCGTATTATTATGTACTGGTGGCTATGGTAACGTATTTTATTTATCTACCAATGCGATGGGATCTAACGTTACTGCCGCTTGGAAGGCACACCGTCAAGGTGCTTTGTTTAGCAACCCATGCTTTACACAAATTCACCCAACATGTATTCCAGTTAGTGGAGACCACCAGTCTAAATTAACACTCATGTCTGAGTCTCTCAGAAATGATGGACGTATTTGGGTTCCAAAAAATTTAAACGAAACGCGCAAAGCGGTAGATATTCCTGAAGAAGAAAGAGATTATTATTTAGAGCGCAGATACCCTGCATTTGGCAACCTAGTACCTCGTGACGTGGCATCAAGAGCTGCCAAAGAAAGATGTGATGCAGGTTATGGCGTGGGTACTTCTAAGCAAGCAGTATACCTTGATTATGCAGCAGCCATTTTGCGTTATGGTAACATTGAAATAGGCAAACAAGGTTTAGAAAATGTAAGCCAAGAACAAATTATAGCATTGGGTAAAGAGGTTGTTAAAGAAAAATATGGCAACCTATTTGACATGTACGCAAAAATCACTGGCGAAGATCCGTACGAAGTTCCAATGCGTATTTATCCTGCTGTACACTACACAATGGGTGGCCTTTGGGTAGACTATGAACTACAAACTACGGTTCCTGGATTGTATGCTTTAGGTGAAGCTAACTTTAGTGAGCATGGTGCTAACCGCCTTGGTGCAAGTGCCTTAATGCAAGGTTTAGCAGATGGATACTTTGTAATTCCTTACACCATTGGTAATTATTTAGCAGACGAAATTTATAGCACAGGGCTCGATACCAATCATGCAGCATTTGAAGAAGCTGAAAAAGTGGTGCTTGCAAGAATTGAAAAATTAATGAGCATCAAAGGAACGCAAACGGTAGAGAGCTTCCACAAACGTTTAGGAAAAATTATTTGGGATAAATGTGGTATGGCGAGAAACGAAGAAGGTTTAAAGCAAGCTATTGCAGAAGTGCAAGCGCTTAAAAAAGAGTTCTGGTCGGACGTAAGAATTCCTGGAGAAATTAATGAGATGAACCCAGAGCTTGATAAAGCCAACCGCGTTGCCGACTTTATTGAACTAGGTGAACTCATGTGTGTAGACGCATTAAGCCGTAACGAAAGTTGTGGTGGTCACTTCAGAGAAGAATACCAAACAGAAGATGGTGAAGCATTAAGAGACGATGAAAACTTTATGTATGTAGCTTCTTGGGAGTTTAAAGGTGAACACAACTGGGAATTACACAAAGAAGAATTAAAGTACGAAGTGATTAAACCATCACAACGTAACTACAAATAATCATTAGTAAACGATCTATCAACTTTTCAATTTTCTTGAAATGGAACATTACAACATGAATCTAAACCTTAAAGTTTGGAGACAAAAAAATAAAAACACAAAGGGTACTTTTAAAATGTACCGCGTAGAAAATATTTCTTCTGAAATGAGTTTCTTAGAAATGTTTGACGTACTTAACGAACAATTAATCAAAGACGGAGAAAATCCGGTTGCATTTGACCATGATTGTAGAGAAGGTATTTGTGGTTCATGCTCTATGTATATTAATGGTAAACCACATGGTCCTTGGCAAGCAAATACAACTTGTCAATTACACATGCGTGCCTTTAAAGATGGAGACACGATTGTTGTAGAACCATGGAGAGCAGATGCTTTTCCAGTAATCAAAGATTTGATGGTAGACCGTTCTGCATTTGATAGAATTATTCAGGCTGGTGGTTATATTAGCGTTAACACCGGTAATGCAGTAGATGGTAACACTTTACCTATCGAAAAGCAAAAAGCAGACGACGCTTTTGCAGCAGCTATGTGTATTGGATGTGGTGCTTGTGTAGCGGCTTGTAAAAACAGTTCTGCGATGCTATTTTTAAGTGCAAAAGTTTCCCACCTCGCTTTATTACCACAAGGCGCACCTGAGCGTACTACAAGGGTACAAAACATGGTGGCTCAAATGGATAAAGAAGGTTTTGGATCATGTACCAACACTGGTGCTTGTGAAGCGACTTGCCCTAAAGAAATTTCCATTACAAATATTGCTCGCTTAAATAGTGAATACATCGCTGCAAGCTTTGCAGACTAAGCATCTATTAGATGTCTAATAACTATTTTTCGTTCAAACAATTTACAGTTTGGCAATCGGACTGCGCGCTAAAAGTATGTACCGACGCGTGCTTGTTTGGTGCCTGGGTTGCTGCACATGTAAAAGATGATGCGCCTGCTAACATTTTAGATATTGGCACGGGCACTGGACTTTTGAGTTTACTCCTCGCTCAAAAAATACCTGCGGCACAAATAGACGCTGTAGAAATTGATGCTGCTGCAGCGGCGCAGGCTGCGAGCAATGCAGAAGCAACCGGCTGGAATATTAAGGTGCACAATACTGCTATCGAAAATTTTAGCAGTATTAAATACCAGCATATAATTTCTAACCCTCCTTTTTTTAGCAATGATTTAAAAAGTGATGATGCGCTCCGTAACAAGGCCATGCACAGCACCACATTAACATTAGTATCACTTTTTACTTGTGCTGTTAACCTACTTGAAAAAGAAGGAAATTTTTCAGTGCTAATCCCATATGCAAGGGCTACAGAACTTGAAAAATTAGCCGCGCAATTTGGGCTACTTATTTTTAAAAAAGCATTGGTACAACAAACACCCACACAAGAACCTTTTAGGGCCATGTATATATTAAGTAACGCTGTAACAAGCCCAGCTGAAGTAGAACAGATTATTATTAAAGAAAATGAGCAGTACACCGCTGATTTTGCTACCTACTTAAAAGATTATTACCTGTTTTTATAAAGGAGTTGTAATTTTAATGTCTATGAATCATTTTGAACTTTTTGACATACCGGTTAGCTTTTTCCCAGATACGGCTGTGGTATCCAAAAAGTATTTGATGCTCCAAAAAAAGTTTCATCCTGATTTTTTTGCAAATAGTTCCGAAGCAGAACAAGCAGAAGCACTAGCATTATCATCGGCTGCCAATAAAGCATTAAGGGTATTAAAAGATCAGGCCTTACTTATACCGTACATTTTAGAAATCAATGAGGTACTCGTACCCGACGAAAAATACCAGCTCCCTCCTAGTTTTTTAATGGAAGTCATGGATTTAAACGAGCAGGTTATGGAAGTAGAAGATGATACCCAAAAGGCGGCGCTACTTGTACCACTTAAACAATTAGAAGATGAAATTTTTGAACCTATTAAAGGTTTGTTGGAAAGCTATCAAATGGGTATTACCCAAAAAGAAGCGTTGTTGCAAGTAAAAGACTATTATTTTAAAAAGAAATACCTAGACCGTATAGCGGATCAACTCCGATAAGCCCTATTTGTTTGGGTTTATGGTGGTTTCTTTTGGCAAAAAACACAGAATCTTGTAATATTGCACCCCGCCTAATACAAAGGCCCAGATGGCGGAACTGGTAGACGCGCTAGACTCAAAATCTGGTTATCGCAAGGTAGTGCAGGTTCGATTCCTGTTCTGGGCACAAACCCTGTCACGATAGTGACGGGGTTTTTTAATGCGATGCAACGTCGGGAGCTTGCTCACGTAAGTTGACGAGCGTTAAAAAACACAACGAAATGCTACGCATTTCGTTGTAAGGGTTTGGGTAAACCCACCGTAGAAGTTAAGGAAGACGTTTTGAACGAAGTGAAAAACGGCAGTCCTGAAAGAGTTTGGGTAAACCCACCTATCAGGAAGACGGCAGTCAAAATAATATATATAATTTAGAATCATGTATTAAAACCTTTTTATATATACAAAACCTTTCTATATATAAAATAAATTACAAACCCTATTAAACTTCAAAAATGTCCAGCACATCGAAATAAAAACAAGCCCCTTTTTACAGGCGCATCATTTATGCACGCTCGTTTTACATTCGGCCGGGGAAGAGCCTTTTACAATCCCCTATATCCCCGTTGCACAAGCATACTACATTGCCAACTGGTGCCTCGTTCGGATAGAATTCCCAGAAACCATGTAAACTTTCAATTTTATTAAGATATTTGCACCTATGAACACAAAGGCACAAACCCCCATTATGCCCACTATTTTTGCGGGCCTCTATTTACTCGTTCATTTCATTCCAGACCTAGGCGCGTCGGACGTCATGGGACCGCAGTGGTTATACACCAGCTGTATAGACCTATTAGGCATTGCTTTTATAGGTATGCACCGCCAGCATTGTGCAGAGGCAATTCAGGGTGTTTTCAAGTATAAGTTTACCATCGTATTTACTTTTTTAGTAGCCTGGGCTGCACTCTCCTATTTCTATGCCATTAACCCCACCGAAACACTCGTTACAGGGGCTAGACTAATTACCACTTACCTCGTTTTTATTGTACTCTCTATTTTATTTTACAAACAACCGCTACCTACGTTATTAACAAGTATTTCGGTTATCATGGCTTTTGTTCTATTATACGACTCGTTGGTATTATTAAAAACCTTTTCTAGTAACCTCACTACCATGGGCCTCGATGAAAACATATTAGCTTTAAGGGGTAACCATGGTAATAAAAACGTTACAGCTGCTAATTTATTAATCAAATTTCCATTTGTACTCTGGCTCATCATAAACAATAAATTACTAGGCAAACTACTCTCCGCTTTTGTTCTCGTAATGGGTGTTACAGGGCTGCTTATTTTAAATACCAGATCCACCTATGTTGGACTTATAATTATAGCAATCATTTTTATAGCTACTACCCTTTACTTTAAGAGCAAAGAGAATAAGAAAGCGATCCTTACACAAATTGCGTATTTCATAATCCCCGTTGTTATAGGTTACTTTATTGCCAATGTATTTTTAGACACCGCCGTGCAAATGCAAGATACACAAGGTGGGTACGGCACGGTGACCAAAAGAATTGGTGATATTACGTTAGCTAGTGAAGAAAACAGTAGGCTTCGTTTATGGAAAAATGCCATCGACTATTCTATCAAACATCCGCTCATTGGTTGTGGTTATGGCAACTGGAAACTGGCTTCTATCCCGTACGAAATTTTTTATACCACAGAGCTTTTTGTGCCCTACCATGCACACAACGATTTTTTTGAAATGTTTGCAGACCTTGGTGTGCTCGGCGGCATTAGCTTTGCATTCTTATTTTTACTGGTACCCATCATTACATTTAGTATTTGGAAAAATAAGTCTTTTCATCATTTGCATTTAGCGGCTACCATTTTATTGATGGCAGTTACTTGTTATGCAGTGGATGCCTTTTTAAATTTCCCTGCCGAGCGGACCGCCATGCAATCGATACTGGCCATTGCAGCGGCATTAATTTTTATTCCACTTAGCTACCAACAAGAAAACACAAAACTTCGCACATCACTCATGGGTGTATTTTTTAGCATAGCGCTTCTAGCCATTATCCCTTCTATTTACGTTCATAAACTCACGTATGATTCTTTAAAGATTCAAAAGTTTGTAATGGGCGAAGTAAACGCAGATCCGGTAATGAAAACAGAAGACGTAGAAAAATTACCGGCAATTCCTGATATGTCTTCTTCTACCCTTCCTTTAAAAGCCATGATAGCGCGCTATTATATTAGAGACAAAAAATACGATGAAGCTCTAGCCCTTTTAAAAGAGAGCGACAACGTAAATCCGCACCTTTATTACAACGACTTTTTAAGAACCGCTATTTACGCCGCCAAAAATAATTTTGACAGCGCATTAATTAGTAGCAAAAAAGCTTTTTACAACTGGCCCAATGCCACCAGCTATTATAAGAATTTAATTTTTGCAGCATCAAAAAAGAAAGACAGCACCGAAATTAAAAAAGCCTTTAACTTAATTGTAGGTCATTTTAATACGCCATTTACATGGAACAACTATTTATTGGGCATGTATGAAGTGAAAGGAAAAGCTGACGCTAACCTCAATCTTATGCTAGATAGCGCCATTAAATTATTCCCAAATGATGGCGCAACTTTTACCCAAACAAAAGCGCTCTTTAATAGATCCGCAGTTGATGCCAACAATAAAACGGTCAATGATTATACGGCTGAGGGCCTTAAAGCCTTTCAACAAGCACAGTATGTTAAGGCAGCCAACCTTTACATGAAAGCCGCAAACATTGACCCTACCAACTATACCCACGCCGAAAATGTAGGGATTTGTTTGTATACCGCTCAAAAATACCAAGATGCTATTTCTTACTTTAACAAATCCATTGCTGTTGGCACTTCTAGCACCGGAAAATCTGAATATTATTTAGCATTGAGCTATTTATCAACTGGTAAAAAAACAGAAGCATGTAATGCATTACAACTAGCCAACAATAAAAAATATCCAGACGCAGCGGCTTCTATAAAAAGTAATTGCCAATAAAATATCACTAATCAAAGCTTAAATTAACCATGAAAAAAATTATATTTAGCTACTGCTTATTAGCCTTGTGTTCAATTTTTTCAGCAAATTTGGAAGCCCAAATTATTTATGATTTTAAAGTAAAAAATGCATCGAACGAAAAAGAAAGAACTGCAATGCTTGACGTATTAAGAGCAAGTATGTATCAATACGAAAAACAGCAATTTATATATGTTGTAGACCATTTTAAATCGAGCGGAAATTATGCATATTTCACAGGTAAAGCACAACGAAAAGATGGAAAAGCAATTACATTTCCTGAATACCAAACACGCGATTGTTGCGATGTTAGTGCGTTATTCGTAAAAAAAGGAGGAAAGTGGTATATAGAAGATTCTTGTATATTTTCAACCGACGCATGCAGTTACGGAATTGGCTCAAGACATACACAAGCCCCTATTGCTATTTTTGATGAAATGGGAAGAAGAAAAATAAATTATTAAATAAGGATATTTATATTACCTGTAAATAAAAAGTTTACGCTAATTCAAAACGGTCTAGATTCATTACTTTGTTCCAAGCGGCAACAAAATCATGAACAAATTTTTCTTTCGCATCATCACAAGCATACACTTCTGCAAGTGCACGTAATTCTGTGTTAGAACCAAATACAAGGTCTACTCTTGTTGCTGTCCATTTAGCAGCGCCAGTAGCTCTATCTGTTCCTTCAAAAGAATTTTGTCCTGTTGCTTTCCAAGTAGTATTGTAATCGATAAGGCTTGTGAAGAAATCGTTGGTTAATACACCTGGACGATTTGTTAACACCCCATGATTTGATTCATCGTAATTGGTATTTAATACACGCATACCACCAACAAGCACTGTCATTTCAGGTGCAGTAAGGTTTAGTAAATGCGATTTGTCAAGTAACATTTCTTCAGAAGAAATAAGCGTTTTAGGCTTAATGTAGTTACGGAAACCATCTGCAGTTGGCTCTAATACACCAAAAGAAGCAACATCTGTTTGCGCATCTGTAGCATCAGTTCTACCAGGTGTAAATGGAACAGTAACACTGCATCCTCCATCTTTAGCAGCCTTTTCTACTCCAGCAGCACCAGCAAGTACAATTAGATCTGCAATAGAAACTTGTTTGCCTCCGTTTGCAGCAGCATTGAACCCTTGTTGAATAGCTACTAACTTATCCAATACTTTAGATAATTGTGCAGGATTATTTACTGCCCAATATTTTTGAGGTGCTAAACGAATTCTTGCACCATTAGCACCACCTCTTTTATCCGTTCCACGGAAAGTTGATGCAGAAGCCCAAGCAGTAGATACTAATTCAGAAACGGTTAAGCCAGAAGCCAACACCGTAGCTTTTAACTGCTCGATATCTGTAGCATCAATAAGTGTATGGTTAACGGCTGGAACTGGGTCTTGCCAAATTAAAACTTCCTGTGGCACTTCTGAACCTACATAACGAGCACGAGGGCCCATGTCACGGTGTGTTAATTTAAACCAAGCTCTTGCAAACGCATCTGCAAACTGATCTGGGTTTTCATAAAATCTTTTTGAGATAGGTGCATACGCAGGATCCAATATCATTGCTAAATCTGTGGTTAACATGGTTGGCGCATGCGATAGAGAAGGATCATGTGCATCAGGCACTGTTCCCGCACCTCCGCCATTTTTAGGCTTCCACTGATGTGCACCAGCAGGACTTTTTACAAGCTCCCATTCAAACTTAAATAAGTTTTCGAAGTAGTTATTGCTCCATTTAGTAGGGGTAGTTGTCCACGCACCTTCTAAACCTGAAGTGATGGTATGAACACCACTACCAGTACCAAATGTATTTTTCCAACCGGTGGCTTGCTCTTCAATACTTGCACCAGCAGGCTCTTTCCCTACATATTTACTTGGATCTGCAGCACCATGTGTTTTACCAAATGTGTGACCACCAGCAATGAGTGCAACTGTTTCTTCATCATTCATTGCCATACGTGCAAAAGTTTCACGAATATCTTTTGCAGAAGCAATTGGATCAGGATTACCATTAGGACCTTCTGGATTTACATAAATCAATCCCATTTGAACAGCCGCTAATGGATTTTCTAAATCTCTATCTCCACTGTAACGCTTATCTCCTAACCACTCACGCTCAGAACCCCAATATACATCTTCGTGTGGCTCCCATACATCTTCTCTACCTCCTGCAAAACCAAAGGTTTTGAAGCCCATAGATTCAAGTGCACAGTTACCTGTTAAAATCATTAAATCACCCCATGATAGTTTTTTGCCGTACTTCTTTTTAACAGGCCATAAAAGCAAACGTGCTTTATCAAGGTTGGTATTATCAGGCCAGCTATTAAGTGGTGCAAAACGAAGCATACCAGCTCCACCGCCACCTCTACCATCTGTTGTACGATAGGTACCAGCACTATGCCAAGCCATTCTAATAAAGAAAGGACCATAATGACCATAATCGGCAGGCCACCACGCTTGAGAATTGGTCATCAAATCAAAAATGTCTTGCTTAACAACCTTTAAGTCTAATGTTTTAAATTCGGAAACATAGTTAAAAGTCGAATCCATTGGATTAGACTTTGCTGTGTGCTGACGTAAAATGTTTAATCGAAGTTGATTAGGCCACCAATCGGTGTTTCTTGTACCACTTCCTGCACTACCCATTTTAGCGGTAGCGCTGGCAACTGTTGCTCCTGTGTAAGGGCATTTTCCTTCTGCGCTTGTATTTTCCATATAGATGTATTGAATATTATGTACAGCAAAAATAGCTGTTTCAAGCCTTATCTACTTATAAGATACGGAAAAATTGTGTTTATTATTGTGTTTTGAGAGAGCGGAAAAAACTAAACAATGAAGACCTGTTGTTGTATGCATTATTTATTTAAACCCAAAAACCCATTCATTATTCGAGTAATTAAATTGAACTGACCGATAAACACATTCGCCATTATTCTCACCGATAGCCGTTTCTGTATTAAATCCATTATCCGAAAACCAACTTATACTATTATTCCTTGCACAAACCCTTGGATTAGAATAAACGGAATTTAATAAAGAATTATTTGACTTTTCTAATGAAAGAATTTCAATATTACAACTATACCCCATACTACAGTCGGCATTAGAAATTACCAACCAAGAACCATTAGGTGAAATTGAAAGTTGATCAACATTCCAAAATGAGTTTTTCAATTCTCTATATATTCCATCTTTAAGTGATACCATAATTGTGGTACCTCCCATATCACATGAATAGGTTCTATCTAAAAACACAATTCCTAATGTAGGTATACTTCCAATAATACTGTAAGCAGGCCCCGGTCCACCACATGGATTATTTGAATAAAAACTTGCCTCGGTTCCATTAAACGCATGGATGATAATATCATCGTAACCATTATCATTTTTAGAGACCTCAATTTCTTTAATTCTACCTAAAGTTCTCATTTCATCTAAAACACGTAATTCATCATTGCGATATATATTAGTGTCATTGTTAATTAATCCTCCACATGAAATTGATTGAAATATCAAAAATGAAAACAGTAAAAAAATGACAAAATTTCTCATACAATTAAAATATTTGAATACTAATATAACGAAAATTAATCTTATTATATATCAGACAAAAACTACCCATTATTGAATGGTGGCAGCGGGTCTTTTTTGAGTACCTGGCTTATTTGTCAGATCATCTCCAAGTTCAGTTCTATAAATATCCGCAATGGCGTTAAGGGCCGCTAACACTGCTGGATTGTGCTTTGCCACATCAAGTGTTTCACCGGGATCGGTGGATAAATCGTAAAGCGCCATAGGTACAGCCATAGAGGCATATTTACCCGGAAATCCATCTTTACCCATATCTGTGGCTTTGTACGTTTGAGATTGGTGCGCAAATACCAATTTCCATACACCTTGTCTAACAGCTTTAAGGCTATTATTGTCATAATAATACACAAAATGATCGCGAGGGTTGGCATTTGGCTGCCCGGTTAGTAATGAAATAATATCTATCCCATCAATTTTATGATCAGGTAATTTAGTTTTTGTAAGCGCTGCAATGGTAGGCAGCACATCCATGGTAGCTGCCAAATTATTACAGATTGAACCAGGCGCAATAACGCCCGGATAACTCATAATGCAGGGTACTTTTACACCCCCATCCCATGCAGAACCTTTTCCTTCACGAAGCCCGCCGGTACTGCCTGCATGGTTACCATATGTTAACCAAGGGCCGTTGTCACTCGTAAAAATAATGAGTGTATTTTTTGTTAATCCATTTTTTTCAAGTGCCATCATCACTTCTCCAATTGACCAATCTATTTCCATCATTAAATCACCAAATAAGCCAGCGCCACTTTTGTTTTTGTACTTACTCGAAACTGCAATAGGCACGTGTGGCATAGAATGCGCGAGGTATAAAAAAAATGGTTTGTTTTTATTCTTGTTTATAAATTTAACAGCACGCTCTGTGTAAATGGTTGTGAGTTTAGATTGATCTTCTAAATTATGAATAGGCATGACCGGATTAAATCCATCTAACAACTGAAGTGGCGGATATTTAGATTTTTTATTGGCGGTATCGGTAATGGGTATGCCATCAAAACCAACAGGCCACATATCATTAGAATATGGTAGCCCAAGGTATTCATCAAAGCCATATGAGGTAGGTAAATAAGGAGCTTTCGCACCCAAATGCCATTTACCAATCATGCCTGTTGCGTATCCTTTTGTTTTTACAATACTTGCAATGGTCTCTTCCTTTGGGCTTAATGCAACAGTTGACCATGGCATAAGTGCACCAGAAATACCAACTCTATTTGGATAGCATCCTGTTAATAGTGCCGCTCTAGAAGCACTACATACCGCCTGGGCTGCATAAAAATTGGTGAAGCGCATACCACTTGCCGCCAACTTATTTATATTGGGCGTATGGTATGGAATGCCTCCATACACTTCTGGATCACCATAGCCCATATCATCCATAAATATGAGCACAACATTGGGTGTGGCGGTATCCTTTAAAATAGGAGGCGCTGTTATAAAAAAATTAACAATAGATAGCAGGCAGGTAAGTAACATAAAATAAATTAAGTATATTTCTAAGGTAAACAATAATAAATAATTAATCTAGCAGGTAGCACTATTTTCCCTAAAATCCTTACCTTTTTGCCATTAATATACTACTATGAAAAAGCTACTCCAAGTTTTAGCAATTACGCTGTTAGCTGTAACGTCTACAACCCTACAAGCGCAAACCATTCAGTTAGCCAATGGGTGGAAATTAAATCCTGCTGGCACCTCCTTTGCACTTGGAGACCTCCCGTTAAACATAGAAGTTAGTAGTACTGGCAAATACATGGCCGTTACCAATAATGGACAAGGATACCAGAGCATCGAACTCATAGATACCAAATCAGAAAAAATTATTGACTCCGTTAGCATTGCAAAATCTTGGTACGGTTTAAAATTTAGTACCGATGAAAAATACTTATACGTAGGCGCCGGGCACGACAACCGCATCAATAAATACGCGATCCAAAACAATAAATTAATGCTCGTTGATAGTTTATTGTTAGGCAACAAATGGCCAGAAAAAATTGGACCAGCAGGGATTGAAATTAACGAAAGTACACAGCAATTATTTATTGTTACCAGAGAAGACAAACAGCTCTATATTTTTGATCTAAACACAAAAAAAATAATTGGAAAATATGGTTTAGCAGCAGAAGCATTCACTTGTAAACTAAGCCCTAATAAATCTACCCTGTACATTAGTTGTTGGGGTGCTGATCAGGTTTTAGTATTTGATTTAAAAACAAAAACTTGGGCGCCACCAATTACCGTTGGAGATAACCCCAACGAAATGCTCATCACCAATACCCATTTATTTGTGTGTAATGCCAATGACAATAGCGTTTCTATTATTGATATTGCAAAAAATAAAGTTGTAGAAATTTTAGATGCCGCACTGTATCCAAATGCACCAAGTGGTTCTACTACCAACAGCTTAGCCATTGATAAAAAAAATAACCGTTTATTTATTGCCAACGCAGACAACAACTGTTTAGCGGTTTTTGATATTGCAAAAATAGGTAGCAGTAAATCGGTGGGTTTTATTCCAACGGGCTGGTACCCTACCAGTGTGCGTTTTTTAAATAATAAAATTTGGGTAGCCAACGGTAAAGGATTTACACCAAAAGCAAATCCGTTTGGACCTTCCCCTATCAGAAAAAAAGGGGAAGTCATTCACCACATGGGCGTTACTAAAACCTCAGATAGTGAACAGTATATTGGCGCTTTATTTACCGGCACCATGAGTATTATCACCAACCCCACTGCACCCGAATTAATTAAGTATACTAAAACAGTGTATAAAAACACGCCTTATACAGCAGCTAAATTAACACAGGCAGATAGCATCGAAGCGGGCAATCCAATACCTAGTAAAGTGGGACAACCTTCTCCTATTAAATATGTGTTTTACATTATAAAAGAAAACCGTACCTACGATCAAGTGCTAGCAGACATGCCAGGTGGCAATGGTGACACATCCCTATTATTATTCGGAAAAAATATTACACCCAACCAACATGCCATTGCAAGTAATTTTGTTTTACTAGATAATTTTTATGTTGATTCAGAAGTAAGTGCCGACGGACACAACTGGAGTATGGGCGCTTATGCAAATGACTACCTCGAAAAAACATGGCCTACCAGTTACTCTGGCAGAGGCGGTACCTATGGTGGCGAAGGTGAAAGAGAAATTGCCAATAATAAAAACGGATTTATCTGGAACAATTGCTACAGAGCTGGTATTAGCTACCGCTCTTACGGAGAGTTTGTAACAGGCGGCAAAGCTACAGTACCTGTTTTAAATGATCATTTCTGTAAAGACTTCCCTTCCTATGGTTTAAATATCACAGATACCCTCAGGTTTAAAAGATGGCAAAGAGATTTTGACTCATTACTTGCAAAAGGTCAAGTACCAAAATTTAATACCGTTCGTTTTGGAAACGACCACACCGAAGGAACAAGAATAGGCAGACCAACCCCATATGCGCACGTAGCAGATAATGATTTAGCTGTTGGTTTATTTTTAGAGCATTTAGCAAAGAGCCCTATCTGGAACGAATCGGCGGTATTTGTTTTAGAAGATGACGCACAAAATGGCGCAGACCACGTGGATGCACACAGAAGCCCTGCCTATGTTTTTGGCGGTTTTGTAAAAAGAAATTTTATAGACCACACACCATATTCTACAAGTGGAATGCTCCGCACCATGGAGCTTATTTTAGGACTTCCTCCGATGACACAATATGACGCTGGTGCAACACCTTTGTGGCGCTGCTTTGCAAATACGCCTAAACCGTTTAATTATAAAGCGATTATACCTTCTTATAATTTATTAGAAAAAAATACCGCTTACAATGAGTGGCAAAAAAGATCAGAGAAATTAAATTTTGTAAAAGAAGATACCAACAACGATCTAGAATTTAGCAAAATTTTATGGCATGCGATCAAAGGAAATGATATTCCGTTTCCTGCACCGCGCAGAGCCGCATTTATTATCCCGTCTACTGAAAAAGACGAGGACTAATTAAAATTACCCGTATGCACAAAAGAACTTTTTTAAAAGGACTCACATTAGCCGGCATGTCGTTGCCATTTACAAAATTTTCGGTAGCGGCACATATTGCTAAACACAATCATCTGCCGCTAGAAATAATTGCATCCGATGAAAACTTTTGGGCAGCCCTAAGGGCCGATTATGTTTTACAAGAAAGCTATATTAATTTAGAAAGCGGTTACTATAATATACTTCCGCAAAAACTACTCAATAAATACATTGAGCATATTAAATACGTAAATAGTTTAGGCGCGTATTATATGCGAACTGTTCAATATGAAAATAAAAAAAGAGTGGCTGCAAAACTTGCCACCCTTGCAGGTTGCGACCCTTCCGAAATTGTTATTACCAGAAATACCACCGAGTCATTAGATACCATTATAGCTGGCTTTAAATGGCAGCCTGGTGACGAAGCAGTAATGGCCGTTCAAGATTATGGCGCCATGCTAGATATGTTTAGAGAAGTAAGTTCTAGGCACGGAGTAGTTAATAAAATTGTTTCGGTACCTCTCAATCCATCTTCCGACGAAGAAATTGTAGCACTTTACAAAAATGCAATTACACCCAAAACAAAACTTCTGCTCGTATCGCATGTAATCAATATTTCAGGGCAGGTAATGCCTATTCGCAAAATTTGTGACATGGCTCATGCCCGCGGTGTTCAAGTACTCGTGGACGGAGCCCATGCTTTTGCACAACTAGTTTTTAATATTCCTGATTTACACTGTGATTACTATGGCGCTAGTTTACACAAATGGCTTTCAAGCCCACTTGGTGCTGGTATTTTATATGTAAGCAAAGAAAATCAGGATCTTGTATGGCCATTAATTGGACCTTCAAAAGGGGAAGAATTAGGCATTGCTAAATTTAACCACACAGGCACCCACCCTGTTGCCACCGATTTAACCATCGAAGATGCTATAGAACATTATAAACTTGTAGGACCCGCACGCAAACAGGCACGTCTCAAATTTTTACAGCAGTATTGGACCCAGCAAATTATGGATATCCCAGGCGTTGTGTATAATACCCCAAAACAGGATACGAGAATTTGCGCCATTGCCAATGTAGGCATCAAAGGCATGAACCCTGCAGATTTAGCAAAAACACTTTTTGAAAAATATAAGATTTACACGGTGGGGATAGACACCGGAAATGTGGTGGGATGTAGAATTACACCTAATGTATTTACTACATCTAAGGAGTTGGACCAGCTTGTTACTGCCATTAAAGAATTGGCTATTGCCGCTGTATAGGGTTTATTTTTCGGAAGGATTTCTTTTACCAGCCATCAGCTTTTCTACGGCAGTTTCTAAACGAATTTGTCTCGTCTCTGCTTTTTTAGCACCCTGAATCCAGCTTAGGTATTCTTTTTGGTTGCTAATAGACAAAGAAGTAAAAAATTCTTTGGCTTCTTCGTGGTTGGTAAAAATCCTTTCCAAATCTACGGGTAAAGCAATGAGTCGCTTTTCAAAACCCGAACCGCTCTTTAGCTCTAAACTTTTTACATCAGAAAAGCTACGGTCTTTATTTGGAATTTGATCTGTTTTTTGGAAACGAATGGCACTCCATACGTGATCGAGTGTTACTTGACGTACCGATTCGTAGTCATTTTTAGTAAGTACTTCCCAACTAGACTCTCTATTGAGGTCACTCACAATTTTACTCGTGGTTTTAGGGTAAGCAATCCATAATTTAGTATCGGGTGTAATAGCTGGAAATACCTCTTTTAATATATTATTGAGCTGCTGCTGGCTAAGCGCAAAGACCAAAGCAAAATCCAATTTCTTGGCTTTAATTAATGGCGTTACGTTTTTAGCAAAATTTACTTTTACAAATTGCTTTTCTACAGAAGAAGGAAGACCCTGGATCAGGATATTCTTTTCGTCTTTTAATTGAAGCTTTTCTAACAGCGGCTGATTGGACATACCTAAAAAATTAGGGATTAACTAAAAAGAGTGCAAAGGTACAAAAAATATAGAGTATTTAACGCAAAAATGCAATAAACTAGTCCTTATCGCCTGATTTTCTTTGCTTTCGGCGGTCTCGGTGACGTAAAATTGTAACCTTACTTTCGGTACCGTTTAATATTCGGCCAATGTTTTTCTGGTGTGTCAATACCACCATAAGAGCCACCATTACCGCAAAAATTCGGTAAAAGGTAGGCTGTTCATTAAACACAAATAGTATAAAAACCATAAAAGCTATCCCTGCTAATATAGAGCTAAGGGATACAAAACGGGTTAAAAAAAGTACAATTAAAAATACCCCAATACAACACACAGCTACAATAGGTTGGATGGCAACAGCCATACCTAACAGGGTAGCCACCCCTTTCCCACCTTTAAAATTGGCCCAAATAGGAAAAATATGACCCAGTATAGAAGCAATTCCTAAACCCAACATAAAGTTGGTTTGGTGTAATTCGTTGGTTAAATAATGAGGAAGTAACAAATAAAGTGAAGTTGCCACCACGCCTTTAATGACATCGACTAGCATTACAAAACTGCCCCATTTAGAACCAAGGACCCTGAAAGTGTTGGTAGCACCAGCGTTTCCACTACCATATTCTCTGATATCAATGTCAAAAAATTGCTTACTAACCCAAACAGATGTTGGAATAGAACCTATTAAATAAGCTAATATTATGAGCAAAAATTCATTCATCACGATACATTTAAAATTGAGTTCTAGAACGACTATTTTTAAAATTAATGATTAATTAATAAAGCCTTGGATACTGTTTAACTTTTAAGCATATTAAACTAAACAATGTAATGCAGCGCAATCCAGTTATTTCTTGTCCTTGTTAATTGGTGTTTCCATCCAAGTGACGCACAGGCCGCTTCTATTTCAGGCTCGTCTTCAACAAGAAGGCCGCTTAGCAAAACAACACCGCCAGACACTGTTGCCGCCGCCAAAAAGGCCAAGTTGTCAAGTATGATATTTTTATTGATATTGGCAATGACAATATTAAATCTTTTATTGAGTTTAGCATTATCAACCTTATGTATTTCAATTGATTGTGCATTATTTACTACAATATTTTCTGACGCATTTTCGATACACCAATCGTCGTTATCCACGCCTAAAACATAACTTGCGCCTAGCTTATGGGCTAAAATAGCCAAGATACCAGTACCCGTTCCAAAGTCAAAGACACTTTTATTGGTAAAATCTATACCACGCATTAGTTGCATTACAGAATAGGTGGTGCCATGATGCCCGGTACCAAAACTCATTTTTGGGGTAATGATTATATCATGCTCCACTCCTCCATTAAATGGCGGATGAAAATTAGCGCGAACACCTACAAAATCATCTACCAATACGGGCTCAAAATTGGATTCCCATAAAGCGTTCCAATTTTGCTTATCAATGGCAGCACTTGTATAGGTATAACCATAACGATTAACGACCTCCTCCAACCGACTTCTTAATTCACCATCAAAACGAGCCGACTCTATGAAGCTAAAAAGACCTGTTTCGGTCTCCTCAAACCCATCAAAATCCAAATCCAATAATGCTGCAATCATCATATCCTTGACAGCTTCATCCAATACATTTATAGAAACCTGAATGGTTGTACGCATATTAAATTGTTATTTATAAATACCATAAAAACAAAAAGGCCCGTTTTTAAACGGGCCTTTGCTTCAATTATTGTATTTACCTACACCTTATTCAGCTCCTGGTCTTGGTATTAAAGCCTTGTGGCTTAATTTAAATTTACCTGTTTTTGGATCTAAGCCCACCAATTTAACTTTAACCATGTCACCTTCATTAAAGATGCCATCCATGGTTTCTAGTCGCGACCAGCTAATTTCAGAGATATGTAATAAGCCCTGCTTACCTGGCATGAATTCGATAAATGCACCAAATTCTTTAATGCCTTTTACAGGACCTTCATACACATCACCTACTTCAGGAACAGCAGTAATGCCCTTCACCCATGTTAATGCTTTTTCTAGACCCGCTTTTTCAGCACAGAAAATGCTTACTACACCCGTATTGCCTACTTCTTCAATATTGATAGTAGTACCTGTTTCACGCTGAATTTCTTGAATCACTTTACCACCTGGTCCGATCACTGCACCAATAAATTCTTTATCGATCACAATTTTAACCATACGTGGTGCATGTGGCTTCACTTCTGGTCTGTGCGCTGGCATACAATCGTACATCGCATCTAAGATATGTAAACGACCTGTACGCGCTTGAGCCAAAGCTTCACGCATAATATCCATACTTAAACCATCTACTTTAATATCCATTTGCACACCGCAAATACCATCACGTGTACCAGTAACTTTAAAGTCCATATCACCTAAATGATCTTCATCACCTAAGATATCTGTTAAGATCGCATACTTACCATCTTCTCTAGAAATAAGTCCCATTGCAACACCACTTACGTGCTTAGGAACAGGAACACCCGCATCCATAAGCGCTAAAGAACCCGCACAAACGGTTGCCATAGAAGACGAACCATTACTTTCTAAAATATCACTCACTATACGCACGGTGTACGCGTAATCTTCTTTAGGCATCATTTGTTTTAAAGAACGCATGGCAAGGTTACCATGTCCTACTTCTCTACGACCAACACCGCGCATCATTTTAACTTCACCTGTACTAAAAGGAGGGAAATTATAATGCAAAATAAATGGCGTGTACTCCGATTTTGCAGCACTCTCTTGTAACAACTCATCTAGCTTCGTACCAAATGTTACAGTTGTTAAAGATTGCGTTTCACCTCTTGTAAATAAAGCCGAACCGTGTGGAGTTGGAAGTGGTTCTACTTCCATTGCAAGTGGACGTACTTGATCTAATGAACGACCGTCTAAACGGATACGCTCATCTACCATCATGTTACGAACTACTTCCCACTTAAGGTCTTCGTAATATTTTTTAGCTAATTTTTTATCTAAATCGGTAAGGTCTTCGCCAAGGCTAGCAACTAACTCATCTTTTAATGCGCTATAGGCATCGCTACGCTCATTTTTAGAAGAACCCTTACGTGAAATTTCATACACACGCTTAGATGCAAAAGCATTTACTGTAGCTTGAATTTCTTCTGATTGAGGTGGCTTCTTGTAATCTCTTACAGTAGTAACTCCTTTTTTAGCTCTTAATTCTGCTTGTGCTTTAATTTGAATGCGAATGGCATCATGCGCAAGTTCTAGGGCTTTAATTAAATCTGCTTCAGAACATTCTTTTGCTTCACCTTCCACCATCATTAGGTTTTTATCGGTAGCAGCAATTAAAAATTCTAAATCTGATTGAGCAAGTTCCGAACGTGTAGGGTTCACCAAAAACTGGCCATTCACACGCGCAATCCGCACTTCAGAAATAATTTCTTTTACAGGAATATCTGATACAGCAAGTGCTGCTGATGCTGCTAAACAAGCAAGTGAATCTGGTAATACTTCCGCATCACTAGAAATTAAACTTACAAGTACTTGTACATCGCATAAATAATCTTCAGGAAATAAAGGTCTTAAAGCACGGTCAATTAACCTGCTCGTTAATATTTCATAATCATTTAAACGCGCTTCACGCTTAAAAAACGAACCAGGAATACGGCCTGCAGAAGCAAACTTTTCTTGGTAGTCTACGCTTAATGGAAAAAAATCTTGTCCTTCTCTTGGATCTTTATTAGCAACTACAGTCGCTAATAAAACGCAGTTACCTTGACGAACGGTAACAGCACCATCTGCTTGACGCGCAAGCTTGCCAGTTTCGATAGATACTTGACGTCCGCCGCCAAGATCAAAACTTACACTTATTGGTTGTGATAACATAAAATTGTGTTGATTGGGTAAATGAATGAACTAAAAAAATAGGTACCAATAGAAATAACTATTCCCAACCGTTATTAATAAGCAGTTGGGAATAGCAGTATCATTCGTAAAGAAAAATTATTTTCTTAAACCTAGTTTTTCAATTAGAGCACGATAGCCCTGTAGGTTATGCTTTTGCATATAAGCCAATAAGCGCTTACGTTGACCAACCATCATCATCAAACCACGTTGTGTAGAATGATCTTGCTTGTTAGCTTGTAAATGCTTAGAAATATGGGAAATACGCTCAGTTAGTATTGCTACTTGACCTTCGATTGAACCCGTGTTAGTGGCTTTTCCACCAAACTCAGCAAAAATGCTTGCTGTTTTTTCTTTTGTTAAATGCGACATTTCAAAATGTTTAAATAAGACTCCGTAATTGTTTTCTTCTATTTTTTATCGGCTGCAAAGGTAGGTATTATAATGTAAAAAGGATAAATTTGGGCATCTTTTTACGCCATTTCCCCAGAAATATATGTTTGGAGTCACTATTTTAGGTAATAACTCGGCCCTTCCGGCCTACGATAGGCATCCAACAGCCCAGGTAATAAGCATTCAGGACCAATCTATTCTGATAGATTGTGGCGAAGCTACCCAAATACAAATGAGCCGTTACAAGGTGAAAAGAAGTAAAATCAACCATATTTTCATCTCCCACCTCCATGGCGACCATTATTTTGGCCTTATTGGCCTCATCACCAGTATGGATTTACTAGGCCGAACTACCGATTTACATCTTTTTAGCCCGCCTGGCCTCAAAGAGATTATTGATATGCAATTAGCGGTAGCGAATGCAAGTATACCCTACCCTTTACATTTTCATACCATTATTGAGGCTGGCACCCTTGTTGAAACCCCAAAATTTAAGGTGAGCTGCTTTCCTACCCAGCATAGAATACCCTGTTATGGATTTACCATTTCTGAAAACAAGGCACCCCGAAAAATAAATAAAGAAAAAGTGATCGCTGCGGAAGTCCCTTTTAGTTACTACGACGAATTAAAAAAAGGGTATGACTATGAAACCAAAACAGGTGAGGTAATTACAAATGCACGCGTAACAGATCCAGCAAGCCCCAATAAAAAATACGTGTATACTGCCGATACTGTTTTTGATCTAGGTTTAGTAGAACATGCTATGGATGCTAATTTACTCTACCACGAAGCCACGTATTTACAGGACCAAACACAAAAAGCAGCAGAGCGTTTTCATGCTACTACCATTCAGGCAGCCACCATTGCCAAAGAAGCAAAAGTAAACCGCTTATTGATTGGGCATTTTAGCAGTAAATATGAAAGTATAGAAAGCCATGTTATGGAGGCAAGAACTGTTTTTGCCAATACAGATATAGCCCATGAGGGCGTTACTTTTTTAGTACAATAAATGTAGGCTTAATCTAAAATTTCAACGTCTTTTGGATACTTTGCTTTGTTAAAAACAAACATTGCGTTATCTAGTACTTTATTAGAAACTAAATTACTGAAGCTTACTTGTAATGTATTGTTGCTTTTGTCTAAAATTACCGCTTTTGTAATCATTGATTTAGCATTATCAACAAACACATTTACTTTAGAAAAGTTTTTGCGCGCATCGATAGGCTTCATTTCAATTTCACTAAGTCCAGCCTTGGTTCCAATGAGTTTACAAACAAAATCTTTAGCATAATCACCAGAAAGTATTTTTTGTGGACTTAATGATTGATTGCTCTCTTCCAAACTGGTAACCGTGATGGTTTTAGCGCCATCAAAATTATAGGTTTTAACGCCATCACAAATCACTTGCATTTTTCCTTGCGCTAAAACATATTTAGCACCTTTAATAGAGATATTACCCGACTTAACACCATTATTTTTCCCTTTACTAGAAACCGAATTGATAGAAAAATTTGCAGTGATAGTTGAAAAACTTTTCACTTTAGCACTGACCATATCCAAAATCTTTTTAGCGTTTGGATCATTTTGCGCATGGGCAGTAACAATTGAAAGTAAAACGATTGCAAGTGAAAATAACTTTTTCATTGAATGGAGTTTATTTTGGGTTTTCGCGGCAAAGATAGGTATTACAATGTTTCTAAAAACATCTCTAATTCGGTGTCTGTTTTAAAGCGTACTTCCCTAGCCTTGCTACCTTGGTTAGGCCCCACAATACCAGCCGCTTCTAACTGGTCCATTAAACGGCCTGCTCTATTATAGCCAAGCTTCATTCGGCGCTGAATGAGTGAGGTTGAGCCCATCTGGCTTTGAACAATTAAACGTGCGGCATCTTCAAATAGAGGGTCTCTATCACCAGCGTCAAAATCTCGGCCTTCCATATCCTTTTCATCCACATATTCGGGTAGTAAAAACGCTTGTGGATAGCCTTTTTGGTCACCAATAAATTCACAAACTGCTTCTACTTCTGGGGTATCTACAAACGCACATTGCAAACGGGTAATTTCACCATTATAAGAAACAAGCATGTCTCCCTTTCCAATCAATTGTTCGGCTCCACCGGCATCTAAAATGGTACGGCTATCAATTTTACTGGACACTTTAAACGCTATACGCGCAGGGAAATTGGCCTTAATGGTACCGGTAATGATATTTACAGAAGGACGCTGCGTTGCAATGATCAGGTGAATACCTACTGCTCTTGCTAGCTGTGCTAGCCTAGCGATTGGCATTTCTACCTCCTTGCCAGCCGTCATAATTAAATCGGCAAATTCATCTACTACCAGTACAATAAATGGCAGGTACTGATGTCCTTTTTCTGGATTTAATTTTCTAGCCGTAAACTTCTCATTGTACTCTTTGATATTTCTACAACCCGCTTCTTTTAATAAATCGTAACGGTTGTCCATTTCAATACAAAGTGCATTGAGGGTATTAATTACTTTTTTGGTATCGGTAATAATAGCGTCGTCTTCACCAGGAAGCTTTGCTAAAAAGTGTTTTTCAATAACACGGTATAAACTCAACTCCACTTTTTTAGGATCCACTAAAACAAACTTGAGTTGTGAAGGATGTTTTTTATAGAGTAGCGATACGAGTATTGCATTTAACCCCACCGATTTACCCTGACCAGTAGCACCCGCCATTAAAAGGTGTGGCATACTTGCAAGGTCTACGATAAAGTTTTCATTGTCAATTTTTTTACCAATTGCAATAGGTAAAGAATAATCACTGGTTCTAAATTTATCACTCGCTAAAAGCGTTTTCATACTCACCACCGACTTTCTAATATTAGGCACTTCTATACCAATGGTACCTTTACCCGGAATTGGCGCAATGATACGAATACCAAGTGCAGCAAGGCTTAGCGCAATATCGTCTTCGAGGTTTTTAATTCTACTAATACGAACACCCGGCGCCGGCACGATTTCGTAAAGTGTTACTGTTGGACCAACTGTTGCCTGAATTTTTTGAATAGCTATGTCGTAATTCTTTAGCGTAGCAATAATTTGATTTTTGTGCATTTCCAATTCTTGTGGGTCATGCACAATTTTTTCGCTACCGTGTGTTTCTAGTAAATTAATACTTGGATACTTATAATTTTTTAAATCAAGTGTGGTATCGTATTTGGTATTGAGTTTGCCAAGGCTTGCAGCAGGCGCGGACTCTTCGATGGGTGTTTCGTTGATTTCTAAAGATAAATCCTCTTCAAGTGCTTCATCTAAATCAAGTGGATCTTCGCCACTCATATGCGGCGCTAATTCCGTTGGCATGATTTCTTCGGGCGCATCAGGCATAATTACAGATACAGCTTTCCCTTCCGATTTTAATTTATTGCCACTAGATACCACCGGCACTACTGCCGTTTTTTTTTCTGCTGCTTCGTTTTCAAATGCTTCTTCCTCTAATGGTGCATTAGGATCTGGCACAAGTGCACCAGCTTCATCCCAAGCTTGCACAACAGGCTTTTCGTCATCGGTGGTAAATGGAACCCCTAAATTGGAAGTATCGGTATTACTAGACTTGAAATTAAATGTAGGAGCCTTAAAAACAGGATTAAAACGCCAAATAAAATAACTAAATGCGGCTAGTATCAATATAGCACCGGTACCAAAAGTACCCGTCCATTTTTGCAAGAAAGAGGTAAACAACTCTCCTACTGCCCCACCCCATGAAAACGAACTAGCAGAAGCTACAAATGCAAAAGCAGTACTTAATATGAGTAAGCCAACAAGGACATAACGTGCATTTCGCCAAAGACTAAATATTTTTTTACCGAACATTAAATTAACCCCAAGTACAAAAAAGAAAGTGCACAACAAATAAGCGGAAAGTCCAAAGCCTTTGTAAAATAATGAGTGTGCCACATATGCGCCAAGTACGCCAAGCAAATTGCTTACACGCAAACCATTTTCTGCAAAAATTTTAATGCCAAACTGATGTACTTTATCTTGATCTTCTTGCCAAGTAAATAAATAAGAGGTAAAGGCAACAAACAAAAAACCTGCAAACAATAAAGTTACAGCACCAATAATTTTAGTGGTACGCTCGTCTTTTACAACTTCCGTAACGGTTACTTCTGTTTCCTTATCTGGCGTTAACTGCTCAGGATCTGGAGGAGTGGTTGCTTTCTTTCTTATACTATTTGCCATGGAAACAAATATAAGTTAAGGGGCTCGGTCTATAACGGGTAAGGCGCCGATGTGCAAAAATGCTAGGCCGTGTCAGAGTTTTCCACGCCCTTAAGTTGTGAGCGGCCTAATAGCACCCAAGCAACCATCCAAAGCAGACCTCCCATCGGTGTTATAACGCCCACCCAAGACAAGCCCTCAATCCCCAAAAAAGGCTTTGCTACAATAAAATACAAAGACCCAGAAAAGAGCACAATGCCATCTATAAAAAATAGCCCTGCCCTATTTAAAAGCTTTTGTTGTTTTGGAGATGACGCTTTCTGTAATAAAATCCCAGTAAGTATTAGCGCCACCACATGATACATTTGATAACGCACTGCTGTTTCATAGGTAATAAGTGCGGCTGGAGATAAAACTGCTTTTAAAGCATGTGCACCAAAAGCGCCAAGGGCCACAGTTAATGCACCCAAAAAAGCAGCAATAGGAATATAATATTTAGAAATCATCGTTTATAATTTAGCAAGTGCTTTTTTAAAGCTGTCTGAGGTAATTGATTGGTCCCGCAAATATATTTGAGCGGCACTATAAAATGGAAGCCTATCTGCTCTTTGCTTTTCTAAAAAAGCAATGAGCTCCGAATCTGATAAATGCGCAATTAAAGGACGGTGTGCCTTTTCGGGAGCCAACCTAGCCGCTATAACAGGCAAAGGTTCATCCAGCCAAATGGTTATGCCCTGCTTGTTCATCCAAGCCATATTATCAAAAAAACAAGGAGCACCCCCGCCTGTCGCAAGCACATATGTTTTTTTTTCGGCAAACCATTTAAGTACCGTAGACTCTACTTTTCTAAAATAATCTTCACCATCTTCGGCAAAAATTTCGGCAATGGTTTTTTCTTCTTTTACTTCAATTAAGTAATCTAAATCATATCCGCCGGTCTTGTATTTTTTTGCCAATTGTTTTGTCCAATAACTTTTTCCGGACCCCATTAACCCTACTAGAAAAATTTTCATGCATCCCTATTTAATTTCTTCTACCACCAGTAGCTGCCTTATTAGACTGCTCCATTTCTTTGGTCATTTCCTCTATTTCCGTATTAGATCTTGACGTTTTATCCCCTAGTAAATGTTCTGCAAAATAATCTGCTTGACGCCAAAAGAAATACTCTACCATATCACCATAACCGTGTCTTTGACCTGGCAGTAATACCAAATCAAAACGTTTGTTTGCTTTGATTAAAGCGTTAGCCATTCGAATGGTATTACTTGGATGCACATTGTTGTCAATATCACCATGAGAAAGCATTAGATGACCTTTTAAGTTTTTAGCCAAGTCCGGATTTTTTTCGATGCTATATAAAAAGCTCGTATCACCTTTATCACCAATCACTTCTTTAACGCCATGGTGCTGCTCACTCCACCAACGGTTGTAAACGCTGTTGTCATGGTTACCCGCCGACGAAACGGCTACTTTAAAAAAGTTTGGATATACAAGCATCGCAGCGGTACTCATAAACCCTCCGCCCGAATGACCATGTATACCTACTCTATCAATGTCAATAAATTTATAGCGGTCGGCAAGTTGCTCTACCGCTGCTTTTTTGTCGGCAAGTCCGTAATCACGCAAATTACCATACCCATAATTGTGGTACCACTTGCTTCTAGCAGGATGTCCACCTCTGTTACCAATAGTTACCACCACAAAACCCATTTGGGCTAAACGGTCTATGCGGTCCATCCCTTTTGTAAAGGCTTTATTTACCGCTTCTGTTTGAGGACCTGGATATACATACTCTATAATGGGGTATTTTTTAGTAGAATCAAAATCAAAAGGCTTGTACATCACGCCATATAAATCGGTGATGCCGTCATCTGCTTTTACTTTAAAAGTTTCTGGAAACTTATAACCAGTAGCCATCAATGAAGACAAATCTGCGGTTTCAAGATCCATTACTTTTTTGCCATCTGCATTGTAAAGCACCGATGCTGGCACCGAGTTTACACGTGAAAAATTATTAACAAAAAAACTATTGTTATCATTCATGCGCATAGCATGATCAAAATTACCTGGATTTAATAGTTTTAAACCCGTACCATCAAAGTTTACACGATATGCGTGTAAAAGGTATGGATCTTCTCCTACTTCTTTACCATTCGCCGAAAAATACAATACACGCTTTGCTTCATCAATCCCTAAAATTTCTTCGCAGTGATAAGTCCCAGATGTAATTTGATTTTTAAGCTTGCCATTTTCATCGTGCAAATAAAAATGCGCCCATCCGTCCTGCTCACTCCATTTAACAAGTTCTTTCCCTCCATTAATAAGTCCTACTCTCTTGTTTTCGATATAGGTATTAAAGGTTTCAGTAATTAAAGGATTAACTGCTGCTGTTACAACATCTACCGTGCAAACATCTATTCGCTTTTGATCACGACTCGTTCTTGTAAAATAAAATTTACTGTTATCACCAAGCCAAACAGATGCTCTAAAATCATCGTCTCTAGTATTCACTTTTCCTGGATCAGACCAAACAGCAACACCCTGATCTTTAAATTTTGATACATTCAGTTCTTTACCGGTAGCAGTAGTGATGTCAAATACATACAAATGATCTACGGGTGCTTCTTTTTCGCCGGGCATCCAATATTTATAGGTTTCAAGTGTAGGACGTGGGCCACTCACATTATTTATGACCCATAAATCTTTAACCTTGGTATTGTCTACTTTTTTAACAACAAAATATTTTGAATTTGGCGACCACATCACATAAGCACCCTTACGCTTCTTTTTATCCTTTTCTTTTTCTTCGTCGGTTTGACCGGTACCTGATAAATTATTGTCATTGAAATAACCAAAATTTTCGATACCGTCTTTGGTCAATTGCTTTTCAACAATGGTAGAATCATTTTCATTGATTAAGGCTTTTTCGTAAGATGCCTTATCCATCCAATACAAGTTGTTGCTTCTACCAAAAATAATTGAATTTCCATCTGGAGAAACGTTGGCCCAACTTGGCTTGCGCTTTGGCTTCTTTAATTCAGGAAGCTCCACAAGTTCTGAAGTTTGCAAATTGTATTCGAAATAAAATACCTTTTTCTCTTTTACAGAAGGCGTACCTTTTTTAGCTGTCGAATCTTTCTTTTCAATTTCCTGGGTACTTTTTACTTCAAACTGAATCCAATTTTCGTCTCTAATAAAACGCATACTATCAATGGCTAAATGCTGTGCATCAAAAGGGTCTTTTACGATGCGTGTAATTTTTGCAGCTAAATCGGCGTTATCAAAAAGTAATTTCTTTTCTGCTTTAATCGGATCTATGATATACCATTTTTTACCTTCTGTGGTTTCATACATATACCAAAAGCGTTCCGACTTTTTTAGAAAATGCGGATCCACCGATGTAGAAAAAATAAGTTTATCTACTTTTTTAGGAGAGAACCTTGCGGCAAGGGCATAGTTAGCCTTGGTTACGGGTACCTGCTGTGCAGTAGCTGAACCGCTCATAAATAGGACGGCAACAAAGAGGCAAAAAAGGGATGTGCAATACTTCATAGAATTGGATTTATAGAGGAGATGAAAATAAGCATTCTGCTAAAATATTGGCCATTATGTTACACATTTATATATAAAAATGACAGCCGGGTGAACCTTTGTGCACAAGGGGCGTTAACTTTATTGTATGTACCAGTATTCTAACGCTTATTTAGCGTCACCATCATTTGCCGCAAACATGGATGCCAATGATCCACTAGCGCCGTTTAAATCGCAGTTCCATTTCCCAAAACATGGTGACAACGATGTCATTTATTTTTGTGGAAATTCACTTGGACTTCAGCCTAAAAATGTAGCCGCTGCCATAGAAACTGAACTTACCAGTTGGAGAGATTTAGCCATTGGCGGCTATTTTGGCGGCACCAATCCATGGCTTAATTACCAGGAATATACTAGGGCCACCCTAGCTAATATGATGGGCGCAAAAGAAGATGAAATTACAGTGATGAATGCCCTTACTGTAAACTTGCACCTCTTAATGCTCAGTTTTTATAAGCCTACTTCTACCCGTTTTAAAATAATGATGGAAGCCGGCGCCTTCCCCTCCGATCAGTACGCCGTAGAAACACTCGTTAAGCATTTTAACCTAGACCCTGAGGTTGCTATAATAGAAATTAAACCAGAAGCATGTAAAAAAACAATTGAAAACAGTGCCATTGTTACGGCCATTGAAGCCGCCGGTGATTCGCTAGCGATGGTACTTTTTGGTGGCATTAATTATTATACTGGCCAACTTTTTGATATCAAATCCATAACAGATGCAGCACATAAAGTGGGTGCCATCGCAGCGTTTGATTTAGCGCATGTTGCGGGCAATGTACCCATGCAATTAAACGCATGGAATGTAGATTTTGCAGTATGGTGTTCTTATAAGTATTTGAACGCTGGCCCAGGCGCAGTAGGTGGCGTATTTGTGCATGAAAAACATGCTACTAATATAGACACACCTCGCCTAGCTGGTTGGTGGGGCAATGATGAAGCAACCCGCTTTAAAATGGAAAAAGGATTTATTGCAAAACCCACTGCATCGGGTTGGAATATCAGTACCGCACAGGTATTTAATACCGTAAACTTAAAAGCATCTTTGTCAATTTTTGAAGAAGCTGGCATGCAAAATTTACGCAATAAAAGCATTGCACTAACCGGCTATTTAGCCTTCTTATTGGAACAATTAACGTCTCTTTCTTTTACCCTTATTACCCCTTCCGACCCAACCCAACGGGGTGCACAACTCTGTTTGTTTTTTGAAGAAAAAGGAAAGGAAATTTACCAGAAAATGAAAGACCATGGCATTATAGTTGATTATAGAGAACCAGGTGTCATTCGAGTAGCGCCTGCACCACTTTATTGCAGTTTTGCAGATGTGTATAGGTTCTACGAAATCTTGAAATCATTTTAAATTAGGTACCATGCACCCCACTTATTTAGCCCTAGGCGATTCTTACACGATTGGAGAATCGGTACCCTTACATGAAAGTTTTCCATACCAATTGGTGAGGCAACTAAGGGCCAAACACCCGGGTTTTAACGCACCAGAAATTGTGGCAAAAACTGGTTGGACCACGAACGAATTGGCCACCCATTTGATCCATACTTTACTCCAAAAACAATATGATTTTGTCACACTTTTAATAGGCGTAAATAACCAATACCAAAATTTATCCATCACAGAATTTGACCAAGAATTTACCTTTTTATTACTCAAAGCATTGCAGTATAATGGGCACCAAAACAACCGCGTTTTTGTGCTTTCCATACCTGATTGGTCACATACCCCATTTGCTCAAAACAAAGCGCAGGAAACAGGGTTGAATTTGACAGAAATTAGTGCGCAAATTGATGCCTTTAATGAGGTGATAAAAAAGCGCTGTGAAGACATGGAAATTGAGTTCATTTATATCACGGATGTAACCAGAAATTGTGCGCCAGAAATGATTGCGCAAGATGGCCTTCATTATAGTGCCAACATGCACCAAATTTGGGCAAACTTACTACTACAAAAATTTGAATTATAATGTCAAGTAACCAGCCATTTCAGTGGCATAATTTTTAGCAGCTTGAGCAGCAGCCTCGGCAAAATCTTCCCCGTTACTAGCAAAAATAATGGCCCTACTTGCGGCTACCAACAAACCGCAATCTGGTATTGCACCATAGCGCGAAACTTCTTCTAAACTACCCCCTTGTGCACCAACGCCAGGTACCAATAAAAAGTGGTTTGGAATGATATTTCTAATGCCTACAAAATCACTTGCCTTGGTAGCACCCACCACAAACATTAAATTATTGGGTGTGCCCCAATTGGCTATTTTTTCTAGTACAACTTCGTATAATTGCTTACCCGTATTAGCGATAGATAATTGTTCAAAATCTTGGCTTCCTGCATTAGAAGTTAATCCCAAAACAATGGTCCATTTATTTTGATATTCTAGAAAAGGACGCACGCTATCTTCTCCCATATAAGGAGCTACTGTAACCGCGTCAAACTGCATGGTTTCAAAAAAAGTTCGGGCATATTGGGCCGAGGTATTGCCAATATCCCCCCGCTTTGCATCGGCAATTGTGAACAAATTTTTGGGGATATATGCTAGTGTTTGCTGCATGGTTTCCCATCCTTTTACCCCTTCAGACTCGTAAAAAGCAGTATTAATTTTATACCCAACACAGTAATCTTTGGTGGCATCAATGATTTGTTTATTAAACGCCAAAACCGCGTCTGGCTTGCCTTGCAAGTGCTTTGGCAATTTAGAAACTTCGGAGTCTAACCCCACCAATAAATATGATTTTTTAGCCCCAATTTGAGCCACCAATTGTTCGCGCGTCATACCGCAAATATACAATACTTTTTGGGGGTAAACTGTGGGTAGCGCAGGCTAAAAATTGCTTTTCTTTGTAACTGGTTTAACACTATGGAAAAGAAGGCTTTATACTACGCAGACTACCTACATCTAGACAAAGTTTTAGATGCACAGTATCCTGTTAGTTTTACGGACGGTCACGAAAAAGCACATGACGAAATGTTGTTTATTGTGATTCATCAGGCCTACGAACTTTGGTTCAAACAAATCATTTTTGAACTCGATTATGTGCTGGGTGTTTTTGGCCAACCCGCCATCAATGATAATGCCGAAGATATGAATTTGGTGCGTCATCGTCTTGGCCGAATTATAAAAATTTTACAGCTTCTAAACGATCAAGTAAACGTACTTGACACCATGACGCCGCTCGACTTTTTAGCGTTCAGAAATTTGCTTACCCCTTCTTCCGGATTTCAATCCAAACAGTTCCGACTCATCGAAGCAAAACTTGGTTTAGAAATTGACAACAGGCATCAAAAAGAATATTACAAAAGAACCGACGAAGGCGGATTTGACAAACCCGATTACAACCAAATTTCTACCGCCGAAACCGATAAAAGTTTATTATCCCGCATCAACGAATGGCTCGAAAGAATGCCGTTTTTTAATGACGAATTTGGTACCAAATTTTGGGACGAATACCGCAGGATTTATTTGTCTGGATTAACCCCGCGCGAAGCTTCGAAAATTAATGATTTCGACTACGTTTTTTTCGAAAAAATTCCAACAGATGCAACACCCGAAATGTTAGCCAATTTAAGAAGCTCTTTTTCGCCAAAAGCGATGCAGGCGGCACTCTTTATTATGCTCTATCGCGACTACCCTATTTTTCAAACTTCTTACCAGGTCTTAGACGCCTTAATTGAGATCGATCACCTCATGAGCAATTGGCGTCATAAACATTTAATTATGGTACGCCGCATGATTGGTATGCGTGTGGGTACTGGTAATACATCTGGGGCTGGTTATTTGGAAGGCGCGCTCAACAAACATTTTATTTACAGAGACCTTTCGGGCCTCTCTACTTATTTAATTGAAAGAAAAAAAATTCCTGCACTACCAAAAAGCTTAATTGAAAAATTAGGATTTTCATTGGGGCTTCACCATGCAGGATAAAAAATAGAAACTATGAAACAAAGCATCAAACATTTACTACTCATCTTACTCGTTGGTACTTTTTATGTTAGTACCGCACAAAAACCAACGGATGCAAAATTACCCGTTGATTCAAAAGTTAAGATTGGCAAACTCGCCAACGGACTCACCTACTATATCAGAAAAAATGTAGAGCCTAAAAATAGAGCCGAGTTAAGACTTGTTGTAAACGCTGGTTCAACTTTAGAAACAGAAAAGCAAAGAGGCCTTGCACACTTTGTAGAACACATGTGTTTTAATGGAACCAAGAATTTTAAAAAGCAAGAATTGGTAGACTTCCTAGAAAAAAGTGGTGTAAACTTTGGTGCCGACTTAAATGCGTACACTAGTTTTGATGAAACTGTTTACGAATTGCAGGTTCCTACCGATAGCCCCATGGTGTATAAAAAAGCCATGCAGGTTTTAGAAGACTGGGCACACCAAGTAAGTTTTGATCCCGCCGAAATTGATAAAGAGCGTGGTGTAGTAACAGAAGAGTGGCGCTTAGGCAGAGGTGCAGATGCCCGTTTAAGAGACAAGTATTTCCCTATTATTTTAAATGGTTCTCAATACGCTAAAAGACTTCCAATTGGTACCAAAGAAAGTATCAATGGAGCTCCATACAGTGAGCTTACCGGATTTTACAAAGATTGGTACCGTCCTAATTTACAAGCGGTGATTGTGGTGGGCGATATTGATGTAGCTGAAACAGAAAAAATGATTCAAGCGCATTTTGGTAAACTCACCAACCCGGCTAGTCCAAAACCACGCACTAAATTTAGCATCCCTGCTTTTACAGATACCCGCATTTCTATTTTAACGGATCCGGAGCAGGCATACAATGTGCTTCAAATGTTTTACATGCTTCCCGCTGTTAAAGAAGCGACCACCGAAGGAGAATACAGACAAGGTATGGTGCGCGAACTCTTCAACCAAATGATGAGTAGCCGATTAGACGAACTATCTCAAAAACCAGAAGCACCGTTTTTATTTGCGAGCAGTAGCTATGGCGAATTCATTGGAGACAAAGACGCCTTTACCCTTTTAGCCGTTCCTAAAACAGCTAAAGAAATGGAAGCGGCATTTAATGCCATCCTAACAGAAAACGAAAGAGTGAAGCAGTATGGCTTTGTGCAATCTGAACTTGACAGAGCGGTTAAAAACGTAATGTCTCGCATGGAAAATTCTTTTAAAGAAAAAGATAAAACAAAATCGGTTCAAATTTTACAGGAATATGTGCGCAACTTTTTAAAAGGCGAAGCCATCCCTGGAATCGAAAAAGAATTTGAAATGTACCAGCGTTACCTTCCTACTATTGCAATACAGGAAGTAAATGCGTTAATCAATCAGTGGCTTAACGTTACAGGTAAAACTGTTTTAGTACTCGCGCCTGAAAAAGAAAAAGAAAATTTATTGACGGAAGCTGGCATCAAAGCAATACTTGCTAAACCCATTGCAAAACTAAATGCTTACCAAGATAAAGTAGCTTCAGGACCACTATTACCTAAAGCACCAGTAGCTGGTAAAGTTGTTTCAGAAAAAATATACGACAGCATTGGAACGCGCGTTTGGACCTTATCAAATGGCGCAAAAGTAATTGTCAAGCCTACTACATTTAAAAATGATGAAATTCAATTCTCTGGCATCAGCTGGGGTGGATCATCACTTTATTCAGATGCCGATTTTGTAAATGCCTCTAACGCGTCAATCGTAGCATCATACGGCGGCATGGGTAATATTGATTTTCAGAGCATGCAAAAAATGTTTGCAGGTAAAAACTTTGCGGTAAGCCCATCCATTGCAGAATACATGCAAGGTTTTACCGGAAGCAGTAGCCCCAAAGATTTAACTACAGCCCTAGAAGTACTTCATGGTTATTTTGTAGCACCTCGTAAAGACGCTCAAATATTCCAATTTATTTTACAGCAGTACAAAGTGCAGCTTACCAATAAAAACAACGACCCAGCATCTGTATTTTCTGATACCGTAGCATATGTGATGGGTAACTACAACCCAAGACGTAAGCCTCTAACTGTAGAAATGCTTGACCAACTCAATCTAGACAGAAGCTTTAATATCTTTAAAGAGCGCTTTAGCAATGCTGGTCAGTTTGTATTTACGTTTGTAGGTAATGTAAACCTTGACAGCCTTAAGCAGTTAACTGAAATGTATATTGCCTCATTACCTGCATCAGGTACATCAGAAATGTACAAAGATTATGGTGCTGCATATCCTACTGGCAACATTTCTAAAACCCTTAAAAAAGGTAAAGAAGCAAAAGCGAGCGTACAATTATTTTATACAGGCACCCTTGCTAACATTGCAGACCTAGATGAATTACAACTAGACCAGTTAACCAAAGCCATGGGTATTAAATTAAGAGAAACACTTCGTGAAGATGCAGGTGGCGTATATGGCGTTGGCATTAGCGGCGGCATTAATAAAGAACCTAAAAAATCATACAGTATCACTATTAGATTTGGTTGTGCCCCAGAAAATGTAGAAAAATTAATTGCACTTGTAGAAGAAGAAATCAAGCAAACCAAATTAAATGGTGTAGCACAAATTAATATTGATAAAGTAAAAGCAGAGCAAACTAGAAGCCTAGAAAATGATGTGAAAGAAAATAGCTACTGGCGCTACAGATTAGAGCAAGCTATATTTAGAGGTTCAGACCCCACTAAAATTTTACAAGCACCTGCCCGCATCAATCTAATTGACGTTGCAACAACTAAGGCACTCGCCAATAAATATTTTAACGAAGCCAATAAAGCAAAATTTGTTTTATTACCAGAATAATTCATAGTCGACAACTATAAAAGATAGCATTATGTCAATTGGAACATTTCATTATCCGCAACCCGCCAACGAACCCGTATTAAATTACGCACCCGGAAGCGCAGAGCGTGCTGGACTTAAAAAAATACTCGCTGCCTTAAAAAAACAGGTTATTGATATACCAATGTATATTGGCGGCAAAGCCGTAAGGACCGGAAAAAAAGTAGCCATACACCCGCCACACGAGCGCGCACATGTGCTTGGACATTTTCATGCGGGTAATAAAAAACACGCCATAGATGCCGTTAATGCAGCACTTAAAGCAAAAGATGCATGGGCTGCCATGTCTTGGGAAAATAGAGCCCATATATTTTTAAAAGCAGCAGATTTATTAGCTACCAAATACCGCTACCATATTAATGGTACCACCATGCTTGGTCAAAGTAAAAATGCATATCAAGCTGAAATTGACGCTGCTTGTGAGCTCATCGATTTTTTACGTTTTAACGTGCACTTTTTAAGTGAAATATACAAGCAACAACCAGCATCTGCGCCTGGCATGCACAACCGGCTAGAATGGCGTGCACTTGAAGGATTCGTTTTAGCGGTAACACCTTTTAACTTTACAGCCATTGGTGGCAACCTACCTACTTCTGCTGCGATGTGCGGCAATACCGTTGTTTGGAAACCAGCCAACACGCAAATATATTCGGCACAAATGTTTATGCGCATTTTAAAAGAAGCCGGCTTACCTGATGGTGTGATCAATTTAATTTATGTGGACGGACCAACCATTGGTGAAGTATGTTTCTCACACCCCGATTTTGCGGGCGTGCACTTTACAGGTTCTACAGGTGTGTTTAATAATATGTGGAAAGTGATTGGTGAAAATATTCCAAAATACAAATCATACCCGCGCATTGTTGGTGAAACTGGCGGTAAAGATTTTGTGATGGTGCATAAATCTGCAGATGTTGATACCGTTGTTACTGCACTTGCAAGAGGTGCTTTTGAATTCCAAGGACAAAAATGTTCGGCTGCTTCAAGGGCTTACCTTCCTAGTAACATCGCTCCGGCAATCAAAACTAAATTAGTAGCTGCCGTTCAATCCATGAAAATGGGAACCGTAGAAGACTTCTCCAATTTTGTAAACGCGGTTATTGATGAAAAATCATTTAATAACATTGCAAAATATATTGATAGGGCTAAAAAGGATACAAAAGCGAAAATAATCGTGGGTGGTAATTACAGCAAAAAAGACGGATATTTTGTTGAGCCAACCGTTATTGAAGTGTCTGATCCTAAGTACGTAACTATGTGCGAAGAGATTTTTGGACCGGTTTTAACCATTTACACCTACAAAGCCGAAGCCTTTGAAAAAACCCTTGATCTGGTTAATACAACGTCAAAATACGCTTTAACAGGGGCTATTATATCGCAAGATAGAGCAGCTGTGGAGCTGGCTACCAATAAATTACGCCATGCCGCGGGTAACTTTTACATCAACGATAAACCTACAGGGGCTGTAGTTGGCCAACAACCGTTTGGGGGTGCTCGTGCCTCAGGTACCAACGACAAGGCTGGTAGCCTCATTAATTTGTACCGCTGGCTTAGCGCAAGGACCATCAAAGAAACCTTTAATCCACCCGTAGATTATAAGTATCCGTTCCTAAACGAAGCCTAAATTTTTAATGTTTAACCCGTATATTTGCACCTCAAAATTTTGACTAGTGCCTACTAAATTCTCAAAAGAAACCTACCTCTACTGGTACGAGCTGATGCAGCTGATTCGCCAGTTTGAGCTTAAATCAGAAGAAATGTATAAAATGGCAGGTAAGATCCGTGGATTTTTCCACGCTTACATTGGCCAAGAAGCAATAGCAGCGGGCTGTATGACAGCTACCCAGCACGACGATCCATTTATTACTGCCTACCGTGACCACGGTTTAGCGCTTGCAAAAGGCGTATCTGCCGATGCTTGTATGGCCGAATTGTATGGTAAAGCAACCGGTTGTGCCAAAGGTAAAGGAGGCAGTATGCACTTCTTTAGCCTCGAACACCGATTTTTTGGTGGACATGGTATTGTGGGCGCGCAAATTGGAACTGCTGGCGGTTTAGCTTTCGCTGAAAAATACAAAGGCACAGGTAATGTGGTTCTTTGCTATTTTGGTGATGGCGCTGCACGTCAGGGTATCTTACATGAAACATTTAACCTAGCGATGCTTTGGAAATTACCAGTGGTATTTATTTGTGAAAACAATAATTACGCCATGGGTACCTCTATTGAGCGTACTAGTAATGTAACAGATATTTACAAATTAGCAGATGCATACGATATGCCTGCCGATGTTATTGATGGAATGATTCCTGAACTTGTTCACGAAGGTGTAGCAAGGGCTGTAAAAAGAGGTAGAGATGGTGAAGGTCCAACTTTACTAGAAATGAAAACTTACAGATACAAAGGACACTCTGTATCAGATCCACAAAAATATAGAAGTAAAGAAGAGGTGGAAGATTACAAAAATCAAGACCCTATCACTAAAGTGCGTGAAACCATTTTAGAAAATGGATTTGCCACTGAAGCTGACTTACAAGCCATCGATCAAAAAATTGATGCCATTGTTGAGCAGAGTGTGAAATTTGCTGAAGAAAGCCCTTGGCCAGATGATAGCGAAGTTTTAAAAGATGTTTACCTAGACGAAAATTATCCGTTCATAGTAGACTAACCACAATTACAAAATTACAAGAAAACAAATACCATGTCAGAAAACGAAGTAAAACACACAAACAACGAAGGCCTAGTAGGAGCAACCGATTTTTGGAATACAAGTGGTAAAAAAATCGCTACTGCAGCTGCTGTTATTTTAGTAGTAGTGGGTGGTTGGTATGGATACCAAGAATACATTGTTACCCCTAAAGAAGAAAAAGCTTCTGAAGCGATGATTAAAGCACAGGAATATTTTGCGCTAGACTCTTCTAACCTTGTTTTAAATGGCGATGGTGTAAGCAAAGGTGTATTATATATTATTAAAAACTACGATGGAACCAAGGCTGCAAATATTGCTGGCTACTATGCTGGTGTTAGCTATTTAAAGCTTGGTGATTTTAACAACGCCATCAAATACCTAAAAGATTTTTCTACAGATGCTAAGCAAATTCAAATGTTAGCGATTGGTGCTTTAGGTGATGCAAGTGCTGAGCTTAACAAAAAAGACGAAGCCATAGATTATTATAAAAAAGCGGCTGCTAGTTTTTCTGAAGACGAAAGCAACGCATCTGAATATTTATTTAGAGCTGCCCTTCTTTCAGAAACTACTGGAAAAAATGAAGCAGCTTTAGCTCTATACAAAGAAATCAAGGAAAAATATCCTACAACGGATAAAGGCTTTTTAGCAGACAAATACATCTACCGTTTAGGTAGTGAAAAATAAATAAATGAACGTACAGTTATTTATTCCTTGCTTTATTGATCAGCTCTACCCTCAGGTAGCGTTTAACATGGTAAAAGTGTTGGATAAAGTAGGTTGTACGGTCAAATACAATGCCAACCAAACCTGTTGTGGCCAGCCTGCATTTAATGCGGGTTTTTGGTCGGAATCTAAAAGCGTTTGTGATAAATTCTTAGATGATTTTAATGGCACCGATTACATCGTATCGCCAAGTGCAAGCTGTACTGGCTTTGTACGCAACTACTACGGTAAATTATACGACAACTCTGCACAAATAAATATTGCTAAAAAAACATCGGCTCGTATTTACGAACTCTCAGATTTCTTAATCAATGTTTTAAAAATTGATGACGTTGGCGCTACGTTTAATGGCAAAGTTACCTACCATGATAGTTGTGCAGCTCTTCGTGAGTGCAATACCAAAACAGAGCCCCGCGCGCTATTGAGCAAGGTTAAAGGACTAGAGCTTATCGAGATGAATGATGTAGAAACCTGTTGTGGATTTGGAGGCAGCTTTGCCGTAAAATTTGAACCTATCAGTATTGCGATGGGTGATCAAAAAACCACCAACGCAGCAGCTACGGGCGCCGAATATATTATTAGTACCGATATGAGTTGCCTAATGCACATAGATGGTTGCTTAATGCATAAACACTCGGGATTAAAAGTGCTGCATTTAGCAGACGTACTTGCAAGCGAAGCATAATATTTATCATAGTATTTTACGACATAAATAGTTTTCAAAATGAATTACTGGCTTATCAAATCGGAACCTTTCAAATACAGTTGGGATCAGTTTGAAAATGACAAACAAACATTTTGGGATGGTGTTAGAAATTATGGCGCGCGCAATAATTTAAGATCCATGAAAAAAGGTGATCTCGCTTTTTGGTACCACTCCAATGAAGGCATGGAAATAGTAGGCATTGCTAAAGTAGTCAAGGAATCATACCAAGACCCTACAACCCCAGATCCAGCATGGCTTGTCGTTGATTTTAAGCCCTTTAAAAAGCTTAAAAAAACCGTGAAGCTTGCAGACATTAAGGCACATGCTAAATTACAAGATATGGACCTTGTAAGACTTGGTAGACTATCCGTACAAACGGTTAAACCCGCCGAATGGAAAATTGTAATGGAAATGGCGGGCGAGAAAACTACATAAAAAATACGTAGCCAATAAGTATTGCAGCCACTACACCAATTAAATCCGCTAACACCCCTGCCCAAATCGCATAACGTACTTTTTTGATACCTACGCTACCAAAATAAAGAGCGATGATATAAAAAGTAGTATCTGCAGATCCCTGAAACGTAGATGCCAATTTTCCTACAAAAGAATCAGGGCCATTTGATTTCATTACATCTAGCATCAGCCCTCTTGCACCACTCCCACTAAATGGTTTCATAATAGCCACCGGTAAGGCAGGCGTAAACGCGGTATCTACCCCGGTTAATCCAATTACCCAACTAAGTCCATCCACCATATATCCAAGGGCACCACTATCTCTAAATACGCGAATAGCAACCAGCATGCCAACGAGGTAAGGAATGATTTTTAAAATCACATCAAAGCCGCCTTTGGCGCCATCAATAAAGGCGTCAAAAACATTTATTTTTTTAAGCAT